>NZ_MQWC01000004.1:3154667-3454667 GCF_002954405.1 Salinibacter sp. 10B | reverse complement strand
AGTAGTCTTGAGCCTGCAGAAACGAAAGAAACCCGAACCCGCCCGCCGGAGGCGCTCTCATCCGCCGTTCCATCGCAGTCGCTGCACGCCCACGTCCGATACTGTCGTCCACCTGCCTGCGTCGACCAGGGTCCAAAAGAGCGTCCGCGTCGGACGGCGGCTCGGCGTCGGCCGCCCAGTCGAACCGAATGCACTCTTGATCGACCACGGCCATCTCGGTAATGCGGGCGCCGCGGTCGGGACGCAGGCCGGTCGTCTCTAGATCGAAAAACACGACACTGGCGGTTCGAATCGGCCGATCGGCTGTGGTGGCATAAAAAGAGAACCTTGATTCGCTCGGAAAATGACGCGAACACTGGGCCATCAGACAACCTCGTTCGTGTTCTCGACGGCCGTCCCAACGCCCCCTGAAGGTGGACGACCTGCTGCAGAAACGGGATCTCAGTGCTCACCTCGCGGAAAATCCTCCCTCAGCACCTGGAGCCCTCTGGATCGTCGTCCTACGAGGCAAGGAAAACCGTCTTCTGTCGTAAGCCGAACTCTCGAAGCACCATGAGAATGCCCACCGTCCAGATCACGAAGACGGCCGATACCAATCTGTTCGACAGGGCCGAAACAATTTATCAGGGAAGCGGAGACCGTTTACCATGTGCACAGAGACGATCGTCGTAGACTTCTTCACAGATTGGTCGGTCTAACATCCATTCAATCCGCTCGTCCAAATCGAGGGCCGTCCACTCAGCGAAGGAAGTCCGTCTTCCCAACCCAGGTACTTCACCGGGCTCGCCCCCAGCCCGGTCGTTGCAACAGAAGTGTCGGTATCCTCGTCCAGTGGCCGCTAGAGGAGCCTGTAGGAGCAGACTGTCCCTGGAAAGCACTCGTAGAAGACGACTTCATGAAGACGAGGCTCAAATATGATTCTCAGGAAACCGCGGACGGAATGGCGGGTGCACCGAGTACATCAACTGCGTCATCACGTAGTGTCCCCCTGCCGAGTAGGAGTCTCGCCTCGTTGCCGGATCGTCACTTAGGGGTGAGGCATTTCCAATACAGAACGGATACACCTACATGCAAAAGGGCAAGCTTAAGTTTTTCGATACCTCTCGCGGATTCGGCTTCATTGAGCCGCTTGACGGAAGTGAGGACGTCTTCCTCCACGCAAACAACATCTCGGGCATGACCTCTGGCGACGACCTGCAGGAAGGCCAGACGCTCGAGTACGAAGTTGAGCAGACGGAAAAGGGCCTTAGCGCCCTCAACGCTGCCCCGGCCGACGAGAGCAGTGCTGCATTTTAACCGCAGGCGATGCTTCTCGGACATTCTGGGATGCATCGCCCGTCGGTGACAGAAGCGAAAGGCCCGTTCCGATCCCGGAGCGGGTCTTTTCTGTTTAACCGCCGGTGTTCCCGAAGATGGATGATGCGCCGCTTCTACCCAAAATCCGCCGGGAGTTCTGATTCGCTCCATCTGGAAAGGCGCAGACCGGTGCGGTGGCGGGTCTGCTTCTTCTTGTACATGGAGAGTCCCCCAGAGATGTCGCTGGACGGAGCCGCCGCAAGTTGAGGGACTGCTTTTGTCCCCTGGAGAAGGTCGGCCGCGCCTCCACACACCGCAAGGGATTGGCATTACGAGTTTTCTGGCGTCGACAGCCAGCGGCACAGATGCTCTGCAACGACGGGTTCATGCAGCAGGTCCAAATGTCCGCATCCCTCGACAATCCGGTGAGTCTTCGCCTCTGATCCAGCCGGACGGTCAAGGGCACTGAAGACAGGCACAAGGCCATCGCCGATCACGTCTCGGGCCTGATGATCGGACGTTAACGCGGCCGCGACGTAGAGGGCACGAGGGGCGTCGCGCTGCGCCGACGAGGAATAAGACGGAGTGTCTGAGGCGCTAGCTCCCTGTCGCAGGTCCTGAATGCCTCGACTCCGAAGATCGGCAAGGCCGGCGAGAGGAGTGGTGACGCGAAACCGACCAAGCTGCTTTTCGATCCACGCTCCGGTCTGTTCGAGGGGGGCGCCGCGGTGGGGAGTGCCCAGATATACGATTTCTGTGAGGAGCCTGGACCAGCGAGCAGCGGTCCGGCGCGCGTGACAAACCGCACGACGGATCACCAGTCCCCCCATGCTGTGTCCAATGAGGATGATCCGGGAGGGACCGGCCGCCCGATTGATCCACGCTTCCAGATGCTCGGCCAGCGCCTGCCCATTTTCCCGGATTGACCGGCCAGTGTTGTATCGCGCGAGAACGGCAGTGCCATCGACGGCAGCCGGGACTGCCTCAATGATCCCGGCATCCTCTCCCCCCGCACGCCCCCAGTCCCGATCGCTAAGGCACAAGCCGTGCACGAAGACGACGAGGGGCGCTTCGCCCGCTGCCCTCGGCGCCTCGACATCGAGTCGACGCCCATCCGGAGCGTGTAACGAAAAGGATTGTGCAAGCGGACTGTTGGACGCGGCGAGGTGATCGCCCACGACTCCATTGAGGATGGCGAGGAGTCGCTGGCGCGCCTCGGTGTCCGGCCGTGGCGCAGGGCCCTGGCCTTGTTCGAGGATCTCCAATGCCCACGTCGCGCTCCGCCCCGATAGGCGGGCGATTCCCCGCACGGCGCGGTAGATCCATCCGGTGAGCCCGGTGGTGTGGGAATCTGGAGCGGGTGCCCCAGGCGTGACGGCGGCTAACACGGCGGCGTGCATAGCCTCCACCAAACGAGTCGCCCCGAGGGTCGCCTCCGTCGCAAGTTGCGCGGCCCCCCGAAGATCGGCCGGGTGAAGATGCTGGACGAATCGCTCTTTTGAGCCTCCCGACGAGTTGGAACGAAGGAAGGAGGAGGAGGAAGAAGAATCGGGAGATCCCATTCGGGACTGAGAAGCGGATGGGAAAAATAGATCAAGCAGTCGGACATTTTCATACGCGGGGAAACGTCAAAAGACCCGTCGCTCCCCTCCGTATTCCGCGTCTCCCGACGGGAACTACACGCTCGCCCCGAAGCAGCAACGCGATTCAGGGCTTCAGCGTCGTCGAGAGACGGAGAGCGCCGATGTCAGTATCCTCGTCCCCCTCCTTGGCGGTTGTATCAGGCGCTCTCTTCGTCGGTGCCGTCGGACAACACCTCTGCCTTCACCCCCTCCAGATAATCCAGCGCCGCCTCCCGTTCGTCCGGCAGATCGGGATCCTCGAACACCGTTTCCTTGATCGCCCCCATCGCGCGGTTCTCCCGCCCTGTCAATCGGTCCTGCATGGCGTCAAAGAGCTCCCCCCGGCGCAGGGCTTCGTCCTTGATCCCCATGAGGTAATCGTAGGCTGCGTCGTGCTCATTCGCAATCTCGCCGTCGAGAATGGCCTCGCGAATCCACGTTTTGGCAATGCCCACCGCCACCCCCTCCTCAATGCCGAGCGTCTCCATGATTTCGTAGCCGTCCACCGGCGGCTCGAAGTTGCGGAGGCGGTCTTTCTCCTCCACGATCTCCATTTTCTCCTCCACACGGTCGAACGCATTGAGATAGCGCCGACGCCGACGCGGATTTCCGGACGTGACGTCTGAGCGCACCAGCGTCATTAGGTCGTCAATGTCGTCGCCCGCCTCGAAGAGCAAGCGTCGCACGGCACTATCGGTCACGTCCTCGTCTGCCAGCGCGATGGGACGCAGGTGCAGGCGCACGAGCTTCTGCACATAGTCCATCCGCTCGTCCGTCGGCAGGCGCCATTTGCGAAAGAGATCGGGGATCATGCGAGCGCCCTTATCTTCGTGTCCGTGAAAGGTCCAACCGTTCTCCGGATCAAAGCGCTTGGTGTCCGGCTTGGCGATGTCGTGGAGAAGGGCCGCCCAACGGAGCCAGCGCGTCTCTTCGCCCGGTCGATCCGACGTGCGCTCAGCCACGTTGTCGAGTACTTCAAGCGTATGATAGAAGTTGTCCTTGTGGTCGCGCCCATTCACCACGTCGACCCCCTTCAAGCGCTGCAGTTCTGGCATGAAGTGTTCAAGCACCCCGGACGCCTCCAGCATCTTGAAGCCGATCGAAGGAGTATCTGCCTCCAGCATCTTGTGCAGCTCCTCCGTAATGCGCTCCTGGCTGAGAATTTCAACGCGGTGCGCCTGCGTTCCCATCGCGTCGAACACGCGATCGGACACGCGAAACTCCAACTGGGTCGCAAAGCGGGCCGCTCGGATCATGCGGAGCGGGTCGTCCTGAAACGTCTCCTCCGGATCGAGCGGGGTCTCGATGGTTTGTCGTTCCAGATCGCGTCGCCCATCGAACGGATCAATGAGCTCTCCGAATCGCTTTGGCGACAGGTGAATCGCCATGGCGTTAACGGTAAAGTCGCGTCGATACTGATCGTCCTCCAGCGTCCCATCCTCTACAATGGGCTTCCGCGAGTCGGAGCGGTAGCTCTCCTTGCGTGCGGCTACAAATTCCAGCACGAGGGCGTCGTCCGTATGTCCCTCGGGGAGGGCTTCCTCCGCCGGGATCCGGATGGCGGCCGTGCCGAAGTTCGGATACACGTGGGCGGTGTGCCCGCCCAACTCGTCGGCCACCGCCTCGGCTAGCTCGATGCCCGTTTCCGGCCCCACGGTCACGAAGTCAAGATCCGTGGTGGAACGCCCCAGCAGCACGTCACGCACCATACCACCCACGGCGTAGGCTTCAATGTCCTCCCGCTCGGCCACCCGGCCAATCGTGCGCAGAATGGACTCGTAGGGAACCTCCCGGAGTTGATCAGCCAGCGTCGTAATGTCGTCGTAGGAACGAACCTCCGTCATGCCGAAGCAGTGTGAGTCGGAATCGTCGGGCGCGAACTGTACAGACGCCACGGACGACCGGTTCGTTCGGCGGGGACGGCAATTTTGCCCGCAATTTGCGGGGGAACCCCCAACGGAGACTACATGCGGGACCGCACGAAGGCCCGAATGCGCACATCAGCCTCTTCGCGGGACGGAACAAACGCGACCTGTTCCTCAAGCCCAATCTTCTCAATAAACGCCCGAAGCCCTGGATGGGGCGATTGGCCGCCATCTACGAACACGCAGAGTCCTGGATCGGCATCGAAAATGTGGGTAATGAAGTAGAACAGCGGTCCGATGGCGTCTGCCTCGAAAAGGATCACCTCCGGATACACCGCCAGAACGACGAAGTCTGAAGGCAGAGAGGCAAGAACGTCCGGGAGATCGGCCAACTCCTGTCGCACGTCTTTTCCGGCCACCTTGCCCGTAAGCTCAAAAAGGAGATGCGGCGCCCGCTCCTGCGTGCGATAGCGAATCATTGACGTGGATCGGTTGACAGTGACCAATGGAGTCTGAAAGTCAAGAAAGAGGAGGACTGAGGGAACGCCTTCAACACATTGAACGTGCGATGAACACAATATTACAAATTTCCATACTCATTGGGTGATCCTATGCCCCCTCAACGGGGCGCGTCGGTGGCGCAAGATTGGAACAGAACCGCCGTCGCGAGGCATAAATCGGGAGGCCTGACGGACGGCCTGTCCCTCTCCCCGGCCCGACTTACGAAACGCCCCACGTGTCCACGACCCGTTCGTTCTCCACGACGTAGAATCGCGGCTGGGTAGCCACGGTGACACAGGCATGATTCGGCACAATGCGCAATCGGTCCCCCACCGACAGCCTTGTCGCTCCTGGGCCTTCGAGCCAGCCGTGCTCCTCGGATAGATGGGCCACGCGGAGATCCGGATGGGGCGTCATGGACGACGCATCGCGCAATACGATTCCATATCCATCGGTGCCGTACCCGGTGTCCGTCGTGAGCACCTTCTTGCCTGCATCCACGAATGCCCGATCTGGGCCATCGGGGCGCTCCTTTGTGCTTACGACGGTCGTCAAAACCGTGAGCGCACACTCGTCTAGGGTTGCAGCCCCGAGCGCTACCTGCATGGCATCGTGCATCACGTAGTTTCCTGGACGAATTTCAGTGATCCGGACCCCGTCGTGCTCCGCGTTTTGAAAGGCAGCCATCGTGGGGGTGGAGCCAATGCTGATTTCGAACGTCTCGGACTCGCCCCCGGGCACGTTGGCGTCCGCCAGATGTGCTGCCACCCGGAGCATGCGATCGCGTTCGTGCCGGGCCGCACGTCGCAGCGCCTCTGCTTCGGACTCGGATCCGGACGGGCCGTCGTAGGCCTGCCCGGCATGGGTGAGAATCCCAGTGAGCCTCACCCCGGGGAGGTCGAGGATTCGACGGGCAAGGCGCACGGCTGCCTCGGGCTCGTCCCAGCGCACACCACAGCGTCCATGCCCCACGTCCACCTCCAGGAGCACATCCAGCGGACGGCCGCGGGCCGCATGCACGGCGGAGACCTGCTCGGCCCCCACCGCAGAGTCAACGGTGCACGACAGGCGGGCCGACTGCTGCAAAACAGCCAGTTGCTCATGCTTGTCCGGCCCGGTCACGGGAAAAGCAATGCGAACGTCGTCTGCCCCCGCTTTCACAAACGTTGCTGCTTCCTTCACCGTGGCCGCCGTCACCCCTATCGCCCCCTCCGTCCGCTGTCGTCGGGCTAGGGGCACGGACTTGTGCGTCTTGATGTGAGGTCGAAGGGCCACCTCGTTCACACACGCCCGCTCCTGCATCTGGGTGAGATTGTGCTGTAGGCGGTCGCGCTCGACCAAAAGGCAAGGCGTAGAGAGCGAGTCGACACTCATCGATCGGGAGCACACTCATGCAAAAAAACAGACAACGGCCCTCACGGCCCCACGTACACCAGCCGCCGGTCGCCGAGAGGATGTACCGGCCGGGTATTGGCGTCGTGCTGCGCACGAAGCGTCGTCAGTTGCTCTTTGGAGATCTGGATCGGATGATCCATCACGATCCAGCGCACGATTTCGCTGCAGGGCGGCCTGGTGAGCGATCCATCGTAGGTGTAGTAGCTCTGCCGATCGGGAAGTAGACGACCGGCGTTCACTGCAAGCGTGGTACCACGCCCCTTACCCCAGTCCTCCAGCGCGGGATGATCTTCAGGCCCCTCCTCCCCCAAAATGCCGAGTACGGCCAATTGCTGATCCCCAGCCGTGTGCACGAGATGAATCTCCGCGGCGTACCTAGTGCCGTTCACCGTATGCTCACTCGGCGTATGCCCGTGAAACTGCTGCAACTCGTAGGATGTCCCGTCGAGGGTGAGTTCCCCACCGGTGGTGTTCACCTGAATGGCATGCCCCGTATCCACGACCTCGCCCGGCTGCGTAGAATATGAGGTGCTGAGCGTACTGGGAGCGTCAGGAGCCTCTGCCCCTGCCAGATTGATGGGGGACTGCTCCGCTCCATCACAAGCCGCGTAGGCGTCGGACAGGGTCGCCCACTGATCCGGTCCGGTTGGTCCTTCATAACTCCAGGCAGCAGTGCTGGTAACGGAGGTGCGGTCCTTTGACTCCGACCTCGAATCCTCGCAACCAATGAGGAGGAGCGGAACGATGGAAACAGTACATAAGAAGCGAACAATGCACATGCCGATGCTCCGACTGGGGCGTGAGACTGGAGCATTTTACAACCTGCTTGCATTGATCGGGATCCCTCCGTTACGGAGAGTGGGCGTCAGACAACACCAGGGTTCCTGGCCTGCAATCTCTCGCCGATCTCCCGCACACGGGCTGCCCCCATTTCCCGCGTGTCCGGACGCAAGCAACGTGTCCCTGTTTAGAAGCGACTGCCTCCTCCCATGCCCCCAGCCCCCGCAGCGCCCTGCACCGTGCCGCGAAGCTGCTGTCCAAAGCCTCCAAGCCGCCCCTCGCCGCCCTGGTTCGGAATCTGGAGTTGGAGCAGTTGCGACAGCTGCCCACTGCTAACCTGAAGGTTGAAGCCGTACTTCTGATATCGACCGAACGGCACCCAGTGGAACGACATATTCCAACATCCCAGGCTGCGCCCGATGTTAATCCGAGTCGTTGAAAGCTCTCCTTGAATAAAGTCGTAGCCCGTGTTGCCTCGCACCCGCCAAAGCGGCGTCACGTTCAGTGTAAAGCTTACCCCGAGCGTTGCCGTACGATTCGTAACCTTTTTCCGGGGTTTCTGGAGTCCATAGTTAAAGTTGAAATTTAGACTCCAGGGCAAACTTAGCTCGGTGATCTGCGCGGACGACGGATCCTGCCCTCGCCTCTGCGATCCTTGTCCGCTTCGCCGCCCCCGCTGGGATTGCCGGCGCCCCCCTTGATCGCCACCCGAAAAGTCGGCACTCATGCTCACATCGAATCTCGTCAGGCGCACCGGCGTGAGTGGACGTTCCGCCACCATGAGCCGATCGATACGCCGAAACGTACGCTGGTCGCCCCGCGACCGGGCCCGAAGGGCATAAGGCGAGAAGCTCGACTGCACAGAGATATTGAACGGATCGATCTTCGTACGAGCGTTCAGGCCAATGTTATTGCCCACCCGAAAGGAGTCGGCAGCAAAATTATACGAGAGACCAGTGATGTCCAGATTTAGCAGTTGGACCGTCTCCGAGCGCTGCCTGGACGTGGTATCGGAGCGAATGCGCTTGGTCTCGAAAACATTGCGGAGCGAGAAGTTGAGGCTCCACTGCTTTGTGCTGTTGCGAACGAAATTCCCCCCGACAATGTCGTACCGGCGCCCCCCTTGCACTGAGTCGGGGGGCACTGGGGTGCCATCCTTGAACCGAAGGAGCCGTGTTCGCCCCCAGAACGGCGCATTGAAGTTGGGCTGGTAGTTCATCGACAAGGACGGATTGAGACGGTGGCGCAGGCCCTGAAACGGACCCACGCCCACGGGAAACGTCCCAAAGAGCTCTGTGCTCGCCGAAAACGACGTGTTAAAGTTGCGGCGGGCGTAGAAGCCCGGAACCGTGCGCTTCTTGATTTCCCCGACCCCGCCTGTGGAATCCCGCTCTGCAAAGCGGCGCACGGTGTTGAGGTACCAGGTGGAGTTGTAACTCGCATTTGGCGAGAGCGAGAGATTGTACCGGTCCACCCGAAACGACATATTGAGCGGAATGCGGTGGGTCGCCTCGAAGTCGTACAACCGGTCGTCGCCGGTGGCCAATCGGTACTTCTCCCGGTTCCCCAGCGCCTCGTACCAGCTAATATCGGCCCGGGCCACCGAATCTGCGAGGGTCGAGTCGCCGCGTTCTCGCAACTGCTGTGGATCGCGCGGGGTAAAGTTGTATCGGTTCCGCACGTCGAGCTGGTAGGAGGTCGTAAGCTTCTCGTACCACCGCTCGTCCCCTACGCGCTGCTCCTGCTTAAAGGGCTTGAAAGAGTTCTGGGAGAAGCCCAGGTTCGGCAGAGTCATCTGCACCTCGCCGCTTTGAAATTGCTGACTCTGGCTGGCGTTCAGGTTAAACTGCCGCCCCCCGTTCGGCCAACTCTTGCGGTAGTTGACGGAGGAGGACACGTCCTGCCGAACGGCATCGTCGTAGTTGTCGCTGTTGCGACGAGCAAAGTCGCTCGACGTGGCGAGATTGATGTCTCCGTTCAATGAGGCGGTCGGCGAGAGATCCTGACTGTGGTTCCAGCGCAGTTGGCCCTCGTGTCGGCGAACGGGATTCGGGTCTTCGGGCTCCCCGATGCGCACCCGCCGGTACGTAAGCTGAAAGTTTCCGTTGTACTCGTAGCGCTTCCGATACCGGAAGCGGGGCCGGATCTCATAACTCCCCTTCGACCAGACGCTCGCCCGAAGGGTCAGATCCGTGTAGTCATTCAGGGCAAAGTACCAGCCCCAGTTCTGGAGATAAAACCCCTTATTGTCCTCGCCGTACTCCGGAGGAAGCGGTCCACTTCGCCGTCCCTGCACATTGGGTAGAAACCCAAAGGGGAGCCAAAGCGGGGTGGGAACGTTGAAGAGGTAAAGTTGAATCGGACCGGTATACACCCACTTCTCCGCTAGCTTCATCTCCTTGGAGCGCAACGAGTACGAGGGCGTCACGTCCGGCGGACAGTTACAGGTTGTGTAGGTGCCCCCTCGCACGAACAGAGTGCTGTCCTCATACATCTTTACCGCCCCGCCCTGCACATATCCATCCCGCCGCTGCGTGCGGGCGTCCACCACCCGCCCCCGCTTTGTGCTAAGATTATACGAGAGCACCTCGCCGGTAAAGGACTGTGCCCCGCCTCCCCTGCCCCCCGACCCACCGCTGCTCCCCTGCCCTGCTCCCCGGTTAAAGACGGGACGCCCCCCCTGTGCCGTATCAGTGGGTGGCCCCGTGGCTTCCATCGTACTGGTTTGGAAGTTCATCTTAATGATCCGGGACTTCAGCGACGCCCCCTGATAGGACATGCGAGCGTTCCCGTGCAAGGTGCCGTAGTTGCCCCCGCTGCTGTCAGTCCGAATCACCAATGAGTCTCGTGCAGAAAAGGATACGGCGTTTGCATTTTCTCCCCCCGCAGTCCCCGGCATTCCCGATGGTCGCGCACTGCTGGACGACCCGGTCCGCGAGGCTCCTTGCTGCACACTGTCAGGGACCGCCGACGTGGAACGAGACGGAGGGGGATTTGCTGTAGTGTCGGGACGCTGCTGAGCCGATACGCCCTGTACAATCCCAAAGAGAAGGAAGACACACGCGAGTGCCACTCGCCTGACGCGGAGACGATGCCGCTCCTGCTGCCGCTCGCCCTCCCCCCAATCATACACACGTCCCGTCCGGTTGCCCCAACGGAGCAGACCGGATCGGATCCCCCCCCGGGAGGAGGTCTCGTCGAAACGGTTGTGCGAGGTCACTGAGGGCCCGCGCGGTGCCATTGGTGCGGCGAAGAGCAACAAAGAACCACAACTGCTTTGAATCCCCCCTACTTCCAACAGCAGAGAGGGTTCGGTGAAGATTCTCTCCCTGCCGACTCTATGGAAAAACGCGGCTCCCCGTTCGCCCCTCCGGCCCGGGATTGCGCATTGTGCTCTAGTGGTGCGCAACGTTTTCCATGTCGATAGAACGATGGCCAGTAGACTGTATTCAGGCCGCAGAATGCCGCATTCAACACAGCGTGTTCAATTCGGCATCCCCCTCCCTCATCTTGACTGACCACTAGCGTTATGCTCTATATGCGAATGCTACATATGCGAATGCTACGTGCATCCGCTCCGACCTGTGCTCGGGCTGCGAGAACATCGACAGCGGCTGTGGAGACGAGCGCAACTGAAAACGGGTGCGTCTCTACACCATTGAACGACTGGCGCGACGGACGGAGCGCACGACTCTGTTGCGGCGTGAGACATGATTCTCGTCGTCGCTCCTGAACATCTAGATGTCCAATCCCGACTTAGAGCCCACCTAAAGTACAGTCTGGCTTAAATTGGTCAACTGGATGGGCTCTGGCCCCCGCGATTGCCTAGAACAAGTCTGGCCACTAAGTGCAATCAAGAGCAACGACGGTGCCGTTTTCCTGGGGGAGGAGAGTATCCCCAAGGATCTGCACATACGTCCCTATACTACAGCACGTACCAATTGGGACTAAACATGCGCCTCGCGTCCCTCAAAGGCCAGGCGGGCTGCCCCCAGAAGACTAACCTCATTGCCCAGTACTTCCTGCCGAATGGTGACATCGTCCCGCAGGCCGGGCATCACGAAGTTGGGCAACGTTTCCCGTGCCGGCTCCAGAATGAAGTCCCCCGCTGCGGACACCCCTCCGCCCACCACAACGGTCCGGATGTCGAGCAGGTTGATGGCCGCCCCCAAAACACATCCGAGTTTGTGCCCTGCCCAGGCCAGAATGCGCTCGGCAGCCTCGTCTCCCTCGCTAGCGGCCTCATACAAGATGCGAGGATTGAGTTGCTCGAGGTCGCCATCCACGAGGTCGTGCAAAAGGCTATCCGGATAATTCACGAGCCGGTCGCGCGCATGGTCGGACAGAAACTTCTGTCCGATGTACCCTTCGATGGCCCCAGCCACACCCGTGTTGGCGTACGGTCCCTCGTAATCGATGGTCATGTGCCCAATTTCGGCCGCCCCCCCGGTGCTCCCTCGGAAAATTTTATTGTTGTAAATGATGGCTCCACCAACGCCCGTGCCCAGCGTGACCATGATGAAGGAATCGACCGAGCGGCCGGCCCCATGAAAGGCTGAGCCGAGCCCCGCAACGTTTGCATCATTCTCGAGAATGACAGCAACGTCGCCGAGCTGCTCCCGAAGCAGCGACGTAAGATTGACCGAATCCCATCCCGGTAGATTCGGCGGACGCGTGACCGTAGTGCGCTCCCAGTTGATGGCTCCGGGCGACCCAATGCCAATCCCCCGAATCTCCGCAGGGGCTTGCGTTCGCAACTCATCAGCCAGAGCTGCGATGCGATCGACGACGTGCTGAGGCCCTTGGTCGGCCTCCGTCGGTCGTTGGGTAATCTCCTCAATTCCATTCTCGCGGTGGACGAGGGCCGCTTTGAGGTTTGTGCCTCCAAGGTCAATGCCGACGGCGTACGAACTCATAAGACAACGGGCAGGACGAGCGTATGACAGTATTGGTGGAACGACAATCCCCCTCGCCGAACGGGCGACCACTCCGTCGAACAGACTCTATTTGCTTTCCTTCAGTCGGTAGATGGTTTCGTCCGGGCGTTTCATGCCGTACTCCTCTCGAGCAATCCGCTCAATAAGAGAGTCGGAGAGGGGCCGGTCCAGCTTTTTCCGCAGGCGCCGGATGTCCTGACGGAGCTGCTCATTCTCAGTCGAGAGGCGATCGTACTCCTGGTGCCACTGGTAGCGCCGGAGCAGGCTGTGACTGTCGAAGAAGGCAATCCAGATGAGAAGGGCACACACTCCCCCTCCGATGAGCCAGCGGCGGAGGCTCTTCTTCGAGGTCGGCCAGGGAATACGCATGGTGAACGGGAATCAGCTCGTGAGCGGAAAGGCATCGAGGCCCGGAAACTCGGCAGCTGCGCCCAGCTGCTCCTCGATACGCAGCAACTGGTTGTACTTCGCGACACGGTCGCTGCGGCTCGCCGATCCCGTTTTGATCTGTCCGGTACTGAGGGCGACGGCCAGATCCGCTATGGTCGTGTCCTCCGTCTCCCCGGACCGGTGGCTCAGGATCGCCGTGAACCCATTCTTATGAGCCATCTCCACCGCGTCGAGGGTTTCAGTCAGGGTCCCGATCTGGTTGGGTTTTACCAGAATCGAATTGCCGCATCCCTCGTCAATGCCACGCTCAAGGCGCTCGGTGTTCGTCACAAAGAGGTCGTCCCCCACGAGTTGCACCGTGTCTCCAATGGCGTCCGTCAGCATCTGCCAGCCCGCCCAGTCGTCTTCGTCCATCGCGTCCTCGATGGAGAGAATGGGATATTCGTCGGCCCAGTTGCTCCAATACTCCACCATCTCTTCGGAGGAGCGGGGATTGCCAGGGTCGCTCTTCCAGAACACGTACTCGCCGTCCTCACACATCTCGGCGGTCGCAGGGTCGAGGGCTACAAACACGTCCTCGCCCGCGGTAAATCCGGCCGCCTCGATGGCCTCCACCACGAGTTCAATTGCCTCCTCGTTAGACCGGAGATCGGGGGCAAAGCCACCCTCATCGCCCACCGCCGTGCTATAGTCCCGGTCGTGAAGTACACCACTGAGGGTGTGAAAGACCTCCACGCCAACGCGCAGCACCTCGGCAAAGGACGACGGGCCGACCGGCGCAATCATGAATTCCTGCATGTCGACGTTGTTGTCCGCGTGCTCCCCTCCATTGAGGATGTTCATGAGGGGAACCGGCAGCGTTGAGGCTCGAGCCGTCCCCACGTACCGGAAGAGCGGAAGGCCAAGCGTAGCGGCAGCGGCCTTGGCGGTCGCGAGGGAGACGCCCAGCAGTGCATTTGCTCCAAGCTCCGACTTGTCTTCCGTCCCGTCGAGCGCGAGAAGCGTCCGGTCAATTGCCACCTGCTCCAGTACGCTTCGGCCCTCCAGTTCCGGTGCAATGGTCGCGTTCACATTGTGCACGGCCTTGGTGACCCCCTTTCCTCGAAAACGGTCCGGGTCTTCGTCTCGGAGCTCCACGGCCTCATACTCCCCCGTAGACGCCCCGCTCGGCACGGCCGCTCGGCCCAGTACGCCGTCCTCGGTGGTCACATCCACCTCAACCGTAGGGTTGCCGCGACTATCCAGAATCTGACGAGCAATGACGGATTGAATGGAAGCCATAGGTGCTGAGATCGTCCGAAGCAGGGTGATGAAAACGTATGGAGACACCGGCCGACCGTCGTCGTTTCCGGACAAGGTCCGCCGGTTCCGAAACCGCCCTCAATGTAGGCGAACAGGGGGGAAAAGTACAAGGGGACGTCCCGATCCGATCGAACCCCCATCCCCAACGAAAAAGGCCGACGAGTGCGAACACTCGCCGGCCTCAATGATCAGTCCTCAATCCATAATCGCAGATCGGTACGTCCGCTCCGATGCAAAGCTACGGTGCCTGGCGGACAGTGGTCGTCTCTCCGATCCAGGAGTAGCAGCCGTAATCGATGGTGAAGCTGCCGCCCTGCTCCCAATCTTCCCGGTAGAAGATGTCCTCCTGCGTGGGAAATACCTTGCGGTAGCTCTGGATCTTATTGTTGGCAATGGACTCAATCGAGGAATCTACCCCGATGGCCTGCTCATACTTGTCCACGGCCGCCCAGTACACAGCCTTGTCCTTCCGGCTGAGCTCCCCGCCACTGCACTCATTGACGGCCCGAGCGTAGAGGTCGCCGATTCCGATGAGAGCCCGCGCAAATTCGGGGTCCGCATCGAGTGCCTTCCGATACTCTTGACGGGCCTTCGAGAAGCTGTTCATCTGCTGGTAGGCCTGTCCGCGCTTGAAGTAATCCTCGGCCTTCAGCTCTGCCCCCTGCTCGGCGGCCTGGCTGTAGGCTTCGAGCGCCGCTTTCGGACGTCCGTCCTCCAATCGCATCTCGGCAATTTCTCGCACCGTCTCGGCCGGCGGGTCGGTCTCCATGAGCTTGGGGGCAAGCTTCGACGCCTTCTCAATGTTGCCCTGCTGTACGTACGCATCGAAGAGCGACTGCATGACCCCGGCACTGTCCGGATATGCCTTCATCTGCTTCTCCAGATATTTGACTTTTGCCTGCGGGTTCTTCCCAAAAATATCGTTTCGGACAGAGGCAAGAATCTTTTGCACCTCCTCGTCGTCTCCCCGCTTCGACTCGACCGTCTCTACGAAGTCGAGGGCCTTCTGCTGATTGTTGTTTTCGAGATATCCCCGAAGCACCTGTTGAATGTAGTAGGGATCGACCTCCTTCGGCGCAAGCTCAAACGCGTTTTTGTAATGGACCCGATAGTCTTTCAGTGCATCCGTACTCAGGTCCGGAAGGGCATCCTGATGCTGTTGGAGGAATCGTCCCTTTCGGATTTCCCACGAGTACTCGCTGTACGTGAGCCCGAGCTCCTCCATCTTTTTGGGCGCCGTGGCGAGAACCGTAGCGGCCGTGTCGAGATAGGCCCGGCGGCTCTCCTCATTGCTTGCTTTCTTTGCAAGTCCTTCGTAGAGCTCAAAGTACCGGCGGTAGTTGCGGTCGCCCCCGTCCGGAAATCCGGGCGCGTTTTCAATCATCCACTCCAGGTCGCTCTTCGCACTCTGGAATTCGTCGTTTTTAAAGCTTTCGTAGTAAAGGCTGTAATGCATCGCCTTCTGCTGCTTGCTCGGGCCGGAGTCCTGCGCCTGAGCAGGGTGACCGATCAAACTCAACGGCATCAGAAGGCCAAGCGTCAGCCCAAGGACATGCGTTAACAGAGACGAAAAACGGTCGGCAGGGGACATATCGGGAGTGTTCATCTGTCTTATATATTGTACAGGCCACGACAGTTAGACTAGACGCCTACGGGCGGGTTTCGGGAGTTCCGCCTGCCCACATGCGTCCGCTGCGTAGGGTCAGCAGCGGAAACACAGGACCGGCATCAGAGCAATTATCGCAGCTTACGTTCTTGGAACCAGCGTTCACCGAAGTTCACGTGAAGAGAGACCCCGTAAAAGGTATCCTTCACGAGCGAGCCGGACGTGGTGCCCCGCGTACCGGCAGTGAGGTTTAGGTCAATCCGCGTGCCAGAAAGAGAGGTCGGCAAGCTTACCCCCCCCGTAACCGCATAGGTATCGAGGTCGGTTGTGCCGTTCGGCCGAACGTACATGCGTTCGACGTAGGCCCCCAGCCGGTAGGCCACTCTCGCAAGGTAGCCCGCAAGCTGGTCGGTGCCAGCCGGCATCACCTCCGTCCCAACCGAAGCGCGCCAGCGATCGGTGAGGGTGCCGGTGCCGCCCACCGGAAACGAGCGTGCAAAGGTCCCGCCCTGTTGGAACGTCGTGGTAAAGGTGCTCCAGGGCTCGTAGAGCCCGTCCGCCGTGAAGGTCCAGCGCGCATTCGGCTGATACGCCACCCCAAACCGACTGCGCCAGGGAAGCGACACGTCGCCGTCCACTGAGGACAGAGTATCGGACGCGATGGGACTGCCTTCCGCAAGCGTCAGCACGCGGGTGCCGTTCAGGGTGGTCGGGAGCATCACCGCTCCTCCAACTGAGAACGCATCGTCACTCTGAAAGACGTTGTTCAGCGCCAGATGGGCCCCGACCGTTCCCCCGACCCCGACCAGACGCACCCGGTCGGAGGTCGTTACGTCGCGAATGGGGACATTGCCAAACTCCGTGCTCCGTTTGCTTTCCATGATGCCGAAGACCACATCGGCGCTGGCCCCAACCCGCAGAAAGTCTGTCACGCGATACCCCAGCCCGCCCCGGAACCGATGAAGGCCGCCGGTGCCCCGAAAGTTGACATCGTAGGGCACCTCTGCCACCCCGTCGTCGGATGAACTCGGGGGGGAGACCTGGAGATCGAGGCGTCCGTTCTTTCGCGTCCGGAAATTGCGCTGTGTGTACGGCTGGAACGACAGGCCCACTCCAAGGGTCTGATCGTAGAGCGGAAAGCTAAACTGAACCGCTTCGATCTGCCCAGAAGAGAGGTAGCTCGTCGGATTGCCCCCATCACTTGCGGCAATGCGCTGGACCCCGACCCCGGCCGAGAGGCGAGTGAAAATCTGATCGCTCCACAGAGCCGGGTTGCCCATGGCGTTGTAGTTGAGACTGCGAAGGGCATAGGCTCCACCGCCCATCGCTTGGCTCTGGGAGGAGGAAAAGTCCTGTAGAGTTCCCAGGCCGAAGCGGGAGTAGATGGACCCGTCGCCGTTGGATTGAGCGTGCACCGGCCCGGCACTTCCCAAGAACAGCAGGACGACCAGGACGCCACTCCACACAACACCGCGGGACGAAAACAGCGACATAACCACAATTTCGAGTTTGCTCCAAGACAGCAGAACGAACGCCTCGCTGAGGGAGGCTGCTACAGGGGGGTCACCACCAGCGTAACCCGGGGCAGGATGTCTGTATCTCCTCCTGCCGGGGCGTCGGTGCGTACGATCGCCGGAAGCGTGCTGGGAAGTCCTCGCCGTACCGTTTCACGGTCGGACGGAGAGGCCGTCGTCCGCTCGGCCAGCTCCACCCGGAACGAGGAAAAGGCCAGCGGTTCGGCGACTCCGCGATTAAAAATGGAGAACGCAACATCGGATGCGGCTCGTGCCGCCGAGGGAACCCAGTCGGGATTGGTGGGAATCAGGCACGTCTGAGCCGACTCCGGCAGTACGAAGAGCCCAAATTGATTACACGCTGGACTACTCGGCCTCCGAACGGCCCGAATGCGGTACCCGCTCGGAAGGGGCCGCACGAACGAATCGGGCATTCCCTCAAGAGAGGCCTGTGTCTGTATCGTGTCGATGGGCACCGTAATTTCGGCCCGGTTGAGGGGGGTATTTGATTCCCGAAGCGAGTCGAGCACTTGGCTGTCACTCCAGCTCATGTAAAGCCCGCGCCCTACTCCATCGAGCAACACCTCAGAGCCCTCATCCGGCGAAACGCTTGGGCTTCCGGATGCCTCAATGTGAGTGAAGGCCTGGTCGAGCTGGTAGTCGACCGATCGACTCCGACTATCGGTGCGGATGCGAAGCTGAGCCGTACGGTACTCAAACCCGACCACCACGTTTCCATTCGTCGGCGCCACCTTCAACCCATAGAAGTTGTCCTCCAGGTTGGCCGAGGGATTCAGAAGGGTGCCCTGGTGCTCCGCGATCCAAGACGACGGCAACGAAAGGGTGACGAGCGAGTCGGTGGGCGAAATCGAGCCGGTAGTAATGGGCCCACCCTCCGTCTCAAATGTCGTGTCGGCCGGCGCCCGACTCATTTCCACTTCTTGCGCGAGGTCATAGAGCTCAACCTGCAGCGTCGATGAAGAGTCGCCATGCAGGTACGTAGTCGTGAGGCGAAGCTCGGCCTGCAGCGTATCGGGATCGGCACCCTGAATCGCCTCCGGCACGGCATCCGTCGAATCGAGGTCCAGATATCCGTCCGCCCGGATTTGTCCCACGAGCGGATCATCGACTCGACCCGTCAGAAAACGCCACGTCCGGCGCTGGTCGGGCGGAGCAACGGCCGGGATCGCATAGCCCGTGGCGGCCGGGAGCGTATTCCCCGCAAGACTGTCGGCCAGGAGCTCGAACGACTCCGGATCCCCTCCTTCCAGGGGATCGCCGACCTCCGACCCCACGCCGGTGAGGTCCGAACAGGCACTAACGACGAAGAGCAGTACAGCACCGCAGATCGCCGCGGTTGCGAGGCGGGTATACTTCATAGACACGGTCCTTTTCCAAAAGGGCAGGACACAGCAAACGACCGTCCCCCCACGATTATTCTTCCCGTCGGGCGACGACCATAGAGAAAGCTGCCCATCGCTCTGCAGCCCCCTCGTAATCGTGCTTGGGGAAGAAAAGCCCTACGATGAATGTCCCCGTAAAGCAGGGTGTTTCTGGACGACACGCCGCTACGCAGGGACTTCACTCAGCATTTGATCGTAGAGCGACGCAAGCTGAGTCCCGTGCTTCGTAGCATCGGCATCAAACTGGGACGCCCCATCCACCGCAGGGATCCCCGGCGGAAGAATGGATGCGTCGGCGTGCTGGAATCCGATCTCCGAGACGGTTGAAGAGGCGCTCCCGTCAATCGAAAGCCCCATGCTCGCGGCCAAATCAGCAGGAACGGAGGTTCCCGGGTCCTGGTCGTCGGGGGTGAAGACCGACTGGGGACTGCCTAGATGTTCTCGGTCCCCATATTCCGATTCAAGAAGAAGGGGAAGGAGCCCTCCCATCCATCCAAGCGAGTGAATGAAGTCGGGCCCCCACCGAAGCTTTTGAATGGTTTCGAGGGCAGCTCGGTTGAAGAAGAGCGCGCGACGGAAGACATCATCGAACGAGGGCCGGTTCTCGTCCACCGAGAGACTGCCGTCGCCGAAGTAGGCCTCATGATCCATGAAGTAGACCTGCAGTCGCACATCGGGGACAGAGGCCACTTTCACGATGAGCGTTTCGGTGTCATCTCCCATTGGCACGTCGGTGCCCGATAGGCGAATAACCTCGTGCAGGTTGTGCTCTCGTTCGTCAATGGTGCCGTAACATGGCATCATGACGCGGGCCTGAAAATCCCCCGCACCCTGCAACTGCTCGGGAAGCATTCGAGCCAGAGATGCGATCGAAGAGGTTTCGGCAAAAGGCGTAACTTCACCGGCGACGAAAAGAACGCGTCTGGATTGAGCCATACGAACGAAGGCAAGCTTGGAATGAATGAACTGACCGGAAAACGAACCCGCTCCGAGTGCTTCGCGCCCCGGAGCCTTCTACGACCGATCACTTTCCTGCAAACGCCGGGGCCTCACAGACACACCCGCACCGGAAGGAATGCATGAGCGGGCGTGTGTCCCCAAACGAAAAAAGGCGTAGTGGCAGCAAACGGACTTCTGATAAAAAACGAAGCATAATAGTATACCGGTGGGGACCTCCAGAATCAACGTAGAGCCCGGTTAAACACGGATACCATCGTCAAGACCGTGAAAATATTGTTTTCTCGGTGGCGGTCCACGAAGGGCGGACGAACCGCGCGCTGTCTCATCACTCCCCTCACGAGCCCGCGGAATCGGCTGGTGTGGTCGGTTCCTCTTGCTGCAGAAGCTCAAAGTAGCGCTTGATGAGTTCCTCGTAATCGGAGCTATACCCCATTTCCAGAGCACGAATCAGGTCTCGCCGCAGCTGGTCGGCCTCCTCCGTTTGCGGAAGCTCGCCCGGCCGGTTCCGATCGTATTCGTCCTCCGATCGTCGCCCCTGCCGCTGCTCTTGCTTCCCTTGGGTACGGAGGGATTTCTGAGCGTTGAGAAGCCGAGTAAGAATCTGTTGCTGGCGCTCGACAAGATCTCGCGAGTGGCGCCTCTGATCGAGCTCCTGTGCACTTTTCTCCATCTGCTCAGCGATCTTCTGAAGATCGCCCATAATTTGTTGTTTCGCCTCGCTGCCCACCTCCATATTTTGGAGCTGCTGCTTGATGCGGCGCTGCTGCTTGGCCAACTCCTTTCGGCGCTTCGCCTGGTCCGGGGTCAGACGCTGTCCCTTCACGTTGTTCAGGTGCTGCTGGATTTGCTGATTGAGCTTCTGCTGCTGACCGGACATCTGCTGCAGCTGCTGGCGCATCTGCTGCATCGACATGCCGCTGCCGGACCCCTGCTGGTTCTGCAGCTGCTCTAGGAGGTCGGAGATGAGAATTGCCAGCTCGTTCAGGTGCATCATCGAGGTCTTCTGATGCCCGGTGGCCCGGCTGGCGTTGCGCTCGTCCAGGGCCGTCATGGCCGTTTCCATCGCTCGGAGCGCATTGCCCGATTTCTTTCGTACCTCCTTCGTCATCTGGGGCACCCGCTCAGCAATCGACTCGAGGGAGTCGGTCACTGTTTTGAGTCCATCCGAGAGGACTTTCTGGTCCCGGGCATAGGAGCGCAGCGTCGGCCCCTCCGCCGCAAGATCGTCGATCGTGGTGCGGAGTGACTCTTGACGCTTGGAGAGACGAAGAGTATTTTCGAGGGCGGTGCGAAGACCGGCAAGGTTAATCTGTCGCTGCTGGCCCTGCATCTGGCTCTTCATCTGCGATAGCTGCTTCTGCATCTTCTGCAGGGACTGCTGCATCCGCTGCTGGCCTTGCTGGGCGTCCTGCAACTGGTTCTGCCGGAGCTGCTGACTGTTCTGCTGCATCTGTTGCGGCAGGTTCTGCCGCTGGAGCTGTTGGTTCATCTGCTGGAGCTGCTTCTGAGGGGCCGACTGTACGTCCTTCATCTCCTGCCGGGCCTTCTGTAGGGCCTCCTGCAACTCCTTCATCTTTTTCGCCGCCCGCTCCTGCTCAGACGCTAGGTCTTCGTTTTGGCCGGCCCTCTGCTGGGCCTGTTGCTGCTGCCCGCCCGTCTGTTGGGCTCCCGCTTGTCGATTTCGGTTCTGCTGTGGATCCTGCCCGTCCCGCTGCTGGCCAGACCGGGCCGTCGAATCCGAAGAAGGAGCCTGCTGCCGTGCCTCTCGGGTGGAATCGGCAGACGGTTGCGTGGCGTCAGACGACGTTTTCCCTGCCTTCTCTTGCTCAGAGGCCCGCTGCTCCTCGGCACTGGTCTGTTCGCCCGCCGACTCGTTCATTCGCTCCTGTGTCTTTTCCCGCAGCTTCTTCTGCAGCTCGCTCATCTCTCCAGCGCGGCGCGCCATTTCTTCAAGCTTTTGCTGCGCCTTCAGTTGCTTGAAGAGCGAGAGGGTCCGATCCAGTCGCTTGCGGTACGATTCCTGACTCTTCTGTACCTTTTCCATCGATTGCTGCATCTGGCGCAGGTTGTTGTTCTGCATCGCCTTCCGCAGCTGCTGCAGGGCCTGCTGTAGCTCGGGGGACTGAATCTCTTCGATTACGCGCTGCAGCTCCTGAAACTGTTTGCTCAAGTCGGAGCTCGACAGGCCATTTCGCTGCATCTGGCGGTTCATCTTCTGCATCTGCTTCGACAGCTTCTCGACGCCCCTGTCCATCGACTGCTGCTTCTGCTGGATGCGTTGGAGCTGCTGTCGATCCTGCCAGTCGGCCTCCCGTGTGCGACGCAGTTCCCGACGCAGCTGCTGAAACTGCTGCTGGACCGAGTCGGAGCGCTGGCGGAGCTTTTCCATCTGCTCGCCCGCCTGCTCCTCCGTCTCGTTCAACTGGTCGTACTGCTCGGAAACGGACGGCATGCGGAGGCGCTGAGTGGTCGTGCGCCCACTCTTGGGTCCGTTCACCGTGTCGTTGTCCCAGGCCTGCACGTAGTAGGAGATCACGTCTCCCGGCTGCGGGTCGAGCCCAGTATCCTGCGCCAGCAACCACTCGTGTGCGATCGTCTGACTGGTCTGGCCCGGACTCGGCAGCGGGAGCGTTATCGACGAGTACGACGCCTCCTCCTCCCCAAATCGCTGCTCGGAAAGCCGGTAGTAGAGCTTCGCCTGCGTAAAGCCGTAGTCGTCGCTCAACTGTACGCGAAGGGGCTGCCGGAGGGCATCGGTCAGGTCGGTGGGGCCGGTCGGTTGTAAGAAGCGTACGGACGGTCGGGCATCCGATTGCAGCGACATCTGATACTGGATCGGGTCCCGATTGTCGGTGCCCGCCGTGCTTTCGAGGCGCAGGTGGTACGTTCCCTCTCGCTGCAGCGAGAAGCGCCCGCGCGCCGTTCCGTCCCGCACCTCCAGTAGACGCGTATCGTCGTTGTCGAAGACGAGCCGCGCATTCTCGACGGACGGCCCCCCAAGCGCGGCCTCGACCGTTACCTGGGTCCCCGGCACCCCGGCGACGTCGCCCACGTTCGGATCGAGCGTGCGGCTGGGAAGGCCGGTGTAGGACGGAGGCGTAACCGTAAGCTGGAGACGCCGCACCAGCGGCCGCCTGGCCACCTCTACGCGGTACCAGTCCGTCTGGACTGGGGCCGTTCGTACCCGGTACTCGAAGGCCGTCCGAACAGTGGGAACGGAATGACGAAACGTGCCGGTCGAGTCCGGACGAAGCGAAATTTGCTCGGGAGCAGCCCCCGCCTCCGTCCGGCGCTCCAGGGTCATCTCGGTCGGAGCAGCCCCCCTTGCCCGAACGGTAATCTCGAGGGAATCGCCCCGCACGAGACGCACGCTGCCCGGTGCCACGGAGAGCTCGAAGGGGGCCGGCCGGTCAAATTCGGTAGCCGGGGCTAGAAGGCGCTCCGATGCATTTAGGAAGGTCGAGGGAGCAATCAACAAAAACGCCAGAACCCCGGCCAGGGGAAGCGAGGCGAGGCGAAGGGCCCGCTGTGCTCGTCCGAAGTTCTCCACCTCGTCGAACGATACGTCATCCAGGTCCTCCGCCAGATTCTGGACGGCTCGGTCGACGAACGGAGCCGGAGCATGGCTCCGCTCGCCCTCTGCCAGCTGAAGCAGGTTCACCAGCCGATCCGCCACGTGCGGGTGATGATTCCCAACCTTTCGGGCAACCTCCTGGTCGGAGGGACCGGGAAGCAGGCCAATCAATCGTCCGAGCGGGCGGGCAAGAAGAGCTGCCCCAACCCCAACCGTAACGCTGCCAACGGCGGCGGCAAGAGCCGTTCGGGCCGCCGTGCCGAGCCAAAACGTCGCTTCGAGTAGAGCCGCCAAGCCCCACCCTCCTGCAACCGTGCCTACGGCGACAGCAGCCCCGAACGCGAGTTCCGCCCACGTCATGCGGCGAGTGGTCTGCTGTAACCGGGCGCGAAGACGATCGACGAGGCGGGCCGTCTGCTCACTCATTGAACCATTGGGAAGCCGGTGCAGGAAACGACGGGACGGTCGAGGAACAACAAGCACTCGGTAGGCACTCCCCGTTCCGGAATGAGTACCATCCGGCTACACGGGGTGTTTCTCTGCGGGCAGGATCGTTTCACGAACGGACGACGCCTCTCGCGCGTGAAAAGAGCGGAAGTCCGCACCGGAGCCGTTGAAACACTCCCGCGCATCGCGCACCTTATTTTTCGTGGATCTCTTACGGCCAGTCCCCGAATATGGGCTGCAGGAATCGAATTCCGCCTGCGTGCGTCCTCGTTCCGGTTCTCTGAGGCATTCGCAACCCGGACGATGCCTTGTGCATTCCGATGCGATTCCCGCTGGCTGCCCGCACTCCTCCAAACATGTACTCGCCCACTCACCGCCCGCGCTTGGCCATGACCCGTTCCTCGTTCCCCGTCGCCGTCCTTCTTGCAGGGGCCCTGCTACTCGTAGGCTGCCGCACCTACGGCGACGCCGGCTACCAGTCCGAGCAGAAGACCTATAATGCAATTCAGCAGACGGTCCAGCAAATCGAGCAGGATCTTGGACGGGCCCAGTCGGACCTTCGCCGCCTCGAATCGGCCGCCGAATCGACGGATACGCTGCGGGCCCTCGCCGAACGCTATCGGTCGCTGATTGCCTCCCACGAGGCGGTGCTTGCCCAACACCGCGAGCAGGCTGATCGCTTGACGGGGGAGAGTGCCCACCGTACGCTGCACCGCATTTACGGAGCAATGATTACCGACCGGCGTCTTCTCCAGCGCCAGTATGAGCGCACCACCCGTAAGGTATGGGCGACCGTTCGAGGGACCTCCATTCCGCGCGCGCCAACCCAACTTCCGAGCAGCTACATGATCACGCCGGTTCGCTTCCCGCGCACCGACAGCCCAACGGCCATCAGCATGACCGAGGCACTGGAGGGCGTAGGAGGAACCCCGGGCCTGCAGATGGAAGAGCAAACCGGGAGCACCGAGTAAGGGACGTTTTGATTTTTGGTCGGATTGAAAATCGGAGAGGTGTTTCGCCGATGGGGGACCAATAATAGTTCGGAAGCCCTCACTCCAGACGCATCTCGACGATCTGCGGTTGTTACGCTCAGCCTAAAATGCGATCGTGTCAACTCAAAACAGTCTCTAAGAAGCTGTTTTGATTATAAACGATGCTGTACTGGGCGGGAAAAACGACTGCGAGCATTTTAGCCCCCTTGCTCCGGCCTGTCCCAACGGGTAGCCACTGGCACCAGGAGACGACATTTTCATCTTCACCAGCACAGCCGATCGTTTATGCATCCCCCCACGCTCGGCCAACTCGTTATTCTCGCGGTCCTCCTTCTCGGACTCGGGACCGAACACACCCAAGCACAGACCGGGACGGTTCGCGGAACGGTCGTAGAGGCCCGCACGGAAACGCCTGTGCCCCGCGCCAATGTCGTGCTGCGACAAGACGACCAGCGCTGGGGCACAAGCACAGACTCGACCGGAACGTTTCAGCTTCGCGTTGCCCCGGGCCAATACCGCATTGAGGCGTCCGCTCTCGGGTTTCAGACCCAAGGCCAATCGATTGTGGTGCAGGCGGAGCAAACGCAGCGTCTCTCCCTCGCGCTTGCTCCTCGCCGGTACTCGCTGAACGAAATTGTCGTTGCCGGCCGCCAAGGACGAACAACCCAGTCCGTCTCTACGGTCCAGCGCATTGACGCACGCACCATTGAGCAGCAGGATGCGGCAGATGTCTCGGAACTGGCGCCGCTGGTGCCGGCCACTCACGTGCAGACGAATTCGCGGGGACAGACCATTCTCTACTTCCGGAACGCGGGCGACCGCCAGGTCGGTCAGTTCTTCGATGGGGCCCTCCTCAACATCCCCTGGGACAATCGGGTGGATATTAGCCTCATTCCGGCGAGTGTGGTTGAGGAGATTACAGTCACGAAGGGCGTGCCCTCCATTCGGTACGGCGCCAACGTCCTCGGCGGCGCCGTCAATTTCCAATCCCGCACGCTCGACGCACCGGGACGAAAAACCGAACTGACCGGGGCCGTCGGCACCGCCGACCAACGGCGTGCCACGGTCACCCACCTGGGACGCACGGAGCAATGGGACTACACGGCTGCCGTTCAATATTCGGCCCGGGGCGACCAGCCGCTTCCCCGCAACGCCACCCTCGAAAACAACCAACCCCTCGACGACCGCCGCGTGAATACCGACCGACGGCTGCTTAGCGGCTTTGGACGGGCGAGTTACCGCTTTGCTGACGGAGGACAGATGGGACTGTCGCTCCTCCACGTAAATGCAGAGCAAGGAGTGGCACCGGAAGGAAACGCCACGGATGCACAGTCGCGCTACTGGCGATATCCCCTCTGGCAAAAGTCCACCCTGATCTTGAGCGGACAGACGCCCCTCGGCACGAACACGTCGGTTCGAGGGGCCGCGTGGGGAAGTCGTTTTGCCCAGGACATTGCCGACTATCGCAGTGTTCAGTACAACGAATTGGTGAGCACGCAGCAGGGACGCGACCTCACGGCGGGGGCACGCCTGATCGGCACCCAGAACTTCCCCCTCGGGAGCCTCACGCTGGCGGTCAATGGGCTTACGAGCCAGCACGAGAAGACGACCATTCCTAATGGACCGTCGGATTCCTCGGCCGACTCAACAACAGTCTTTCAGCAACACATCGTTAGCGCGGGCCTCGAATACAACGCCCAGGTCCATTCGCAGATCGAGGTTTCAGCCGGCGTCAATCTCGACGGAGCGGACTACCCGGAGACAGGCCCGTTTCCGGAGCGCGATCCGTTTTACGCCTGGGGGCTTACCTCCGGAGTGCGTGCCGACCTGTCAGAGAGATGGGCTCTCCGTGCGGCAGCGGGGCGCAAGAGCCGGTTTCCCACAATGCGTGAGCTCTATGGTGCGGCCATCGGAAAGTTTGTGCCCAATCCAACCCTCAAACCCGTCACCGCCTGGATTGGGGAAATCGGCATTGAGCGTCGGACGGCGTCCTTCTCCGTCGAATCCACCGCTTTCCTTAATCGAGTCAAGAACACGATTGGAAAGTGCACCGTCCGTCTTCAAGCCCCAATTGACGCGTGTAGCGTCGGGCAAAGAAGCACACTAACGCCCGATGATACCCTGAAGGAACGACGCATCAACCTGCAGGGCGCACGCATCTATGGCCTCGAAACGACGGTCCGCTGGACCCCGACGGACGCACTCCTGCTAGACGGAAATGTGACGTGGTCTCACCCCAGGGGCATTACGGAAAACGGCCGCGTCCAGCGACTCGACGAGAAGCCGTCCTGGCTGGGAACCGGCACGGTGTCGTACGACTTCTCGTTTGGGCTTTCTCTCACGGGACAGGCTCGATACACCGGCGGCGTGTACGCTCGAAATGAGGAAAACGTGTTTGTAACCCTCCCCTCTTCTCCCTCCGTCTTGTTGAACTCCCGCCTCAGCTACGACCTGGCCTCCTTCACGGACGTTGTTGGAGGGAGCATATACCTTCGCGGCGAAAACCTGACCGACGAAACGGTCTACATTGGACTGGGGCTTCCCCGACCGGGCCGCTCCTTTCGCGTCGGCGTGAATCTGACCCTGTAAGCCTCTCCGCTATGCCGTTCTCCTCTTCGTCGTTTGTGCCGGGCGTGCTGACCGCCCTTCTCGCGGTGGGACTCGTGGGGTGCCAACCGCCCACGCCCCCGTCGAAGGCCCCCGCGCAGTATAACCAGCTCGTGCAGCGCGCCGTTGCGCAGGCCAAAGCGCAATCCGACTCCTCCCTCTTCTGGCTCCGCAATACCGGCAACGCCCAGGCCCGCAGTCTCATGCTCGACCTCGGCGTGGACTACCTTCGCTATGACCGCGAGGCTAATGTGCTTTGCGCCTGGTCGGGTGAGGGGCTCTGGCCCGCTCGAGGGTACGTAACAGCCCCTACGTCCCGGACAGTAGTCCCTCCCGACTCGATCGGCGTGCTCTGCAACATTGAAGGGACCTGCACCGCCGAGCCGGTAACCAAGCAGTGGCACCGATTCCGGTGTGAGTAGCGTTTGCGTCTGAGTGTTCATGCACGTGGGAGCCTGTGGCTCCTGCGAAAGTGGGCGCCCTCGTCGACTTTGCCAATTGTCGCCCACGCGCCGCTGCTCTCCTCGTCTTTACGCTTCGTATCCCAGCAGCCGGAGCGCATTGCCCACCACGAGGAGCGTCGACCCTTCGTGCAGCACCACGGCGGGCCCGATCTGCAAACCGAAGATCGTAGCCGGCACGAGAATCGCGACCATGCCTAGCGCCAGCCACAGGTTCTGCCGAATGACGCGGCGGGTCCGTCGCGAGAGCCCAACCGCAAAGGGGAGTGGATCGAGTTTGTCGGCCATCAAGGCGACGTCGGCCGTCTCCAATGCCACGTCCGACCCGGCGGCGCCCATTGCAATGCCGACCGATGCGTTCGCCATGGCCGGAGCGTCGTTCACGCCGTCGCCCACCATCGCCACGTCTTCCTCCTCTCGGAGCTGCTGTACCGCCGTCACCTTATCGTCGGGCAACAAATCGCCGCGTGCTTCGTCGATCCCTAGCTGGGCTGCCACGGCATCCACCACGCGCTGGTTGTCGCCCGAAATCATGATCATGCGCCGGATGCCGAGGTCCCGTAGGCGCTCTACCATCGCCGCTGCCTCTTCTCGGGGCGCATCGGACAGCCCAATCACGCCAAGGTAGCGTTCGCCCTTCTGCACGATCATCGTCGTCCGGCCCTCCGACTCCAACGATTCCACCTGCTCACGGATGGGCTCGGGAAGAGGCGGACCTGGCACTCTCAGATCACCTTTCTCGTCAAAGAGATCGTCCTTCCCCACGTAGACGGGCTCGCCGTCCACCGTGGCTTTGACGCCCTGCCCCGTTACGCTCTCCAGGTCGGATGCAGCCGCTCCCGTGTCGTCCAGGTGCTCTTCTCCGTACTGGACGACGGCCTCCGCCAGCGGGTGGTCGCTGAGGCGCTCGACAACGACAGCGGCGCGCAGAAGGTCGGCTTCGGACGTATCGTCATAAGGCCACACGTCGGTCACGCGCGGCTCGCCTTCGGTGAGGGTGCCGGTCTTGTCAAAGGCCACTGCCCCCAGGCGGCCGAGCTGTTCAAGCGGGCCGCCCCCCTTCACGAGCACACCGCTCTGTCCGGCGCGTGCAACGCCGCTGAGAACGGCGCTCGGCGTAGCAATAGCCAGGGCGCACGGGCTGGCGGCCACGAGTACGGCCATCGCGCGGTAGAAGCTGTCGGCAAATGTCTCGTCGAGGGGCACCCAGGCAAAGAGCAGAAGCACCACGAGGCCCAGGACGGAGGGGACGAAGATGCGCTCGAAGCGGTCGGTGAACCGCTCGGTGGGCGATTTGTCGGCCTCCGCCTCCGTCACCATCTGCACGACCCTGGAGATCGTCGTTTCGTCGGAGGGGGCCGTCACGCGCACGTCGATGGCACCATTTCCGTTGATCGTCCCAGCGTACACCCGATGCGTGGCGCCCAGGGTGTCGGGGGCTTCCATCGCCGCGCCGGGATCGTCGACCGGCGTCTTGTCAACGGGCACGCTCTCCCCCGTCACGGGCGACTGATCAACGGCACTCTCCCCCTCCACCACGATGCCGTCCGCCGGGATGCGTGCGCCGGGCTTTACGAGCACGGTGTCGCCCACCGCCAGCTTCTCGACTGGCACCTCCACCTCCTCCCCATTCCGTCGGATGAGCGCCGTGTCGGGGGCCAGTTCCGCAAGGCTCTCGATGGCCTGCCGGGCGCGTCCCATCGCGTAGTGCTCCAGGGCATGGCCGAGCGAAAAGAGGAAGAGCAAAAACGCTCCTTCCAGCCATTTTCCAAGTACTGCTGCCCCCACAGCCGCCACCAGCATCAGAAAGTCGACCTCAAACTCGCCCACTCGAAGGGCGTCGACGGCCTCGCGGACCGTATAGTACCCGCCGAAGAAATACCCGACCCCATATACGGAAACAGCGACCCATCCCGGCACAGCTCCTACGAACGAGACCCCGAATCCGGTGACAACACAGAGACCTGACAGAATCGCAAAGATCAACTCGGTCTGCTCGCCAAACATCCCACCGTGGTCATGATCGTGATCATGATTTTCTTCTTCATGATGATGCCCGCCTGCTCCTACGTCGCGCACGTCAATCACGTCACCGCGAACCCGAACGCCCATCGAGCGCAGCGTCTCCCGAATCGCCTGCTCGCTGACCGCCGATCGGACGAATTCCACGCGGATCCGCTCACTGGCACTCGCCTCCGCCTCCACCACCCCCTCGATTCGGCGCAGACGCTTGGCGATGGTCCGCGCCCGACGGGGGTGTGAAATGCCCTCGACGCCCCAAACGAGGTGCCCGTACTGGTCGGTGATCTCAGAGCCCAGGCTCTTGGCCATCTGCCGGATGCGCGACAGCGAGATCGTCTCCGGATCGTAGTGCACGCAGAGCCGGTCCGCGGTCCCGTTCTCGGCCGGGGCCACGTGCGCCCGATCGATGCCGGCGTGCCCCTGCAGGCTTGTCGTGAGCCGCTCCACGCACGCATCTTTGGCGTCCGGCACATCGGGCAGAAGAATCGGAAGGTCGAGTTGAATGCGGTCGGACATGGTTCGTCTCGGTGCGTTGTGGTGCGGCGCTTTTGCGGTCCTTCTGAGGCAGTGCTCCTCTCAGCAGGACGTATTGCGTGATGCGTATTGCGTGAACATAGATGGCGGATGAGGTCATCGATCTACGTCCGAAACGACCCCGAGAAAGCGGGGATGGCACTCCTTGTAGCGGCGGTAGGCCTCCCCGTACTGCGTTTCGAGCCACGGCTCCTCGGCGAACGGAGCGAGAATGAACCAAATCGCGCCTACGGCCGCGACGATTGCCGCCAATCGCGAGTCAGTCAGCACGACGTACCCAATCATCAGCAGGAGGTCACCGACGTAGCCCGGATTTCGAGAGATCGCGTACGGCCCCTCCGTGACCAACTCGGCCTCCAGCCCCAGAGCCGCGCGGTGCCCGATGGAGCCCATCGCGTAGCTGGCGATCCAGCCCGAAACTTCCGGCATCGAGCCCGCCCACGACGAGAACCCCAACGAAGGCGAGGGAGAAGAGCGTCCACGTGCCCCGGTACTGCCACGTCTGCCGTCCGGGCGGCGGCCAGATGCGCAGAGACGGAACAGCCAGCGTCACTAGCACCGTGAGGTCCAGCAGAAGCGTGACCGCCAGTGTGCTCCCAAACACGATCGCCATCTGACTACCTGTCAATGTATGAGCATATGTTCATTTGTTAGAATAGAGAGAACATAGATTGTTTCGTACAGACCCATCCTGAAACGAACCGATCACTTCCAAAAGCAGAGGCCCCTTGTTCTCAAACTGGATGGCCAGGCCAGTCCCATCTGGTGCTCCCGCGTCCCTGTCACACTGGGGACGGAAGATACATCTTCAGAGCGTCAAGGTCGAGGACACTGCGCCCGTCCTCGCACACACACAGACGTGAACGCCGAGCCCCAGCGTCCAAATTCGGTCTGAAGTGAAATAATTGGACGCATACAGAAGACCTCGTGCACGAGCTCCGCGAAGGCGGAGCCTATAGAACGTCCGCCAGACGGATTCTCACGCTTCACGCCTCACTCGTTCTCGGCCCCGTGCGACAGCGCATTTTCCAGCATCTCCCGCACGTGGTCGTCGGCCAAACGGTAGTAGACGTGGCGCCCGTCCCGACGGTGTGATACGAGACGCGCGTCTCGCAGCACGCGGAGCTGGTGGCTCACGGCGGACTGGCTCATGTCGAGCGCGTCGACGATCTCATGGACGCAGACCTCTCGGTCTCGCAGCAAGCATAGGATGCGAAGACGCGTGTCGTCCGCAAATCCCTTGAGAAGCTGCACGGTCGGGGTCAAAACGACCTCGTTCGGCACCCCCTCTTCCAGGGCCCCGTCTCCATCGCATTCGGTATTGAGTTGATCTGTCATTTCGAGCCGGAAATCTGGTTTGCGTCTGCCGAGGCTGTGCTCGCCGTCGTCGCCCGTGAAGACGAAGGCGCCCTCTTCTCAGCAGTCCCCCGACGAGGTGAACGACGGTTCCCGGGACGACGCTCCACCGTCGCCGAATCCGACAGCTGCTGCATGACCGTCTGATCCCGGAAGACCTCGTCGTCCTCAATGGGATTCATAATCCGCCCAAAGCGGGGCATCCACGCCTGGTGGTCCCAAGAGAAGTACGTGATGATTGCCTTCCCCACCACGTGATCCATCGGCACGAACCCCCAAAACCGGCTGTCTTCAGAATTGTCCCGGTTGTCCCCCATCACGAAGAAATAGTCCTGCTGAAATGTATACGTGGTGGTACGCTCGCCTTCGATCGCAAAGGTCGAATCGGTCATCTGACGAGCATCCCGCTCCTCATAGCGCACAATCACTGGCTTATAGACAGACCAGTTCTTATCGGTGAGAGTGATGGTCTCCCCTTTTTTGGGAATGCGAACCGGCCCATAGTTGTCCGGCGTGTATCCTCGTCCGGAGGGATACATCAAATCCCCGTAGTTCGAGTTTCGGAAAATGTAAGGCTCCACCGATTCGACCCACGACCACGAGTGCACTTGGCGTGCTGCCGCAGGGGTGGCCAGGATCCGGATCGTCGTAGCGCTTTGCGTAGGCTTCACCTCGCTAATGCCGATTTCCTCCATGCGATTGCGAGGAATCTGGTAGCGAGGGTCTGACTTCCTCACGCTCCAGTACTGCTGCATGCCGCGTCCCAGGGGCAGGGAACGTTCCCCGACGTGCACAACCTTGTCCCGCACTGCGATCTTCTCTCCCGGCATGCCGATCACGCGTTTGATGTAGTGCACCTTCCGATCGATTGGCCCCTCCTTTGGCGGAAAATTGAACACAATCGGGTCTCCCCGCTGCACCTCAGAGAACCCTCCAAGACGGGTGTACGGAAAAGAAACGCCGGGCATGTAGATAGAGGTGAAGGGAACCCCCACACTCATCGGCATCCGCGTGCCGTAGTGGAGCTTCGACACAAAAAGATAGTCCCCCACAAGCAGATTCTCCTCCATTGAGGGTGTCGGGATTCGGAAGAGATCAAAGAAAAGCGTGCGGATGATCAAGACGACGACGAAAGCGACAATGAAGGCTTCGGCCCACTGGCGGAGTTCTCCCTTTTCTCGGGGCGTTTCGTCGTCGGAATCCCGGTGCGAACGGTCGCGGGTGGACATGTCGATGGAGTTGGACAAAGGGATCGTTGATCAGGTGGGGAATTAGGGAGACGAGGGCGCCGGATTCGATGCCCGCTCAGGGGAAGAGTTCGTGTCGCGTGCATCCAACCGAGGCCGCCGTCCCGATACAATGTCAAAACGGGAGATGCGTTCGCGGAAAAAGTCCTGGCCGTCAAAACCGACCCGGAAATAATGGTTCGTCTGTTCCACGTACACGTAATCAACGTAGGGCGCCCGCTCGCCCTCGCGTAGAGGCTCGAGCAGAGCGGCCCGGAGGGCGGGAAGTCGGTCGCGGTGCGATCGGCGGGTAGATACAATAAGCCCTCGCCCTTGTTGCCCGTCAACGTCCGTCACGCGCACCGGCAGCCCGCCATTCACGACGAACCAGTAGGAAAATTGAATCGGCTCTTCGCGCGTGCTGTCGGGAGCCCGTGCCCATTCGTTGGAGTAGACGTCCGCAAACGTGCGGGTGGGATCCCCAAACTGGGCCTGCAGACGAGCGCGGAGGTCGCGCGTACGTGCCGTGTCGATGAAATTAATGCGCGTTCCGCTTCCGTAGTAGGCCCACTCGACGTTGCTGTATCGGTCCAGGAACCAGGAGCGCTCCAGATCCCGCACCCGTCGCACGTCGTCCAGGGGAAAAGGCGGGGGCGCGTCGACTGTCGTGGACGTGTCGGACGCCGCGGCCGTGGCCACAAGCGGGGGAGCTTGCGTCGGAAGGGTCTTGGGCGGCAACACCCGGAGCGGACGCGATCCCGAAAGCACTTCTCGCGCCAGCAGCCGGATGCGCGCCCGCTGATACCGCTCCAGCAGAGAGAGCGAATCCTGAGCGGCCCGGTCGGCTCTAGTCTGTGCCTGCAGCGGCTCTGCCGCGCTGAGGCTCGCAATCATCATCAGGACGATCATCCCCCACCCCCCGTGTTCTTGGAGACACAGGGGGCTCCACAATACTGGGCAGGTGGGATTCGTCATATCCGTTGCGAGGCGTCGATTCGTCGCGCTCCAGTAGGAACGGCCACTGGGATTAATCATCCTCGTCCATCGAAAGGATGGCGAGGAAGGCCTCCTGCGGTACATCGATCTCGCCCATCTGCTTCATCCGCTTCTTGCCCTTCTTCTGTTCTTCGAGGAGCTTCTTCTTCCGGCTCACGTCCCCGCCGTAACACTTAGCGGTCACATCCTTGCGCCGGGCCTTAATGGTCTCGCGGGCCACGATGCGGCGTCCAATCGACGCCTGCACCGGGACTTCAAAGAGCTGTTTCGGGATGACATCCTTCAGCTTCTTGGCCAGCTTCCGCCCCACCTCATAGGCCTTGTCGCGATGCACGATGGTTGAGAGCGGATCGGCCGGCTCCTCGTTGATGAGGATCGTGAGCTTGACGAGATCGCTCTCGCGGTATTCGACAAACTCGTAGTCGAAGGAGGCATATCCGCGGCTGACGCTCTTCAGGTTGTCGTAGAAGTCGAAGACAATTTCGGCCAAGGGCAGCTCATACTCCAGTTTCACGGTTTGGCTGTCGAGCCAACGCTGATTGCCGTACTCGCCGCGCCGGTCCTCGCAAAGCTGAATGATGTTGCCGATGTAGTCGCTCGGCGTAATGATGTCGGCCTCCACGTACGGCTCGTAGACGGTCTCGATGTCGCCGTAGTGGGGCATGTCCTCCGGGCTGTCCACCATCACGTAGTCGTCCTGATCTTTCACCTCCACGTGGTACTCCACGTTCGGCACCGTGGTGATGAGGTCGAGGTCGAACTCCCGCTCCAGGCGCTCCTGAATGATCTCCATGTGCAGCAGGCCCAGAAAGCCGACCCGAAAGCCAAAGCCAAGGGCCGCAGAGCTTTCCGGCTCGTACGTGAGCGAGGCATCGTTGAGGGCCAACTTTTCGAGCGCCCCGCGCAGCTCTTCGAAGTCGTCGGTGTCGGTGGGATAGATGCCGCTGAAAACCATCGGCTTCACCTCTTCGAAGCCCGGAATCGGCTCCGTGGCCGGATTATCGGCCAGCGTGATCGTGTCGCCGACCCGTGTGTCCTGAATGTCCTTCACAGAGCCGATGACGTAGCCCACATCCCCGGCCGTGAGCGTCTCCACCTTCTGGCGTCCCATCCGAAGAATGCCCAGCTCCTCGGCGTCGTACGTTTTGTCGGTCGCCATGAATTTCATCGTGTCGCCCTTATCAAGCGTTCCGTCGAAGAGACGGGCGTATACGACGGACCCGCGGTACGAGTCGTAGATGGAGTCGAAAATGAGGGCGCGGAGGGGAGCCTCCGGATCGCCGGACGGAGGCGGAATGCGATCGATGAGCATATCAAGCATCTCGTCGACACCCTCCCCGGTCTTCGCACTGATCTGAAGGATGTCTTCGGCGGGCTCACCAATCAGGTCCTCCAGCGCCTGTGCCACCTCGTCGGGCCGCGCCACCGGCAGATCCACTTTATTGATCACCGGTATGATCTCCAGGTCTTGCTCCAGGGCCAGCCATAGATTTGAGATCGTCTGCGCTTCGATCCCCTGCGACGCATCAACGAGCAGAATGGCTCCTTCGCAGGCCTTGAGCGCCCGGCTCACCTCGTAGGTGAAGTCGACGTGCCCGGGCGTGTCGATAAGATTGAGCGTGTAGTCGGTCCGATCCGCCGTGTGCGTCATCCGCACGGCGTGGCTCTTGATGGTGATCCCCCGCTCGCGCTCCAGGTCCATGTCGTCGAGCGTTTGCTCCTTCATTTCACGCTCGGTAATGGTCCCGGTACGCTCCAGGAGCCGGTCGGCCAGGGTACTTTTCCCGTGGTCGATGTGCGCAATGATGCAGAAATTTCGGATCTTCGACAGGTCAGGCATGAACGCAGCGCTCCGTCAGTAACACGTGCAGCGAGGGGCGGGACGGGTAGGAATTCGTCGAATGTCACCTACGAATGACTCCTCCCATTTGTGCATAGCCGATGTTACGGACAAGGGGGACGCACGTTGCACAACTCGCCCGCTGGTCGTCTGAGAACGTCGGCTCGTATTCTCACGTATTCGATCCGACTCGTCAAAACGCCATCTTGCTATTCCTTTTCGCTCCTTCCCACGCCGGGCCATCTCTTCTCATTTTGCCCTCATTCATGTGGCCGCTTCCGGAATCTCGACTCCCCCTCCTCCTTCTGGGTCTGTGGCTGGCCGGTGTCTGGCCCCTCCGTGCTCAGGCCCAATCCGTTCCCGCCCCCCGAACGTCCTTCGTGACCCGGTCTCCCTGCTTGCCAGGCGCTCCGCCTCAACGAACAGGCGCTGTCCGCCTGCCGCCTGAAGTCGCCCCATTACAAGAGCCCGCCGTCCCGTCATGGACGGAATTATGTCCACAGTCGCCCCGCTTCTCCGCCTCCCTCCCCCAAAACAGGAATAACACCTCGTCGCCCGGTGCCCCCGTGAGCAGATACGGTGTCATTGTGATTGCCGCTGTGGGGGCTGTGTACGCAACCCATCTGTTGCGTGCCATTGCAGTGACGTCCCCCCGTCCGACCTAATCCACAGCCTCAGTCGTCTTTCGATTGCTCGTCGAACGGCCAGTCCTCATCCGCCGAAACCGACACGTCCTCCGGTGTAGCCGTGTCGTCATCGAATCCGGACGACGCCGCCCCCTTTCCGGAAGGCGAAGCGTCTCCATTGTCCTCCTCGGTCGTCTCCCCTGCTGCCGACTCGCCGCCGGACGGTTCCGCTTGCTGCTCCGCCAAGCGCCGTTCGTGGAACGTACGGTGAAAGAAAAGCACCCCGACCACCCCAATCACGATGGCCATATCGGCCACATTCCAGATGGGAAAGAGCTCCATGTACGCCCCGCCAATGAGCGGCACCACGTTGGGAATAAACCCTTTCCAGAGACTTACATGGATAAAGTCGACGACGTGGCCGGTAAACCAGGTTCCGTAGTCGAGGAGAACCCCGTAGAAGACGCGGTCAATGACATTGCCGATGGCCCCCCCAAAAATGAGACTCAGACTCCACCGAAACGGGGCGTAGGCGTTTCGCACCCAGTAGATGTACACCGCCACCGCACACGTTGCAATCATCGAAAGAACCGTTACCGTTCCCGGCGGCCCAATCGTAATGCCGAATGCCATCCCCGGATTCTCAGTAAAGGTTAACCGTAGCCAATCACCGACGAGAGGAATCGAGTGGGTGATCCCCGCCCGAGGCGCAACAAATTGAAGCACGGCCACCTTGGTGGCCTGATCCAGGAGAACAACAACAGCGGAAAGCCAGAGAACACGCATGATTTGGGTATGTGGGTATCGGAGTGTGGGGGTGCGGGACGCTACAGCGTGACTCAATTGCAGTGCGCACTCACATGACCCGAATGGAAAAAGGGAAGACAATGTCCGCCGGCCCCGGTTCAGGGAACGGCGGATCGCTTAGCGAAGAAACTCGCACGGGATATTTCAACCGCGCCTCCACCGCTTCAGGGAAGTGGAAATGATTCGCTCATGCTCGCGCGGGACGGGACTCCCACACGCTCACACGCCCAAACTCACAAACTCAGGATTTTTCTTGTCGCTTCGCCTCGATTGAGATTTCGGTGTGGGGAACGGCCTCCAGTCGCTCTTTGGCGATGGGCTCACCGGTTACCCGACAGATGCCGTACGTCTTATTCTCGATGCGCTCGAGGGCGCGCTCCAGATATCCGATATACTTTTGTTGACGAGCAATCATGAGATGGAGCTTTTCTCGCTCCATCGCATCGGTCCCTGCATCGGCCATGTGGACCCCGTAGGCCGTATTGTCACCGGACTGCTCTTTGGCCTCCTCCACCTGCTCGCGCATCTGCTCAATTTCCTCCTTTGCCTCCTTCCGGCGCTGGAGCAAGAGATCCTTGAAGTGTTCGAGCTCTTCGTCGGAGAAGGGCGTTTCTCTTTCTTCTCCACTCATTGTATCGGACGAGGAATTGGGGGTTGGACTATCAGTCGCCATGGGCTTTAAAAGAACATGTCTGCCTGAACGAAAATTGGGCTGCTCCGGACAGGGCGAACCGCAAGTACACAGGATTAGGCGCTTACCGCCTCACCAGGATCAGCGCGCCGAACGCCGATGGTCAGCTGCTCATCGCCAATCTCGAACGACTCGACGGCCTCCCCTGACAGCTGAGATGGAGCGGACGGCTGCAACTCCAGGGCCAGCGTCTCGTTCCGGATCCAGTCGGTGTGCTCCGCTACAGCCTCCGCAATGGCATCGGAGCCGTGATACGCAATCTCGATCCGGTCAGTCACCTCAAAACCGGCATCCTTGCGGAGGTTTTGAATGCGCTTCACTGCCTCACGGGCAAGCCCCTCAGCCCGCAGCTCGGGCGTGATCTCGGTGTCGAGGGCCACTGTCACGTCGCCCTCCTGCTCCACGAGCCAGCCCTCAATGCCCTCACTCTGAATGATGAGATCGTCGGGGCCAAGCTCGACCTCCTCGCCGTCAACGGTGAGCATAAGCTCGCCGGTCTCTACGTACTCGTTGATCGTCTCGTCGTCGAGCTGACGCACCTTCTGGTTGACCTCTTTCACGAGGTCGCCAAGGCGCGGACCGAGCCGGCTGAAGTCGGGCTTCGCCGAGCGGCTCACCACCTCGCTGCTGTGCTCTACGTACTCGATCTCTTTGACGTTCACCTCATCCAGAATGATGTCCTTCACCTGCTCTACCTCCGCTTCGGGCACGCCGGTGCCCGTCACGACCAGAATCCGCGGCAGCGGCTGCCGGACGTTGATCTCGGCCTGATTGCGCAGTGAGAGGGTGCTGGACGCGATGGAGCGGGCCAGGCCCATGCGACGCTCCAGCGCTTCGTCGCGCTCTTCCTTGCTGACCTCGGGAAACGACGCCAAGTGTACCGAGTCGGTCTCGCTGCCGGTCACGTCTGTGAGCGTGCGGTAGAGCCACTCCCCGAAGAAGGGCGCAATTGGGCTCATGAGCTTGGCCGTGGCCTCCAGGCATTCGTAAATCGTCTGGTAGGCCGCTTCCTTTTTCTCGGCCGACACGGTTCCGCCTTGTCCAGCCGAGCTGGGCTGTCCGGGCTGCCCGTTCTGTTCGCTCTTCTTTGACGCCCAGAAGCGGCTCCGCGAGCGGCGCAGGTGCCAGTTCGAGAGTTCCTCCACAAAGCCCTCGACCGCCCGGGCCGCAGTCGTCGGGTCGTACTCCTCCAGCGCCTCCTCCACTGTCTGCGTGGTGGTGTGTAGGCGACTGATGATCCACTGGTCGAGCTCCGGACGCTCGTCGACGGGCATCCGATCTTTCTGATAGGTGAAGCCGTCGATGTTGGCGTAGGTGGCGAAGAAGCTGTAGACGTTTTCGAGAGTGCCGAAGAACGTGCGACGCAGGTCGCGCAGCCCCCGCTCGCTGAAGCGCAGATTCTCCCAGGGCGGCGCATTGCTCATCATGAACCAGCGCACCACGTCGGCCCCGTACTCGTCGATCACCTCGAACGGCTCCACGGTGTTGCCCTTCGACTTCGACATCTTGTTGCCCTCTTCGTCGAGCACGAGGCCGTTGACGACCACGTTCTCGTAGGCGACGTCGTCAAAGATGAGGGTCGCAATCGCGTGGAGCGAATAGAACCAGCCGCGTGTCTGGTCCACGCCCTCGGCGATGAAGTCCGCCGGAAAGTTGGCCTCGAACGCCTCCTCGTTCTCGAAGGGATAGTGCCACTGCGCGTACGGCATGGCGCCAGAGTCGAACCACACGTCGATCAGGTCCGGCACGCGGCGCATGGTGCCGCCCTCCGGCCCTTCCCACGTCAGCTCGTCCACGAACGGGCGATGCAGATCGATTTCGTCATCGTCCTCGGGCAGCTGGTCGCCGCACTTCTCGCGCAGTTCCGCCACCGAGCCAATGACCTCGTAGTAGTCGGAGTCCTCCTTGTCGCTCTCCCACACCGGAAGTGGCGTCCCCCAGTAGCGGCGGCGGCTGAGCGCCCAGTCCACGTTGTTCTCCAGCCACTCGCCAAAGCGTCCTTCGCCGATGGCCTCGGGCTGCCAGTTGATGGTGTCGTTGAGCTCCACCATCCGGTCCTTGAGCTCGGTGGTCTCGATGAACCAGCTCTCGACCGGGTAGCTCATCAGGGGCGTGCCCTTGCGCCAGTCGTGCGGGTAGTTGTGGAGGTAAGTCTCGTGCTTGTAGAGGCGCCCACGGCGCTTGAGGTCGTCGGTGATCGTCTTGTCCGCATCCTTGAACCACATGCCCTCAACCAGCGGCGCCTCCTCGGTGAACTCGCCGTCCTTATCAATAGGATTGAAGAGCGGAAGTCCCTTCTCCTGCGCCACTGCGTGATCCTCTTCACCGAAGGCCGGCGCCATATGCACGATGCCGGTGCCTTCTTCGGTCGAGACGATGTCGGCATCCAGGACGTACCAGGCGTCCTCGCCCGGCGTGGCCCGATCGGTAAAGTAGTCGAACAGCGGCTCGTACTCGCGCCCGATCAGTTCTTCGCCCGAGAGTGTCTCCTCCACCGTATAGTCCTCGTCGATCACGTCGTCGAGCAGGGCCTCCGCCAGGATCAGCTTCTCGGGGCCCTGGTGCGGGTCCTCGTGGTGAATCTTGACGTAGGTGAGGTCCGGCCCCACCGCGAGCGCCGTGTTGGAGATGAGCGTCCACGGCGTCGTGGTCCAGGCGAGGAAGTACGTATCTTCTTCCCCGGCCACCGGGAAGCGGATGTACACGCTCGGGTCCTGCGTCTCTTCGTAGCCGAGGCTCACCTCGTGCGACGAGAGGACGGTGTGCGAACCGGGGCTGTACCACTGGATCTTGTGCCCCTTGTAGAGCAGGTCTTCCTCCTCGATCTGCTTGAGGAGCCACCAGACGGTCTCGATGTAGTCGGTCTCGAACGTCACGTAGGGGTCGTCGAGATCCACCCAGTAGCCCATTCGCTGGGTGAGCGTGTCCCAGAGGTCCTTGTACTCCAGTACGCTCTCGCGGCAGGCGGCGTTGTACTTCTCGATGCCGTACTCCTCAACCTGCGCCCGGCTTTCGAGCCCCAGTTCCTCCTCTACCTCAATCTCGACGGGCAGTCCGTGGGTATCCCACCCCGCCTTACGGGCCACCTGATAGCCCTGCATGGTCTTGTACCGGCAGAAAATGTCCTTGATGGCCCGGGCCAGTACGTGGTGAATGCCGGGCTTGCCGTTGGCCGTGGGCGGCCCTTCATAGAAAGTATACGTAGGCTGCCCTTCGCGCTCCTCAATACTGCGCTCGAACACGTTCTGGTCGTCCCACCAGTCGAGGACCGTCTCTTCGAGGGCGGGGAGATTGACTTGATCGGGGGTTTCGAACTGCGCCATCGGGGATCGTCGGGGATTCGATAGAGTCTCGCGTCAACAGCCGGTACCAACGACGCGGCGCGGGTGGATGTTCGTTGGTTTTTGGAGAGATATTGCCGTCGGAAACCGATCAGCCCCGAAAATCCGCTGTCTGCCTTCCTCCGTCCGCTCCAGTCTGGTCTCGCAGACCGCCTCCTCCCCAAACCAAAGAGGCACGCTCCCTTGCCGGCGGATGAACGACTTCGAAAATACATCGAGAAGACGTGAGCGAACCGTCGACGCGGGCAACCGCAACCGCTTCCAATCGTTCGGAAGAAGCTATCCCATCGTGGTCCCCCCTTCCCTTCGAAGGGTAACGATGCCTTGAACACTCCGTCGTTTCTGCGCACCAGCTATCCCCTGTCATGCCTTTCAGTTTCGATGTTCACGAACCTGCGGTGTACCGTGAACCGGCCCCGATCGACCACGACGACCCCTTCCAGTCCATGATGGAGCGGTTCGACGTTGCGGCCGAAATTTTGGAGCTCAATCCGGGATTTTACGAATACCTGTGCCGCCCCTCCCGCATTCACATTACGTCCGTGCCGGTCGAAATGGACTCGGGCCGCGTGAAGGTGTTTGAGGGCTACCGCGTGATCCACAACAACGTGCTTGGGCCCAGCAAGGGGGGCATTCGGTACGCACCGGACGTGACGCTGAACGAGGTCAAGGCACTGGCGGGGTGGATGACCTGGAAATGTGCCCTGGTCGACGTGCCCTTCGGAGGAGCCAAGGGCGGCATTGTGTGTGATCCGTCCGAGATGAGCCCGAAAGAGTTGGAGCGACTGACCCGGCGCTACACCGCCGACCTGTTCGACGTATTCGGGCCGGATAAGGACATTCCCGCCCCGGACATGAACACGAACGAGCAGATTATGGCCTGGGTGCTCGATACCTACTCGATGCACGCGCGCCGAACGGAAAATGCAGTGGTTACGGGCAAGCCAGTCGGACTAGGCGGCTCGCGCGGACGCCGGGAGGCGACCGGTCGCGGCGTAATGACCGTGACGATGGCGGCAATGGAACGGCTGGGACTTGCGCCGAGCGACTGTACTGTGGCCGTGCAGGGATTCGGCAACGTGGGATCTACGGCCGCCGAGCTGCTGGCCGCGCAGGGCTGCACAGTCGTGGCCGTGAGCGACGTAACGGGCGGCTACTACAACGAGGCTGGACTCGACATCAAGGAAATGCAAACCTACGTCGAACAAAACGGAGGCACGCTCGATGGGTATGAGAACGCACAGCCCATCACGAATGAGGAGCTGCTCACGCTCGACGCCGACGTGCTCGTGCCTGCCGCGAAGGAAGATCAGATTGACCGCGAGATTGCTGAGGAGACCGGCGCCCGAATTATCGTAGAGGGCGCCAACGGCCCCACCCTCCCGGAAGCCGACGAGGTCCTTCAGGACAAGGGGGTACTCGTCATTCCGGACATCCTGGCAAACGCGGGGGGCGTGACGGTATCGTACTTCGAATGGGTGCAGGATCGCCAGGGCTTCTTCTGGACCGAGGAACGCGTGAACCGACGCCTCGACCGCATGATGCGGGATGCGTTTGACAAGGCGTACAAGACTGCCGACGAGCATGACGTGTCCCTCCGCATCGGAGCCTACGTAATGGGCATTCGCAAGGTCGCCGAAGCCCTTCGGATGCGTGGGATTTATGCATAACACGATGAACGCGCGAAGGCCTGAACGTATGGATGGGATGCGTACGAACCCGATGCGGGACGCCCCCGGCTGGGGACACGCGAAGCTGATGCTGCTCCTGGGAGGCCTCGTCGCGATGATGACGTCGTGTGCAAACCCGATGGCTCCTCGTGGCGGCCCCCAGGACGAGACGCCCCCCTCTGTCGTAAGCACACGCCCCCAGAGGGATACCGTGAACGTGGCCACGGACACTCGCTCGGTGTACATCGAATTTTCGGAGTACATGGAGCGCAGTACGCTCACGCAATCCCTCTCCATCACGCCCCAGTTCGACGAGCGCCTTCGCTTTGACTGGAGCGGCGAGGGGGTGGAAATTGAACTGCCGTCATCGCTCCGCGACAGTACCACCTATCTCTTCTCGTTCGATACCAACCTGACGGACGCCCACGGCGTGTCGCTGGACGCGCCGATAACGGTGGCCTTCTCAACGGGCCCGCGCATCAATCAGGGAGAAATTCGAGGGCGTGTGGTACGACCTGCAGAGGGAACGCCCCAGCCCAAAGTGGACGTATTTGCATATGCCCTCTCCGGGAGTGGATCCTCCCCTCTTTCTTCCCTTCCCTCCTCTCCGGCCTACCGCACACAAACGGGGGAGGATGGAACGTTCTCCTTCGAGTACATGCGGGAACAGCCTTACTACGTCGTGGCGGTGCGTGACAACAACCGCAACCGGCGCCCCGACCCGGCCGAGCCATTTGCCGTGCCGCCTCGTCCGTCTATTGCCGCCGACACGACGCAGGCCGCCGTGCCCGTGCCCTGGCTTCTAACACGGGCCGATACTCTGCGCCCTCGCTTCCAGCGCGTCGAGCCGGTAAGCCGCCAGCGCCTGCGTCTTCGCTTCAGCGAACCGATTCGCTTATCGTCCCCCGAACCGGGCGCCTGGACGCTCCGCGACTCCATTCCCAATGCGCCTGTAAAGGTCCGTGCCGTATATCGGCCGGAGGAGCGAGTAAATGCTGTCGTGCTCCGTACCGCCCCCATGGACTCGACCCGACACGTGCTGCCTCTATCGGATACGCTCGTAGCGGATACGCTCGGGCAGCCCCTCGTGCCCGATACGGCCCACTTCCAAGCCGCCCCTCGTTCCGATACGACGCAAACCCGCTTTCGGACCTTCACCCCGGACGCCCGCTCGCCGGACTCGACGGGCGCCTATCCCCTCCTCCCCGGCGACCAACCCGGCGTTCGCTTTAACCAGGCGCCGGACTCCAGCACACTCCACCGCGTACTCAGCCTTCAGGACACGTCCGGACGCCCTCAATCCTTCGCGTGGACGACGAACGATGGTCGCACCTATCACCTTGCGCCCGACTCGCTCCTCCAACCCGGCGCCCTCGTGGACGTGACGGTGAATGCGGAGGCCCTCGCCGGGCCCGACACGACCTACCGGCAACGCTTCCGACGCGTGACCGACCGTGTGCTTGGCGCTCTCGAAGGACGCGCCACCTTCTCGTTCATCACGCGGCGGGACTCGGTACGCGGCGCGTCTCGTGCACCCGCTCCCCCTCCTGGGACCCCGCCCCCCGACTCGCTGGAAGCAACGCCTACTGCCCCAGCGGGCCGCGACTCTACCGCACGCGACACGACGGCCCAAGGCCCGATCGTTGTCGAAATTATCCCGACGGAGAGCCAGATTGCCCTCGACCCGCGCCAACAGACCATTTCTCCGGATAGCACATTTGTATTTCAGGAGCTCCCGCAGGGGACCTTTCGCTTCCGTGCCTTCCAGGACCGGAACGCAAATGGACGATGGGATGGCGGCCTCCTCGAGCCCTACACCCCGGCCGAGGCGGTAACGTGGAGTGAGCAAACGACAGATTCACGCCCTCGCTGGACAAACGTACTCCCTGCCGCGCTGCGCCTTCCGATTCTTGCCCCCCTCGCCTCCCCACCCCCCGACACAACGGCCACGGATTCACTGATTCGCTGACGCTTCCCTCCTACATAAAATGATCGGTTCAACGGACGCTCCTCCTGCTCTGACTGCCGACGCGATGCGTGCGGCCGACGAGTACACAATTGAGGAATACGGCATTCCCAGCTTTACGCTGATGGAGTCTGCGGGACGAGGAGCAGCCGACCGGATTCAGAACGCATATGGCCCCTTGGATGGGGAGACGGTCGTCATCCTCTGTGGAAAAGGCAACAACGGGGGAGACGGATTGGTCGTAGCCCGCCGCCTGTACGCTGCCGGTGCGCACATCCACGTCTGCCTCACAAGCAATCGGGAAGACGTACGAGACGACCCGGCCCGGAATCTGCGCCTGCTGGAACAGCTCCAAACGGAGGACAACACAGAACGGCTCACGATCGAATCCCTCGATACACTCAGCACCCTCACCGACACCGTCAATCGGCTGTCCCCCCACCTCTACGTCGACGCCCTACTGGGCACGGGACTCACAAGCGATCTGCGGGAACCCATTCGGAGTCTCGTCGACTGGGTCAACGACCGTCCCGCCCCCACTGTCGCGATCGACATTCCCACGGGACTGCATAGCGATACGGGGGCCGTACTCGGCACTGCCGTCGAGGCAGAGCACACGATCACAATGGCGGCGCCGAAAGTGGGGCTGTATGTTGGCGAAGCCCCCCGTCTCGCAGGCACAGTCGACGTGGTCGACATCGGCATCCCGACGTTTGTACTGAACCGTGTGGTCGAACGCCCTGGGTGCGTGCGGCAGACGACCGACACAACCGTGCGCAACTGGTGGCCCTCGCGCTCTCCTGACGCGTACAAATACAGCGTCGGCACGGCCATGGTCGTGGGCGGCAGCACCCGCTTCACCGGAGCCCCCCGCATGGCATCCAGGGCAGCGGTGCGCAGCGGGGCCGGGTACGTCACCTGCGCCTGCCCCGCCTCCGTTCAGTCCACCCTCGCCGGGACGCTTACTGCCGTTCCCACCCTTCCGCTCTCTACGACCGCCGAGGGCCTGGCGCCAGACGCCGTACGGACGGTGCTTGATGAACGGGCCGACGCGATACTCGTGGGACCGGGGCTTGGACGCGGGGCCAACACCCGCCAGTTTGTCCTCCGGCTCGTGGAGGAAAGCCCGGACATCCCCCTGGTTCTTGATGCCGACGGCCTCAACGCCCTGGCCGACACTGAAACGGACTGGACCAAGCACGCCAACGCCAGCTGGATTCTCACTCCGCACGCGGGCGAGTTTCGACGCCTGGCGGGAACGGTCGATCTTACCAATCGCGTTCGCGCGGTGCAGGAATACGCCCAGCGGTGGGGCGTCACCCTTCTGCTGAAAGGAAATCCCAGCATTGTCGCGGCCCCGAACGGAACGACGTTTATCGGGAGCACGGGCACACCAGCCCTCGCCACTGCCGGCACCGGAGACGTACTGGCCGGGCAGTGCGTGGGGCTCCTCGCACAGGGCCTTTCGCCCCTCCCTGCGGCAGCTACCGCCCTCCACCTCGGCGGTGCAGCAGCCCAGCGATACGCCCGAACCCGTGACCCCCGCACGCTGGCGGCTCCCGACCTCATTGACGAACTGCCCCGCGCCACTCACGATCGTCTCGGACGGAAGCCCGAATAGCCCCCTTCTCCATTTGCGTCCACGCCCCCTCGTATGCCGCTGTTTTCCTCGCTCTCGACGGTTCATTATCGATGGATGGCTCTCCTGTGGTCCGTGGGCATCTTGGCCGCCTGTTCTATTCCGGCCTCCTCCCTTTCCCCAATCGGTCCCGCCCTAAGCTACGACAAGGTGGCCCACTTCGGCCTCTTCGCCATTTTCGGCGTTCTTTGGATGCGCGCCCTATGCCCCCCGGAGACTGTGCCCCTCGACTCTCGGGTATGGCAACTGGGGGGACGCCTCCTTCTGCTCGGAGGCCTCTTCGGAATCGGCACTGAAGTCTATCAGCACGTTCTTCCGATCCGGCGTCTAGGGGACCCGTTCGACGCCCTGGCCGACGGCATCGGGCTGGTGGCGGGAGTCAGCCTCTATTCGCTGTACGTGTACCGCAAACCCGCCTCGTCCCCTGATCCCGAATAATACCACCCGCCAACGTGATCTGTGCACGTTCCGCCGGAAGGCCCAGACCGCAAGCGTCGCACGGCACGCCTCGCGACGGTCGTTTCCGTTGAACCGGACGATTCGGTGCACAACGACCCTCGGTAGCGGGTAGAAGAAGGTCGCTACGGGTGCCGATCCCAAAATCGGCTGAACCCGAAACATCCGTTTGCAGGTGAGGTAAACAACGATACCGTAGCATGAGCATTCCCTAGGAAATGTCGCCGCTCGTCGCACAGTATACCGGTCGATACCCATGGCCTTACGCAAAGAAGAAGGGGCAGACCTTCGAAAGTGGTACCGCCTCTTCATTGAGGTGGGCATGACGCTCGCGCTGGTCATTCTCGTCGTAGCCTTCCAGCTTGACTACCAACCGGAGCAGACCTTTCAGGTCGACCTGAAGGAGCAGGAGGTCGTTGAGATGGAGGAGATCACGCAGACGGAGCAGCAGAATGAGCCGCCCCCTCCGCCGAAGCCCCCGGTTCCCGTAGAGGTTCCGAACAACGAAACCATCGAGAACGAAAACGTCGACTTCGACGCCTCGCTGGACCTCGATGACGCTCTGGACACCAATCAGGGCCCGCCCCCCGACGCGAATGATGAGGAAGAGGAGCAGGAAGATGAAATCTTCGTCGTGGTGGAGCAGCAGCCCGACTGCGGTGGAGTCAAGAATCTTCAGGGCAAGGTCGAATATCCGGACTTTGCCAAGAAGGCCGGCATTGAAGGCCGTGTGTTCGTACAGTTTGTCGTGAATGAACAGGGCAAAGTAGTGCAGCCGAAGATTACTCGCGGCGTGCACAAGCTTCTCAATGAGGAGGTACTCGAGAAGGTGAAGACGCTGGAGTGCACCCCGGGTCAGCAGCGTGGCCAGCCTGTGAAGGTTCGCATGTCCCTTCCGGTGACCTTCCGTCTCCAGTAGGGCCCCGCTCCTACTCGTAGCGACCTACAAAGAAAAAGCGCACTGCCCTCCGGATGCCCGGAAGGCGGTGCGCTTTTTTTATTTTGGCGTACGCGGTACGTCCGGTGGCCAATACAACGAGCCCCCGACAATTCCTCAGGAGTCAGGCAGAAATGCGATCGACCGTCCCCTCCGGATGTCCGACAAACAAATCTGTCGCTTCATGAAGGAAAAGTCCGTGATCGAGCACCCCGGGTCGCCTGCAAAGAGTGCGGTTGAGGGCCTCCGGATCCGTAACGCCGTCCGGGAAATACGCATCCAATAGCCAGAGTCCCTGATCGGTAACCACCGGCCCATCCTTCTCGGTACTCATCCGCAATTCCGGACGTGCTCCCAGGTCCTCAAGCGCTTGTCGCACCGGCGCAACGGCCATGGGAAGCACTTCCACAGGCACTGGCATCTGCTCTCCAAGCTGACTCACTTGTTTCGTAGGATCCACGAGCACTACGAAGCGCTCGGCCTGCGTTGCGACTACTTTCTCACGCGAGTGTGCGCCCCCTCCTCCCTTGATGAGCTGGAGCCCTTCATTGACTTCATCCGCCCCATCCACCGCAAGATCGAGCGTCGAGACCTCGTCGAGAGTGGTCAGGGGAATGCCATGCGCCCGAGCGCGGCGTTCGGCTCCAAACGAGGTTGGAACCCCCCGCACATCAAGGTCCTCCTCCCGCACGCGTCGCCCGATAGCATCGAGTGCGCAGGCGGCCGTCGAGCCTGTCCCAAGCCCGAGATCCATTCCGTCTTGGACGAGGGTTGCAGCCGCTTCCCCGGCGGCCTTCTTTGCTGCATCACGATCCATGTCTCAGTTCAGACGAATGAACAAAAACAACCGACGCCGGGAAAGTAGGCGTCGCAGCCGGAAATATCGACTTCCCTACGCGGAAATCACGTCTCCCTTCTGAAGGACGTCTCAACTTGCCCCCTTCGCCACATTCACAACGGCCTGGATCTCTTCTCCATTCGGTTGCGGGACCGCGAGAGTCAAGGCCCCTTCCGAGAAGGGGGGATCAGCAGTAAAGGTGTGATTGAGAGGAACGATTGCCATGGTGCACATCGCGTTTTCGGAGGTTACGTGCCGTACAACGGGCGTGATCGTCAATTGGCGTTGCGATGCCTCGACATCGAAGCGGGCAAATGAGTGGCAGCCGTCCGGGCCTACCGTTCCGTAAAACTCCACGTTCAGAGTGTCCGACGGCGCAATGACCTCCGGGAACTGGAGACTGTCAACCTGGGCAATATGGAATTCCAAAGACGGAGACGCCTTCGGCTCTGAATTCGACAACATCGAACAGGAAGCCCCTCCCACGACGAGGGCGACGATTCCTGCCAAGAGACTGACGGCAAACGGACGAACGGATACCATGAGCATTTGAATTTCAAAATCAAAAAAGTGCGAGGGCTTCCGTCTCCTTTCCCTTACACGCGAGTGCGGAGGAATACCCATCCGAAGCAAAGAGACCATCCGCCGGATACGGGAATATGACGCCCTAATATCTCCTTCACCTTTTATTCACAACCCCTCTCTTGTAACGGATTGCCTCTCAAGTCGTCCCTTGTCTGCCTTATCCCCCTCCGGAAGTCGATATCGGATTTCCGATTAGGGATAAGGGGGAAAATCCATGATTACTTTTCAACAGGGACTATACTCTTATGAGATCGTTTTCTTCCTTTCTCCTCTCGTTGGTTGTTGCAGGAGGACTTTTGTTTGCCGCTGGCTGCGACTCGACCGGAGCCGATGGAGAATCTGGCACTCTTGAGCTTCGCATGAACGGGTCGACGAGCAAGGCCTTAACGAAATCCGTCACAACCCACTCGGGACCGCCTACGGCCGACAGTATTGAAAAGGCCCTTGTCACGATTGGTGAGGTGTCCATCGTTCCCGCCGAGAAGGCCGATCAGGGCGACTCGACCGATACGGGAGTGAAGGTTCTAAGCGACACCGAATTTGAGGTTGACCTGAAGAACCTGCAGGCAGGAGTCGATACCGCTCTGGCCGAAGTCGAGATTCCAACGGGCACGTACAGTCAGGTCCGCTTCATCACGACCGAGAAGGTACAGGTCACCTTCAAGGGCGACTCCAACCCGACCGGTGTCAAGATTGCGAGCGGCCAGCAGACGGGTCTCAAGGCGACCTTTGACCCCTTCACAATTGAGTCTGCAGACGACCGAGTTGAGGTCACAATCAACTGGGACGTAGAGGAAGCCCTCAAGGGGAACCCCAATGGGAAATATGTCATCACTCCCGCCATCCAGGCCACTGTGGATACGACCAGCATTGGGAACTAACTCCAGAGCCCTCTTTGCTCGCTGACGGGTCGTTCGGGAGTCCGTGCGCACCATGTTGCGCCCGTTGACTCCCGCCCCTTCGGCGGGGAAGGTCCTCCCGAGTCTATTTTTCAGATGGGGGGCTCGTTGCCAAAACCTCACGTTCGCTTCTGGATGAGAAGCCATCAACCCGGCCGCCTGGCACGTATTCTGTGCCATAGACTTTCTTCCGGCCCGTCGGGGGCTCTTGTTTCATCGGTCGTACCTGCTTCATGCCTTCCGAGGAGAGCGATGGTGCATACGTCCGCCGCGTGCGGAACGGCGACGAGGATGCATTCCGCGTCCTTGTCGATCGGTACGAGGGCATGGTGTTCGACCTTACAAACCAGTACGCCGACAGCCCTGAAGATGCCGAGGACTTGGCCCAGGATGCCTTCGTGCGTGCCTATCGCCGTCTCGATGACCTTCGGAAGCAGGAGCAGTTCGCCTCCTGGCTCTACGGCATCACACTCAACTGCTGTCGGGACTACGCCAAGAACGTCCGGCGCGAAACGTATGCATTTAGCCGCACGGAAGAGCAGGAAGACGCCGATGCACTTCCCGGGGATCAACCAGCACAGGATGAGACCTTGATGGCCGAAGAGCGACACGAACAGTTATGGACGGCGCTTGAAGAGCTCTCGTCCACGTACGCTACGCCGTTCCTTCTCAAATACCGAGACGGAATGACGTATAAAGCCATGTCGAAGCGCCTGGACGTGTCGGTGAGTGCTCTGAAGGTTCGCGTACATCGCGCTCGTAAAAAACTCCGCACCCTACTCGAAAACCGCCATGCCGAGTGAGGATCCTGACATTTTGGTCCGCCGGTTCGTAGACGGAGAACTGGGCGAAGCAGACCTAAAGGAGGCTCTGCACCGCATTGCAGACGATCCGGACGCGCGATCGCTCCTTCGGTTTGAGGTTCGTATGACCCAGGACCTCGCCACTCGTCCGGCCAGCACGCCCCCTCGTGACTTTGCGGATCGGACCATGGAGGCCGTGGCTGACGCCGAATCCGAGGCTCCGTCCATCGCCGACCGAATGCGAGCGTGGTGGACGACGGCCACCACCCCAGTATCCTTAACGGTCCGCCCGATGTCTGCGGTCGTCGCTATGGGCCTTGCACTGCTTGGGATCTTCGTCCTCAGTAAAGGGCCTGAGGCCCCCCTCTCGGAAGCCCCCCCGTCCCAAACAGCGTCGACTGCTCAATCCTCCTCCCGCGTTCACCAGGCGTCCAGTGCATCGACCCAGGACGAGACGGTCTGGATTCGTTTCCGGTATACGGACAATACAGCCGACTCAGTGGCTGTGGCCGGGGACTTCAGTCAGTGGAATCCAATCCCGCTCTCTCCTCATAGCGTGGACGGTCAAACCGTGTGGACCGGACTCGTTCCCGTATCTCGGGGTGAACACGAGTACCAGTTCGTGATTAATGGAGAACGGTGGATCACCGATCCGCTTGCTCCCATCCAACGGAGCGACGGATTCGGGGATCGAAATGCCGTGCTTAAACTCTAGTGGTCGCGTGTCCTGAGGTCGCATGGTCGGCCCTGCCGCGGCCTCCCCTGGGATGTTCGGGCCTGCTTCATGAGGCGCCTTCTTTTTGTTTCACTTGTGATCGTTTCCGGTGTGCTCGCGTGCCCCGCCTCCGCCCAACAGTGGAGCGGACACGCCACCCTTGGGCTCTCCGGAGGACACCAAACGAATCTATACTTAGACCCGGTACTTGGCACCTGGAATCCGGATGTCTCCTCTCCCTTTCTGGCGGTAACGTCCCAGGTGGGCCTCAGCCGCAACACGAGCCGGACCCAGACGGACCTTATGGTGCGTGCCCAGCTGCACCCGAATCGTACGGAGATTCCGCAGTTTACCCAGAGCCTTCTTCGATTTCACTACCAGCTACACCCAAACTGGAACATCGGCCTTCTTGGGGGAGGCACCCGCTATCGCTACCCTGCCGTACACGAAACAGTTAGGACGGCTCGCGACAGTTGGTGGGCCCTTCCCACTCTCCAATGGACCCCAACCTCTAACACCATGCTCACGCTCCAGGCCGGCCCTAGCCAGCGTTTTGAGCAGCTGCCTACGGTCACTGATCGGCAAACCAGCGGGCTCGTCTCTCTGCGCGCCACCTACTGGCTTACCGAACGGATACAGGGCGCGGTCCGTCTCTACCATAGCACGGGCCGCACCTCTACGGCAGAAACCACCTTCGGCGGTACGGGAAGCCACATCAGTGCCACGTACTGGCCCACGAACAGCGTATCCGTCCGGGGCAACGTATCGGTGGAGCAACTACAGTACGAAACGCTTCAGCCGCCGGGCACAGCCCGGGACCGGATCCTCCAAACGGGGATCGAAGCTGAATGGACGCCTCGGTCCTCCCTTACGCTCTTTGGACGAGCCCGTGCTCTACGGGCAACCCTTGAGGAGAATGCCTCGGAAACGGACGTCCGCTTGGCTGCTGGCCTTCGTCTTCAAGTGGAGGGGGTATTGGGAGGATCCCCCACCCTGCCCCAGCAGCGACGCGTCTGCGCCACGACCGACGAGGGCGTGCGGATTCGCGTGCCGTACGATGGAACGGGGACCGTCTACATCACCGGCGATTTTAACCAATGGGCTCGCCCCGGCATCCCCCTACGTCGAACGGATACAAACACCTGGCAGACCACCCTTGCCCTCCCCTCGGGACGGTACGCGTACCGACTTCGGGTCAAAAATGGCCCAGAGTCACGCTGGCTCGACCTCCCCTCCTACGCCCACACAACCACGGATTCCTTCGGCGGCACGAACGGGATTTGTACAGTGCAGTGACCCCATGATCACTCTCCCTTCCTTCATTTCCGTATCCGGGCGTCCTTGGCCGCTCGCGGTGATGCTCCTCAGCCTTCTCCTGCTGAGTCGCCCGGCGACCGGCCAGGACACGTCGCCCGTACAGTCTCTGCTCACACGAGGCAAAGCGGCCGGGGCGGACACAGAGCTGATGCAGACGGTCGTCTCCCGCGCGGAGCAAGCCGGACTCTCTGCCGAGGCCATCCCCCCCTTACTGCGTCCCGCCGTCACTCTTGCCGAGCGCGACCTCCCAACTGCCCCTCTTCTCAACAAAACCCTGGAGGGACTGGCCAAGCAGGTTCCTCCCAGCCGGATGACGCCGGTTCTCCAGAACCTGCAGACCTCTTTGGAGCAGAGCGGGGCTCTTGTGTCGACGTGGCTCACTCGGGAGGAGGTGAAATCCATGGTAGGCTCTTCTCCGTCTCCTTCCGACCGCAATCAGCTCATTGCAGACGTAGCAAATGCCCGCCAGCAGGACGTTCCGCTCTCGACCGTCGAAACGTTTCTGGACGAGCTTCCCACCGCCCTGGAACGTCGCCCCGTCTCGCTCCGGAAAATCTCCGTAGCTGTAAGTGTGATGCCAGATCTTCCGGGCGCTCAGGGGAACGCGGCCGTCTCCCGGCAACTGCTCACCGCAGCTCTTAATGCCGGATACGACGCCGAGCCGCTCCACCAGCTCCCTTCGGCCCTTGAACGGGCCCAGCAAACCAGCCAGCGTCCGGCCGGCGCAATTGCCCAGGGCGTGGCCCGAGCCATCTCCCAGGGCACCCCTGCCCCCAACGTCCTTCGTCGCCTGTTTCAGGGCTCTATCCCAGGAGGCGGTCCCCCCTCCGGCATTGGAAACGAGTCTACGGGTCCTCCGGGGCAGGGAAAACCGCCCGGCCAGAACGGACGCCCCCCGGGAGCCGGTCCTCCCGACAATCCAGGCCAGGGGCCTCCCGACAACCCGGGCGGCGGATCGTCACGCTGAATATCGGTGCGCCCGTTCGCCCCCTCTATTCAGCCTCGAAAATGCGGACCTTCATCGTGCCGTCGGGCGTGGCGTAGGCCCGAAACATTCCGGACGTCGTGAAGGGCATCGCCATGTTGCCGTTCGGGTCCAGTACAATCACGCCCCCCACCCCTCCAAGCTGCTCCGCCTCTTCGACAGCAGCCCGAGCCGCCGACTGGAGCGATGCATCGCCGAACCGCACGCGGGCGGCTACATTGTGTGCTGCCACGCTTCGAATGTAGTACTCTCCCTGTCCCGTGGCCGACACAGCAACCGACTCATTGCTCGCATACGTCCCCGCTCCGATGATGGGCGAGTCGCCAACACGGCCAAACCGTTTGTTTGAAATGCCTCCCGTGGACGTCCCCGCGGCGAGATTTCCGTCCTGATCGAGCGCCACAGCGCCCACTGTGCCAAATTTCTCCGTCTCCGACGCGTCAACCCCCGACGCCCCCTCTCCGGAACCGGACCGCCGATTTTCAACGATGAAGTAATCGTTCTCGACCATTTCCAACCCGTTTTCTTCAGCAAACGTCTCGGCCCCTTCCTGCGCCATCATCACGTGCTTCGACTCCGTCATGATCGTACGGGCCAGTCGAATCGGGTGCTTCACGGTCTTCACTCCTGTGAGAGCCCCGGCGTTACGGGTCTTGCCGTCCATAATCGCAGCATCAAGCTCAACCGTGTTTTCACTCGTGAGTACGGCCCCACGAGCCGAGTTAAAGAGCGTGTCGCTCTCCATGGTCGTGATGGCCGCCTCCACGGCATCAAGGGCACTTCCCCCGTCCTGAAGCACCGAATACCCGTCTTCGAGCGCAGTGCGGAGGGCCGAACGGTACTGTTCTTGCTGCTCGTCACTCATGGCGGCTTGGGTCATGCCCCCAGCCCCACCGTGGATGATCATTGCCGGCCCCGACGCGTCACCGGACTGCGCCTGTCCCGTAACAGGAAACGCCAAACCCCATCCGAGAAGGAGAAGACCTATCAGGAACGATCGCGCAAACGTGCGAAAAGCGGTTGTGGACATGACGCACATGAACAAATTTCTGGAAAAGAAATCGGACACTGGAAGGGCCCCGATGACCTCTTGCCCATTCGAGCAGGGCATACGGGGATGGGTGCAGAGGATAACATAGGAAAGCCAGGAGGAAAATCACCACCGGTGTCTGGAATCGTAGACGGACAAGTCGTGCTTTGAAGACGTTGCGGACCTAGAACGGGGGCCTTCCTGACGACACGTCGGTGGTAAATTGTCCGTCGCCCCCGACGCTCCCTGCCGATTTGGCGGATTGTGCAATCTCTTTACAGATTCTTAGGCATCCCTTTTCGCATTCCCCCCTTCTGGACTGCATTTTGCAGCACAATAATGACCCATGCTTGGCCGTTTGGGAACACGTGGCGGAGTGCCTGATTCGTAACACTTTCCATTTGCGATTCAGCAGTATAATCGCGACCATAGTGGTTACTCAGGAGGCCACGGGTCCCTGACGATCACCCTTTTCGACACCTTTCGGGATTAGAGCAGCGACATATATGGCGAAAGACAAAGCAGAAGTCGTTACCCAGAAGACGGCCTCGAAGGAGCGGACTGCGCACAATAGTCAGCACGAAGCGCTCCAGGAGATGAGCGACGAAGACCTCATGTCCCAGTTCCAGGCCGGAACTGTGGAAGCCTTCAACATTCTCGTGGAGCGGTACTCGGACCGGCTCATGCAGTACCTCTACCGATTCTTGGGCGACATGAAACGGTGTGAGGACCTACTGCAGGAAACCTTCCTCCGCGTGCACAGAAACCGGCACTCCTACCGGCGCATTGCGAAGTTTTCGACGTGGCTCTACACCATTGCCGGAAACCTCGCCCGGTCGGAATACCGAAAACGGAAGCGGCGCCGGATGCAATCGATCCAGTCCGTCAACCGGGACAATGAGGAGTACGAGATGGAAATCCCGGATGAATCGTTCTCGCCGGATAAACACGCGGAGAGTACGATCCAGGACAAGTACATCCAGGATGCTATGAACGAGATCCCGCCGGCCTTCCGTGAGGTCGTGGTGCTGCGTGACATTCAGCAGCTTGCCTACGACGAGATTGCGGAGATTACCGGACTGCCGATGGGCACGGTCAAGAGCCGTATCAACCGTGGCCGAACCAAGCTCCAGGCGCTCCTCGAAGACGTGTATCCCTTCCAGGACGAGTAATCTGGGCAAGCTCCCAGCGGTGCTCTTTCCGAGGCCCCTCCATATTCCCCCTGATCCGCGCCGGATGCCTGTAACGGCATCCGGCGTTTTTTATTGCCGTGCTGTACGCCGGGTGCATCAACCCGAAAAAGCGACGCTTCCGCACGCTACCGCGCCCCGTCCGACGCCACCTGAACCCAAAGGTCGAGATTCGGACGATCCGGACGCTGTGGCGACGGGCGCCGTTGCTGTCGACGCCGCCCCGTTCGCCCCCGACGGCCTCGCCGCCCGGGCTGACCCGTGACAGAGGGTACGCCCTGCTGGGGCACCACTCGCTGGCGGTCCTCGTCCGGCTCGGGGGTTTCGAGCCCAATGCCGACCTTCTTGCCAAGGGTGGCCTGAAGGCCGTACCGCCGCTCACCGGAACCAACCGCCGTATTTCCCACCGGAACGGCAAGCTCATAAATCAACGATCCCGGGCCGAGTGTGGCTTGACTGCGGAGCCCCGACGAAAAGCGGGCAGGGATGCGACGCCGTGCCGAATCCCCGCGTACGACTTCAAGCTCGGATAGAGACACCCGTTCGAACACAGCCTCCCGAGTCTGAACCGACGACGCGTCTCCGGATGCGCTCTCTCCGGAGCGCTGATACCGGAGCCCGAGAGGATATCGGATCCCATAGTTCCGTTTCTGCTTGCCCGTCGGGTCAACCCACACCGTCAGCCCATTTGCCGCCACGGCGCGGACCAACTCGGGGTCTTGTATCGACAAGGCGACGTATAGCAAACTATCGGTAGGGAGAACACTCATCGACACCGGACGGTCGCCGACATAGGTGAGCCGTCCTCCCCAGTCGTCGAGCGAGCCGTCGATGGTCGGAGAGTCCGTCATCTGTCCCGTTGGAATGGTCGCTGGGCTACTGCAGGCCCCCACCAGAAGGGTCAGAAGAGCAAGTATGCCAAACGCTGGACGCCGAAGCACCATGGGGCAATCGGAGGAACAAAGAAAAATCAATCGGAATCGCCTGTTTCGGACCGCGACCCAGGACCGGTCACGGTATGGGGCTGTTATCATACTTGTTCTCCATCAGCGATGCAATCTTGAATTGTGGATTCGTCCCATTTCGGCATGAACCGATCGTGTACGCGCCTCCTTTCGAGCCTCTGCGCCCTGCTCCTGCTTCCGCTTTTGCTGGGCCTGCCCACCGCCATGGCGCAGGAGTACCCCGCCAGCGATTCAACGAAAAAGGGCGCTCCGTACGTGCCGACCCCTCAGCACGTCGCTCGTAAAATGCTTCATCTGGGCAACGTGTCCTCGAACGACGTCGTTTATGACCTCGGCAGTGGCGACGGGCGAATCGTCATCATGGCCGCCAAGGAATTTGGGGCCCGTGGCGTAGGGGTGGAAATCGACTCTCAGCTCGTGCAGCGCGCCCGCCGAAACGCACGGCAGGCCGGCGTGGCCGACCGGGTCGAATTCCATCAGGGCAATCTCTTCGACGTCGACCTCAGCGACGCAACCGTCGTCACCCTCTACCTTTGGCCCAACATGAACAACCGCCTGCGCCCCAAACTGCAGCGCGAGCTTGACCCCGGCGACCGCATCGTGTCCCACAGCTTCGACATCGATGAATGGCCCTCCGACAGTACGGTCTCGATGGGAAGCTCCTCTCTCGCAACGGAGACAAAGACCTTGTTTCTCTGGACCCTTCCGGATTCCTCAAACACGAAATAACGGCGCTCCCAACTTTTCCCCAGCCTCTTCGCACTTCCATGCAGAACGGAGCCTATAGTCTCGCCGTCGTGTCTGCCGCCGCCGGCCTCGTGCTGCTGATGCTCTCCGAGCCCGGAACGAGCCTCTACCCGTCCCTGGGCACTGCTCTCCTCCTGGCCGCCGCGTTGATTGCAGGAGTCGGAAAAATCATTGATTGGCTCGGCTACGTGCGGGACGGCGCTCTGGACCGCGATGGCCCGAACGAACGTCGGTAATGCCGTTCCGGAGTGAACCACGGCCCAGGGCGTGTCAGTAGCACGTTCCGTCGGCTCTGGTGCTTCTGCTGACGGAACCGAACGTCGAACCGCGCTCGCCCCTCCCTACTGGGACGGAGACGACGCTATGCCCGACGTTCGGCTGCCTGAGCCCCTGCCGTCGCACTACTCCGGTGTGCTTCCCTCCCGCCCCAATTGCTCGATTGCCATGCCCGACTCGGAGGTCGACCTTGCCCCCGGCACCCTGCTCATCTCTGCACCTATGATGCAGGATCCCAATTTTCGACGCACGGTGGTTCTGCTCTGCGAGCACCAGCCGAACGAGGGAACGTTCGGCCTCATTCTGAACCGGGAGTTGGATGTGCAGCTGAGCGATGTCCTGGAGGATTTCATCGCCTACGATCCGCCCCTCTATCTCGGCGGCCCCGTGCAACGTGAAACTCTCCACTACCTCCACACCCGCCCCGACGACATTCCAGGAGGCGTCTCGCTGCCGGGCGCGGTTACGTGGGGAGGCAATTTTGAGGTTGTGCAGCAACTCGCCAAGACGGGCGATGCCACTGCCAATGACCTCCGATTCTTCCTCGGATACGCCGGCTGGGGACCCGGCCAACTTGAAGCGGAGTTGGACGAAGAAGCGTGGATCCCATCCCCAAGTGCGACCGACCTCATCTTCAACACTGAGCCCGATCAGCTCTGGCGCACCATTCTGCGCCGCATGGGAGGGCAATACGCCGTGCTCGCCAATTTCCCCGACGATCCGCGCATGAACTGAACTGCTCGCAGATCGCCAGTAGCGAATGGAAATGGATCGGCTCTTGACGACGGGCCCTAGCAATGCTGGAATCCTTTCGTCCAATCTACGTGTATAGAGATTGTGCATGTTCAGTCCCGATCTGTGGGAGCGGCCGCTCCCACATCCGTGACTGACATTGTGGCGGCGGTCCTGCGGGCGCCTCGCGTGTCCCCAATGCCGGTTACACTGACCTAGACTCAGACCCGTACGCGCTTATGCCTGGTACGCCTGAAAATACGAAAAAGGAGAACGAGCGAGAGCTAAACTTCTGGGAGAGCCTGTACTTTCCGGAGCTCTTCAAGGGGCTCGGCTTCTCGTACAGCAAGATCGTCGACGAGCCGACCTATACGTTCCAGTACCCGGAGGAACAGTGGTATCCCCCCGACAGCTACCGGGGTCGCCCGGTGCTGGTCGAAGAAGACGGCCGCCCCCGGTGTGTCTCGTGCAACCTGTGCGCCCGGGCCTGCCCCCCGCTCGCCATCAACATGCAGTCCAAAGAGGTCAACAACGTCAAGGAGCGGGAGCCGGAGATGTTTGAGATCAATATGCTCCGGTGTATCTACTGTGGATTCTGCGAGGAGGTGTGTCCCGAGGAGGCCATCGTGATGTCGAAAGAATATGACCTCACGTTCCAAAGCCGGGACGAGGCTGTGTTCGACCTCAAGGATCTGCTGAAACCCACGGAGCAGTTGCAGGACCGGCTTGAATACCTCGACCAGTATAAGAACAAGCAGTTTGGGCAGCAGTGGGAGTTCCGGAAGGAAAACAACCTCCACAGCGTGAAGGACCAGCACTTCCTGGACTGGCTGGCGGATGAGGGCATGGACCAGTTGGACACCACACACCTTCGGGAGGACCGTATGGCGACCGAGGGGGATCAGGATTGGGGGGCCGAACGACACGAACCGGCCCCGAAGCCACACGCTGCCGAATGAGCGTGTGTGCCCCACAGGCACGCGCGTCCCCGTGACTCGACGACCTCGACGCACAGACGCACACCACGCAGATGGAGGAGGATACAACGGACATCGACGCGGCGCAGATTGAGGAACCAGAGTCGCTACGCAAGGCACTGCTGGACCAACTCCGTTACCTCGTGGAGGAAATTGAGGCACTTCGGACGGTCGTGGACGGTCTCCCCGACCAAATCAAAAATGGCCGTCCCACGCCCGACGCCCTCTCGATGAAGGAGCTCTATGGATCGATCGCTATCCTCGATTCCGAGGTGCGACGGCCCCGGGTCACGATAATCGCGGAGAACGACACCCCGGCATTCGAGTCTGTCGACCCTTCGGAAAAGGTGCGCGAGGCCGAATGGAACGAGCATAGCATGGATGACATCCTCGACCGGGTTACGGCAGCCCGAAAAGAGCTCGTCGACCACCTGGACGCTCTCCCCTCCGATGCCTGGCACCGCTCAGCCACGCTGGATGGAGACGAGGTCACGCTCTTCGATCTCGTGCACCGCATCACACAGACCGACGCCGAGCGGCTCCGCGACCTTGGCTACCGCCTCCACGGCGCTCACCTCTCCGACGGCGACGAACCCCTGCCCACTTGACGAATGCAGAGTGTGGAGTTCGGAATGCGGAATGCCCCGCTGGATTGCTCAGTCCGCACTCCACATTCCCCAATCCGAATTAAAAAATGGCTAGCGATACCGGGCCTTCGTACGACGACCTAGCTACGGCCTTTCGGCACCACAACTTCGATCCCCTCTATTTCTTCTTTGGGGAAGAGACATTTCTCATCGACGAGTTGCAGGAACTACTGGTCGAGGAGGCCCTGTCCCCCCACCAGCACGATTTCAACCTCGACGTGATATATGGATCGGAAGCCGAAGCATCAGAGGTGATTGGTCTATGCCAGGGCTTCCCGGCAGGCGCCGAGCGGCGCGTCGTGATTGTGCGCGAGTTTGAGAAGCTCGAAAACAATCGCCAGTTCAAGGCCTACGCTCAGCAGCCGAACCCTCAGGCCATCGTCCTCTTAGCGTGTACCGAAAAGCCCAACCTCAGCGCCCACCCTTACCGCGCGCTGAAGGAGCACGCCACGTGGTCTGAGTTCGAATCGCCCTACGACAACGAGATGCCGGGCTGGATTCAGGAGTACGTGAACGGACAGGGATACGAGATTGAGCCCAAAGGTCTCCAGATGCTTGCCGATTACGTGGGCACCGACCTGCAGCGGGCCGCCAGCGAAATCGAAAAGCTAATCACGTTTGCCGGCGACCGCACTCGTCTTACCGCCAACGATGTGCTCGACGCCAGTGGGCAGACACGGGAGTTTAACGTCTTTGAGTTGCAGAGCGCGATTGGAGAAGGTCGACATGCCGACGCCGAGCGCATCGCCGGTCGCATCCTCCAACAGGCCTCCAATCCGCAGGGAGAGGCCATCATGATCGTCATCATGCTGGGGCGGTACTTCGACAAGCTCTGGAAGCTTCAAACTCCAGGGGCCCAGCGGAAAAATAAATACGATCTCGCGAGCCTCATTGGCGTTCCGCCCTTCTTCGTGGAGGAGTACAAGCAAGCTGCCCAGCAGTACACCCAGGCGTCCATTGCCGATGCCTACTCGGCCCTGCTGGCTGCCGACTATGAATTGAAAGGGGGCTCCTCCCGAGACGCCACCCTCATTTTGACGCTCCTGCTGCGCCGCCTGCTTCCACCGCAATCGCGCCCAGTCGTCACCGGGAGGCCCGACTGACGCCCCAGACTCGGAGCATCAAGCCGCGGATTTTTGCGGATTGCGGGTCCCCGAAGGGAAACAAACGCCCCCCCGGGTCATACCTTCTCCCACGCCCATTCTGGAGTACGAAATGCCTTTCGGCTGGACCCAAGCCGCGTCGATCCGCCGGACATCTGCTTGACTTCTGTGCCATGAACAGTCCACCTCCTTTTGAGGGCGATCCACCGGGAGACGACGAAGACCTCCCCTACGAGTGGATTGACGAGTGGCTCTGCGAGTATGTCGACGGCACCATGGAACCGGCTCTTGAGGCCGTCTTCGAGCAGTACGTAGAAGCGAATCCTGAGCTCAAGGCGCACGTGGAGCGGCTTCAGGAGACCCGAAACTTACTCTGCGAGTGTGGGCCGTCAAAAGCACCGCCCCCCGACCTGGAGACAAAGATTTGCACGGAGGTGGAGTGCGACATGCTACAATCGGACGCCTCTGTCTCGGAGGTGATTTCCAATCGTCCGCTTGCCGCGTTCGGCCTAGCGTCGTCCGTCGTAGCGGCGCTGGTGATCGGCTTTCTCGTGGGCGCAATGCTAGTAGAGCCATCTCCGTCTCGGCTCTCCAATTCCACGTCGACCGTCGACCGAGGGGTATCCGGAACGCGCACGACCTCTCCCCGCCCCATTCAGACGACAACCGTCTCCCCCGAGGTGCCGCCCCTTCTCTTGCGCCGCTCGTCGTCCCCATTTTCGACACCAGATTCAACCCGGCCTTCCTCTTCCCTTACGACCATCGGGTTTCCTTGAGGAGAAGCATCGGTGTTCGTGCGGTCTTGACGCGCATCCCGGCACATTCGTTGCGTCTTCCTCGTTGAGAACTCTGCACTTATAGTCTGATGGGCTCTTAGCTCAGCGGTTTAGAGCGCTCGCCTCACACGCGAGAGGTCCCTGGTTCAAATCCAGGAGGGCCCACTCCGCCCCTGCCTTGCAGGGGCGTTCGTGTTTGACTGCCCCTCTCTTCTTCTCCGCCCCATTCCCCGTCCAGCGCAATGTCGGTCTCCGACCCCAGATACGAGGCAGATTGAATCACGAGCGTCGTGTCTCGCTCAAGCGTGTAGGACTGGATGTCTCCCGGCAATGTTGGGGACAGAACGACCTCGGCTGTGTCCCCTGAGCGGTCAAATGGTTTACCAGGAACGATTCTCCCGCCAGCATTTGGCCAACCGCCCCGGCAATCGCCCCCAGTGCGCCCTCACTCTCCCCTCCCACCGTCATTCGCTTCGTCTCAATCCCGACGTTGCCCGATATGCTCGTCATCGCATCTCCTTCTGCCAGAAGGGTTTCGTCCGCATCCAGATCAACCACGGCCACGGCGAACGATGGCCTCTGCTCAAGTGAGATGTCCATGACAGTGCGGCGAATACAAGCATAAATGCAAGACGAACGCGGTGCCCCCATGCCGCTTCCAGCCCGGCCCGAAAACACGTGGCCTAGTGGTCCGGCAAAAACGGCGTGACGTGATCGAGAAGACCGGACAAGGAGCGGGTTTGCATGAAAAGCGATCCCCTCCCTCGAAACGTAAAAATGAACCCTTCGCCGGAGAAGAGGGTTGAGAAGAGCCCACCAGACGACGCCAACGTATACTCCAATTTGGGATCGAAGGCCACCATGTGACTGGTATCACAGGTGTATTCCCCTCGTACCTGCACTTCGTAAATCTTCCCAAATGCGTTGTAAAACGAATCGCCGGTCCCGCTGACCTCAAGAAGAACAGCGCCTTCCCCACCGAATATCCCCTTCAATCCTCCCCACTGGGCTTGCACGGACACGGACGGAGACGAGGCCAAATAGGCCCCTGCCTGCAACATAAAGGAGTCGTTGTGCAGCGTTCGATGTCGAATCTGTCCCGGCGACGTCGGCGCCACCGACACGATGCCCAGCCCTGAAAATTGGTTGACGAACATGCTCTCCCCCCCAAGCCGACGAAGACACGCTGATAGAACTCCTCCTGCCATCGTGGTCTCTGTGTCGAGAGTCGGATCCATGCTCACCATGGCGTCGGACTCGGCAACAAATTCCTCTCTTCGCTCAAGCCGGGCCCGCAGAAGGGAATACGATGGGTGATGCTGAATTTCAAAGTCCACCGGAAAGACACCGTAAGCTAAAAGACGACTTTATTCACTTTATTGTGGAAGAAGCAAAAGGGGGGGAGTCAAGTCCTGTTTGTCCCGTACCGGGATCACATCTCCTCGCTCAGTTCCCCTGTTGTTTTTCCCATTCCCCTAGTCCCTGTGTATTCGATGCTCCGTATGTGTCCCTGCCAGTAGCTCACTTCTCCCTCCGGATGGATCCAGGCCACTTCTCCTTCCGTCGGCACCTGCATTCCGTTCTGCTCTTCGTAATGGTGCCAGTATCCCTTCCACGCTCGATACTCGGACGTTCCATCCGCCTTTGTAAATCCACGCTTGCCACTGACCCGCTCTACCTCTCCCTGTTCGTTGAAGTGGAACAAAAGTGAGGCCGTCGTGCCCTCATCCTCGAGCCTCGCCTGCGCCGTCTGCTCGTCGATCGGCGTCCACGCCACCCCCATGCCCGGCAAAAGTGCGGTGGGATAGAGCGGCGCTTCGGCAAGGTAGCGGAGCAACTCGCCCTCATCCAACGCCGGGGTCGGGGCTGCGTCCATGACCGAGATCGCTCCTCCCAGGGCTGCCCGCAAACATCCCTGTCCGTCATGGTACGCATCGAGAACTCGCACTGGTATTCCCATCGTCATTCGGATACGAGCATCCCACACGAATCCTGGCGGTCGGACCGTGACGTGCTCGGTGGCGGTAAAGGGATACCATGGGGCAGAGGAGGCCTCCCCATCGCGAAAGGTGCCCTCCTGCTCAAAGACCGCGGTCTCGATGTAGGGCTGGTCTTCCCGGAGCACGTGTTCGAAGTATTGCTGCACCGGTGCGGGAAGATTGGCCCAGTCTGTTGCCCGTACGCTGCGGTCGGGAAGCGACGTGGCAGCCGCTCTCAAATTGGCGACCGTCTGGTCGGCCCAACGGCTGAATTGTCCCCGCTTCACGACGAGGATTCCTGCTATGATTGCAATGGCGGAGAAAAAGCCGACCAGCAAGATGATTTTCCACATGTAACGGGAGGCGGATCAACCATTTTATATTGTTCGAGCGACGATGTCCGTCCGTGGACGTAGTACCCTGCAGACAAGAGGGGGGCGATACGCCTCCACACGACACTGTTTCAGCGACCGGAAGGGCACAGTGAGATCCGGGATCTCCTGCAACTGTCAAAGGCGCTCGCCCTCTTTACGTCAAAAAGTACTTCCTCCCTTCTTCCCTCTCTCTCAGCCGAAAGCGCCCCGGTTCGTGCGCCGATGCCGCAACGATGCGTCGGGCCGTCCCCTACACGGATGTGCCTGAGAGTCGTAAGGAGACGCCTGACAAAAGAGAGTTCGCTCTCCCCCACGACGAGGAAGGGAAAGAATCACTGGGAACCGCTGCCGGGCCTTTTAAGATTACAATCCTGTCTCCCTTCCCCTTTCCGTCCTCAAGCCCTCAGCACAATGGCCCCGCCCTCAGAAACCGACATTGTCCAGCTTGACCCCGAGCAGCCGTTCTGGGAGCGTTTTTACATGGTGGCGCCGCTGGTCATCATCGGAACCCGGAACGACGACGAGGACACCTACAACCTTGCCCCGAAGCACATGGCGGCCCCCATGGGATGGGACAACTACTTTGGCTTCGTCTGCACCCCGAAGCACAAAACCTACCGAAATGCCGTCCGCCATGGCACCTATACGGTAAGTTACCCCAAGCCGTCCCAGGTGGTGCTGGCAAGCCTCGCAGCAGCGCCCCGCGTTGGGCCGCCGGACGGCCCTCGGCGCAAGCCGAGCCTCGACCAACTGCCGACATTTCCGGCGACGGAGGTCGACGGGGTATTTCTGAATGATGGATACCTTTTTCTGGAATGTGAACTCGATCGGCGCGTCGACGATCTTGGGGAGAACAGCCTGCTCATTGGAAAGGTAAAGGCCGTCCACGTAGACAAGACGGCACTCCGGGTATCGGAGAAAGAGGAGGACGCTGTTCTGCGCGATAATCCGCTTCTCGCGTACCTGCCTCCGGATCGCTACGCCACGATCAAGGACAGCAATATCTTCCCCTTCCCGGCTGGCTTCGAGAAATGACGCTGCGCCCGGCGGACTGTCCACCTTCCCGGAACGACCCCACGCGCCATGGAGGATTTCTTCACGCCCCCCCAAGCGGACGCACTTCGCACGTACCTTAAGACCCATCAGGATCAGATGCTGGCCGTGCTGGAAGCACTGGTGCGAGCAGAATCCCCCACCGACGTGCCCGAAGCCCAGGCCGACGTTCAAGACGCATTGGTTCGGTTCCTGAACACCCTGGACTACACGGTCGAGCATGTGCCGGGCAGGCCCGAAAGTGGGGGCCACCTCTACGCTCGTCCGCAGACGCGCTCCCGCAATCGTCCCGTTCAGCTCCTCGTCGGACACTGCGACACCGTCTGGCCCCTAGGCACCCTGGACGACATGCCGTTTGAGGTAGACGGCAACCAAGTACGCGGACCCGGCGTCTTCGACATGAAGGCCGGCCTCGTCCAGATGCTCTTTGCCCTCGCGGCCCTACGCAGTTGTGGGGCGTGGAATGAACGGGGCCCCAACCTCGCCGTCACACCGATCATCTTCATCAACTCCGACGAGGAAAAGGGAAGTCCGACCTCTCGCCGCCCCCTCCAACGGCTGGCCCGCTGTGCCGACCGCGCCTTTGTGCTGGAGCCGGCATTGGGACTCGATGGCAAGCTCAAAACGTCCCGCAAAGGAGGCGGCCGCTTTGTGATCCATATTCAAGGAGAAAGTGCCCACGCCGGCCTCGACCCCGAAAGCGGCTCCAGTGCCATCTTGGAGCTCTCACACGTGGTGCAGCATCTTCACACCCTCAACGACCCGGACGCGGGCATTTCGGTCAACGTGGGTACCATTGACGGCGGCACTCAGCCCAACGTGGTCGCCGACGCAGGTCGGGCCGAAGTCGATGTACGCGTTACCACCCGTGATCAGGTGGACACGATCGAGTCGGCCATCCGCAGTCTCGAAGCCACCACGACCGGCACGTCGCTCTGCATTGAGGGCGGGTTTGGACGCCTTCCCATGGAGCCGACCCCCGCATCGCGACAGCTGTGGGCATGGGCCTGTGACGCGGCGGACGTGCTCGGCATTGACCTCGATGAAGGGCGCTCCGGCGGCGTTTCCGACGCCAACACCATCAGCCAGTACACCCCCACACTCGACGGCCTTGGGGCGGTCGGCGATGGAGCCCACGCCCGCCACGAATTTTGCTATCGGGATCGGATGATCGAACGGAGTGCCCTGTTGGCCCTTCTTCTTGCCCAGCCGCCCCTCTCGGAGTCTAGCCTCGCCAAACAGAATCAAACCGACGATTCTCATCGTGAGCCGCTCCGAACCGAATGAGCCACACGAACCCTCACGCCCCCCCTTCCCGACCTGTCTCTCCGTTCCCCCTCTAAATAGAAAAGAGCACTGCAGTCGTCCGGCTGCTCTTCTCTTCTCCACACTCTCCCGTTTGCCATGACCTCCTCTCCCATCTTCGATCGCTGCACGTTCAGCTCCCTCACGCGCATTACCGACCTCGACACGACTCCGTTCGAGGTGGAGACCCGTCCTCGTGACCAGTGGGGCACGGGGGACTACGTCGTCGGCATCGTGACCGATACGTCGGGATACCGCACGATTGAGTTGCCCAACGGACGCGACATGGAGGTAGCCGAAGGCGATGCGGTCGTCGGAGCCTTCGGCATCCGACAGGCAACCTTGGAAATGACGGGGTCGTGGCGTGCCATTGGAGATGACCACACCATGCACGCCCTCACCCGTGCCGGCCTCTTTGGGGCCGAAGAGTCCCGGTCGACCCTTATCCAACCCCCACTTGAGCTCCGCTATCACGGCCACGTCGTGCGGAATGATACGAAGATGACGATGGCGGATGCGGCCCCGTCCGTCTCGGAGCAGCCGTTCACGACGCCAACCATCCTGTTCGTGGGAACCTCTATGTCGGCGGGCAAGACGACCGCGGCCCGCATCGTGACGCGCCGCCTGAAACGAATGGGTCTGGATGTTCTCGGGGCCAAGGTGAGCGGAGCAGGACGATACCGTGACATGCTTTCGATTCAGGATGCTGGGGCGGACTGGGGATTCGACTTCGTGGACGTGGGCCTTCCGTCCACGGTCGTACCGGAAGCAGAGTACCGCACTGCGGTCCGCCAGCTCCTCTCCCAGATGGCCCAGCCCCCTGCCGACGTGGCAGTGGTGGAGATTGGGGCCTCCCCGCTCGAACCCTACAACGGCACAATCGCGGTCGAGGAGCTGCAAGATGCCTTGGCCATGACGGTGCTCTGCGCATCCGACCCCTACGCCGTGTTGGGCGTAGAGGAAGCCTTCGCCATGCTGTCCCCCGACCTCATTACAGGACTCGCGACCAACACAGCGGCGGGCATTTCCCTGCTCAACCAACTCACCGATCGCCCCGCCTTCAACATTCGCGACAAGAGCACACACACCCTTCTCGACTCGATCCTCCGCGACCGGCTCGACCTGCCCAACTGATCGATCCGCGCCCGAACGGATCCGCCTGAAAGCAGTTTACTCTTGTCCCCCCGGAATGGAGGGCCTGCTGTCTCCATTCTACGATGTTTGTCTTTCCCGAGCGACGTAGACGCTGGTTATGGACTTCTCGCTCCTCTTTGACCCGGAATACCTGCCCATTATCGTCGCGACGCTCGTCGGCTTTGGGCTGCTGGCCGCTCTGCTTCTCGTGCCGGTGTACCGGTTCCTGGAGCGGGAGCGCAAGGTCGCGAAGAAGTGGACTCCCGAGGCGCTCGCCGAACGCATGCAGGAACGGCAACGTACCGCGACGAACGGGACGTCGGACGAGGCCGATGCAAAAACGACGCCTGATGATGCCGAGACGCCGTCGTGATGCAACCTACTCGGCCTCAGCCGGAGTCACGGTGACGACTGGGCGCAGATCGGCGAGAGTCTTTGGCCCGATCCCGCTCACCCGCCGAAGCTCTTGAACGCGCTGAAAGGGACGCTGCGTGGATCGGTACTCGACGATGCGCTCGGACAGTGCGGGACCAATGCCATCCAGGGCCTGCAGGGCCGTGACGGAGGCCTCATTCAGATGAAGCGGATCGTCCTCCGTGGGCCCCTTTGGCGTCCCTCGTCCCCCTTCAGCCGACCCGGCCCCAGCCGTCACGGCGGCCGACCGGGCCGTTAAGGTATCCACGGCGAGCGGAGGCACCTGTTGCTCCTGTACCTGTCGGATCGTGAGGCCGGTGACGAAGAGGAGGGTCAACGTAAGAACGGCGATCCCTTCGTTCCGCGTAATCGAGAGCCGCTGCTGGAGACGATAGAGCCAAACCATTGGGCTAAAATTAAGCTTTTGGGGCGTACGACTGGACTCGACAGACACGTGCGGCCTCTGAGATCTAACGTGCCCGAACCGAAATTGGGAAACGCCCCTCACGTGAACACCTTCTCCCAAGCGGCCCGGTCTTCAAGAAAAGACGAGGTCTCTGTTTCTGGCTTCTTTCTGTAGAGCGAACAAATGGCCGAGCGTGACATCATTCGAACGGAGGCCGTGGTGCTGCGAAGCCTCGACTACGGCGAAACGAGTCAAATCGTAACGCTCCTGACCCAGGAGAACGGCAAGATCGGTGTGATGGCCAAGGGCGCTCGCCGTACGAAGAGCCAGTTTGGGGCCACTCTGCAGCCAATGGCGTACACGCAGGTCGTCTTCTACTATAAGCCCACCCGCGACCTGCAGATTCTCAGCGAAAGCAGCCACGTCGAATCGTTCCACCGACTACGGCGCAACCTAGAGACAATTACGATTGGACTCCGCATTGTGGAGCTCGTGGATGCGCTGCTAGAGGAAGAAGATCCCCAACCGGAGATCTTCGCAATCACCATCCGAGCCTTGCGACGACTCAATCGGACCGAGCAGCGCGCCGCCAATCTATGGCCGTATGTCCAACTTCGACTGGCCGAGTGCCTGGGTATTGCACCGTCGATTGAACGTGCAAACGTGGAGGCGGTGGAGGACGAAGGGCTTCTCTCACGAGCCAATGGGGGCGTGTATCCTGCCGACGCCGTTCCCGAAGCCCCCCTCCGCGCGTCTCGCGCTGCCCTCCGCGCCTACGCCATCTTCGCCCGCGCAGATCTGGACACTGTGATGCGTATGGAATTGACGGCCGGCGTTCGCCGCGAGGTGGAGGCCCTCATCCGTGACTTTCTCCGCTACCACGTGGAAGAGGCCTATCCGGAGCGCAGCCAGGAGGTCATTGCCCAGTTGGAACGCCCCCGGTCTTCCTAATATCGGCCTGCCGTGACACCATATTGCCTTCCGCGTCGGCTGTGCGGTAGACAGTCCAACCGAGCCTCGGAAGAGAAGTCAAAGGAGTGGCGACGCGGAAATGGCATCGCTGAGATTGCCCTTCTCGAAGTGCGCATAACGGTCGGCGTCGGATGACCGGAGGGTGGTCACTGGAGAGGACTCAGGTGTTTGAAGGACGGCTCCGGCCGCAACGAAACGTCATCACGATGTGGCCGCCATTCACTTATCGTACGACATAAACGCCGACCAAACGCTCCTATGTCCACGTTCCACAGCCAACGAACGGAAGCCCACCTGCTTGCACTTCTCATGCTCTCGGCTACGCTCTTCCTCGGATGCCAGATGCCATTCGGCGCTGGATCCGACGACGGGGACGACGTACCCAGCTTCGAGGCCCGGGACCAGATAGAAATCGAGCCGGGTCTCATCGCGAAGCTCTACGCTCCGGACCGAGTCGCGGCCGGAGATTCCTTCCATGTTCGGTTCATCGCGAAAAACACCACAGAGGGCTCGATTCAGATGAAAACAGGCGCCTGCTGGGGGCAGCCCATCGCTATATTCGACGGGGAGCAGATTCCTCTCATCGGCTCGTATCAAATCTGCACAATGCAGCTTCTGAGTTGGACGCTTCCGGGTCAGGAGACGCGTGAACGAACCTTCGACCTGAAGGCCTCGATGAACACCTCACGTGGCAGTTTCCAAACAACAGAACACGCTGAACCGGGCACGTACACCCTCCAGACAACGGTCGATTGGACCATCGGTGGTCAGAAGGTGGAAAAGAGCCTCGAAGCTGACGTCGAGATTTTTGATCAGGAGTAATGTCCCCGCTCGTCTGGCCTGCCTTCTTTCCATAACTTGCCAACAGCCGATCCATTTGGGGCATTTTCGGGCTAGAAGTTGGTGTCGACCGCAGGGAATCCCCTCGAACAAGTAAGATGTGAGCGGCACGTTTTTACTCACGATACCTCACGACGAAAGCTCGTTTGAGGGTAATCCTCGTCGTCGCCCTGCGGACGGGTGAACTGCATAGTCATTCGACCGGGATCACCGCTCGATTCGCACGTTCTGACGGGCGTCGATGTGGGCATGCCATCCAGGGGGTACGACAATCGTGGTGTCGTACTGGTGCAGAATGGCGGGCCCATCGATCATGTGGCCATGCTGGAGATTGGTCCGGGCGTAGGCGGGTGTCTCTGTGGGTCCCTCCGGCTCGAACCAGACGGGACGCGTGCCGAGCCGGGCCGCGTCCAAGGGCTGATCGGTCTTCGGCTCCTGGGGGAGCTCCGGCGGGGGCACAGCGACTCGGCCCCGCACCCGGAGAGCAACAATCTCGACGGACTCATCCGGATCGGCGTGCCCATAGCGCTCACGATGCCGCTCATGAAAATCGGCGACCGCATCCGCCACGTGATCGCTCGTAACCGGCGTCTCCAACGGCACGCTGAGTTCGTAGCTCTGCCCGGCATAGCGCAGGTCGAGCTCAAGGTCGAGCATGGGGTCTCCGTAATCGTCGAGCACGGAGCGAACCCCATGGGCTGCCGCCTCACGAGCCTCCATCAGCGGCGACGGATCGTCCATCAACGCTTCGGCACGCGCCAGAACGGCCCGGGCGGTGTCGTACACCACATCGGCCATGAGGAGGCCCAGGGCACTGAGAACACCAGGGGTGGGAGGAATAAGGACACGTTCCATGCCCAAGGCCTCTGCCAACGCGACGGCGTGGAGGGGGCCGGCTCCTCCGAACGGCACGAGCGTGTAGTCGCGCGGATCGTGTCCCCGCTCGATCGACACGCGGCGTAGCGCCCGCTCCATCGTCGCATTCGCCACTCGCAGAATACCAAGGGCCGCCTCTTCTGGGAAACGGTCAATCCTTGTGCCCAGCTCGGTAACAGCCGTGCGGGCCGCCTCGGGCGCCATGTCGAGCGTGTCGGCCCCGCCCAACACGTGGTCCGGGTGGAGACGGCCGAGCACGAGATGTGCGTCGGTCACCGTCGGTTCGGTGCCGCCCCGCCCATAACAAACCGGTCCCGGCTCGGCCCCGGCACTCTCGGGGCCCACCCGCAGGCTGCCGCCCGCATCGACGTGTGCAATGCTTCCACCGCCCGCCCCCACGGTGTGGATGTCGGTCGAGGGCAAGCGCAGCGGCAGGTCGGCAATTGTGTGCTCGGTGGTGCGAGGCACCGCGCCGTCACAGAGCGCCACATCCGCACTCGTTCCTCCCATGTCGAGGGTCATGATGCGCGGCGTGTCCGTCTCAAAGGCCCGCCGGGCGACGCCGAGCGCCCCCACAACCCCCCCCGCCGGCCCGCTGAGGGCAAGCCGGGCGGGCTCGTCCGCGGCCGTATCGAGGCCAATCGTGCCTCCATTCGACTGCATGACCCGAACGGACCGGCTCCCGAGCTCGTCGTCGAGCCGTCTCAGATAGCGGGCCACCTGCGGGCGCACGTAGGCATTGACGACCGTCGTCGCCGTGCGCTCATACTCTCGATACTCGGGCAAAAGAGCGCTGCTGCGCGTGATCGGGACATCGGGCAGCGCCTCCCGCAGAAGTTGTGCGACCCGCTCCTCGTGGGTGGAGTTTAGATAGGAAAACAGAAAGACGAGTGCGATGCTCTCCACATTCTGTTCGGCCAGGGTGTCCCCCAGACGCCGAACGGCGGCCTCGTCCAGCGGTGTAAGAGTCTCTCCCGCAGCACTCAATCGCTCCAGCACTTCGTGCCGCCGCTCTTCTGGAACGAGAGGCGCAGGACGAGACGGGTGAAGATCGTAAAGGTCGGGTCGGTTCTGGCGACCGATGGCGAGCACGTCCGAAAAGCCCTCAGTCGTCACGAGCGCCGTGCGGGCTCCTTGCCGTTCCAGCAGTGCGTTCGTCGCGGCCGTGGTGCCGTGAACGACGGGCGCTTCCGTGTCCCCCTCTACTGCTTCCATCCCCCCCACCACGGCCTCGTGTTGTGGATCCGAGGTCGGCTCCTTGTGTACCCGAAGGCCCTCATCCGTTACCCTGACGAAGTCGGTGAATGTACCGCCCACGTCCACTCCAACCGGCGATTTCGAGAATGTCGGAGACGTACCCATTGAATGTGAGAAGCTTCTGAGTATTGGCCGACAGGGCCATCGTGTAATCGAAAAAGGCACATCGTCAAGGAACGTCTTGCGACCGCCTGTGCTCGCCCCCCCGTACCTCCTACGTCGGTTCCTTTGCTTGCTCCAAGCACAATCTCGGCTCGGAGCCCCCGGTTACGGACGAACGACCCGGAGACCGGTCGCCGAGCGGTTGGTTACACGCAGCCGACGGAGCCGGGTGCCGTCCTCACGGTTTCGGAGGCGAAGTTGGTGAGTACCGGCTTCTAGCGAAAAGATCACGGGATCGGTGTGCTCCCCCTCTTTGAGACGACTGACGGGGTCCCAGGTCCATCCCTCAGTCGTTGCATTCGGTGCGGGGATGTGCCAGGCAATGTCTTTGCCCCCGTCCACAGAGACATAGAATGAATTGTCGTTGGGCGCAGGCGCGCGCACCTCTCCCCAAAACACGTACTCGCCCTCCCGCGGTACTGTGAACGTCCAGGTGGCCGCTCCGGGGCCGCTGTTGTAGGCATCATTCCCAGGGCCATCTGGTACGCCAATCCCAGAAACGGGTGCAGCGGAGTCGGCACGCACCATTGGAGACGTGAGGGTGGCCTTCGAAAGGGGGAGCATCTGGGAGAACGGAGTCGACCCTTCGGGACGACGCCCGGTCCCGCGCGGGCGGTACGTGGGGCTGGAGGTAATAAGCAATCGGTCCAGCTTCGCGTGCTGCTCCCGATAGGCCACCGTCAGCTGATGTGTCCCCGCTGCCAAATCAAACTGGACCGGAGCGTTTTCTGCATCAGCATCGTGCACCTGGTCCCAGTGCCACCGCTCCCCCGGCCGAATCTCATTCCATCGAATCCAGCGCCCCTCATCCATGCGAATCCAGAAGGAGTCGCTGCCCGTTGAGGCGGCGACGATGCGCCCCCATATGCGATAGGTGCCCGAGCGGGGAACGGTGAAGGAGTACGACACTCGCCCGTTCGCGGGGGGAGCATCGAGACGCTGCTCTTCGGGTTGTGCCACAATGTGCTGCCACCCGGACGCCTGTGGACTATGCCCGACGCGAAGGGGCAATTCGAGCTGCCCCTCTTCGGCTTCCAACCACACCTGCGTTGGCGCACGGTCGGACGAGACGTCCGAATCCGTTGTCGGCGGGCGATACTGCCAATCGTTCGTCACGACGAGCTGGTCAATGTCAATCTGATCTTCCCGCGGCCCGAGCTGGAGCCGGTGCTGCCCTTCCGACAACTCGAAGGCCACGGGCTGTCCCTCCTGGTCGGCATCACGCACCTGGACCCAATGCCACTGTTCTCCCTGTTCAATTCCGTTCCACCGGATCCATCGGGTGCTGTCCATGCGAACCCAGAGGGAGTTATGTGCATCGGAGGGTACCCGTACGCGCGCCCATATGAGGTGCCGCCCCGCCTCCTCCACGTCGAACACGTACGCCCCGCGCTCCTCTTGGGGCGGCCGATCAAGCGCGCCCCCCTCCCGCACCGTCACGTACGCCCGTTCCGACGCCCCCTCGTCGGATTCGGTTGCAAAGGCCGCCGGCAACGCGCCGCGCTCCGCCTCCAGCCAGTACTGCTGCCCACGATTGGGCTCCTGCTGCTCAGGGCCCACCTGCACGAGCGAGACCGCCACAAGGAACAGTCCCCCGACGCTGCACACCCCGCCGATCTCTCGGCGGGTCAATCTCCGGCGCGGGGCGGAGGATTTCAGAAGTGCCCGCATGCGGGACTTAAACTGGCGTCCTGCATCGAGGGCTACCGCGTCCACGGGAACGGGTCCTCGTCGCAGCGTCTTCGTTACAGCCAACAGTTGCTCCGCATACTCCCACGATGCCACCCCACCCCGAAGAAGCACCGTATCATCACAGGCCCGCTCCTGAGCGGCCGTCGCCTGCGCAGCGGCCCGCCAGACCATCGGGTTGGGCCAAAAGAAGGCCCGAGCGATCCGGCTCACAATGTGCGTCAGGGCATCCCATCGCTTTACGTGAGCAAGCTCGTGCAATAACACGGAACGCAGCCGCGCCCGAGACCACTCCGACGCCTCCGCGGGCAGTAGCACCGTAGGGGCCCAAATCCCCCAGACCGTCGGCACCTGAGCCTGAGCACTGCACCGGACCGATACCGAGCGGGAAAGCGAGAGCTGCTCGACGAGCGTGCCCACAAGGTCGTCGTATGCCAGCTTGGTCGTCGAGCGCCGCCAACGCCAGAGGGTTACCATTCCCACCCCAAGCCGCCCCAGAAACAGCAGCACCCCGCCGGCCCACATCATCAAAAACGCCGGTGCCCCCCAGCGCGCGCCCCACTGAAGCAGCCCCTGCCAGCGACTCTGGTCGACCGTCGTTGACCGGGCCGTGCCGCCTGGAAGCGGCTCCTCCCCTCCCGCCACGGGGGACCGTCAGTGAACGTCCCCATGTGTCCAGGCGACGACTCCATCGTCAGATCAACGGTCCACCCCGGCACCACGTATCCTCCCACCGGCAGCAGCAGCAACACCGTAAAGGCCGCCGTCCACACTGCATGGGTGAGGGCCGCAGGTCCATCGCGGTTCATCCACACGAGGCCCCACGCACAGACAAGCACCACCGTCCCGTGAAGTAGAATGTATGCCCCAACCCGGAGAGCAATGTCAGTCATGCGCCGTTCCTTCGTCTTTTGCCTGCTCGATCCAGGCCTCCAATTCAGCAATGTCGTCGGTGCTTAAATCCTCAGCCGACATGTTCAGAAGCGTCAGGAGCACCTCGGAGGGGGCCCCGGAAAAGTAGGTGCGTACCAGATGACCCAGTGCCGACCGTTTGGCCTCTTCGCGGGGAATTTCAGGTTTGTAGATGTATCGACGCCCCTCCCGGCGATGACAGAGGTGCCCTTTGTCTTCTAGCTTCGCCATCGCCACCCGGACGGCGTGATAGTCGGGATCGTCCGGGAGCTCGTCCTGAACGGCCGCAACGCTCGCCTCCCCAAGCCGGTAGACGGCCTCCATAATCTGACGCTCGCGTCGGCTGAGCTTGGTTTGAAACGGGGGATCCATAGAAGGGCCTCAGTGAATTTTTAATTTCATCTCCGTTTAAAGACTAACGTCCGCGTCGGACAGTCACAAGCGCATGCCCCCAAACGACGGCAGATGTCCCCCGTCCATCAGGGATCGCCATGCCCTCGCCGGCTGGATGTATTAGGGGCTGGGCATGGATGTCGCCGGTGGCAAATTGGGCAGCAAGTTGACAGCTCCAAAGGTTTCCACGCTCATCCAGACGACAAAGAGCAGATAGATGGCAATGAGCCCCCAGGCTTCGGCTGTCGTCAGCACCATGTGGGTTCGCATCAACAAAAAGACGATCAGGGTAGCGAGGGTAAGGACCCCCATCATGGGGGCACTCACGGAGTAGTTGACGACGGCCGTGCCGGCTACCAGTACACCGGCCGGAATGCACACTAATAGATCAAAGACGTTGCTCCCCAGCACATTGGCCACACTCGTCACCGCGTTTCCAGCCCGGGCCGCCCGGACACTCACGAAGGCGTCCGGCACAGAGGTGCCAGCCGCAACGACCGTGATGCCCCAGAGAAAGCTCGGGGTGCCAAAGACTTCTCCAAGTCCGATCGCCGCCCGGACAAGCCCCTCTACGCCCACGAGAATGACGAGCAGCGCAGCAAGCAGAACGCCCCACTGTCTCCCTGGTGCGACCGACGCGGGATCCCCCTCGGCCGTGTGATCCATCGTATCCTGATACTGCAGGTATACGTAAAACAAATAGAGCACGAGGGGAAACAGCACGAGCCCTCGTGTCACCTCTCCTGCGATTGCCCCACTGGCGTTCTCCACTGGATTGTAGATCACCGCAAACGAGAACATCAGGAGGAGAGCCGCAATCGAGATCAGGTAAAACTGTACCTCCTTGTAAACCAGATCGCGCGTCGAGACGAGATCCTCGTCGGACCAGATGCCCGCAAGCGCCGGAATCATCAGAACGTTGAAGAGCGCTGACCCCACAATTGCGGCCACCCCGAGCTCAAACTCGCCATGAAGAAGCGTTGCCAGCACGGCCGTAGACAGCTCCGGAAAGCTAGACCCTATCGCCAGCACGACAGCTCCCTGCACGAGGGGAGGAAGCTCATAGTACACGGACAACCGCTCGCTGGACGATTCAAGCCATTCGCTCCCTTTCCACACGACAGCCGTCGAGATAAGGGCGAGGCCGAAGTAGGCCGAAACCTGCACGAAGGGACTCATGTGTGCGTGGAGCGACGAGACGAAAGCAACGGAGACGCAATGACAGAAGACAACCGCACGGCACGCTCATCCTCAACAGCGGGTCGGAGACCTGTCCCTTCAAGCATAGTCCCGTGCGATTGCGCAGAGTAGAATTGTATGCTGATCGACTCGGCACGATCGTCGGAACGTCCCGACGCGTCCCGTTCGAAGCCAGAGCACGAACCGGCGAACCGGAACGGAGTTCACGAGAGATGTACTTGAACACCAAGTGCTGGGATCCCCTTCCGTCTCGTCCCCAAACCTACCCCATCACAAGGGACCCAATGTAGCCCAAATAACAGATCAATAAAAAGGCCCCCTCGGCCCGGCTGAGAGTCCAGTTGGAGCGAAAGAGCGGCAAAACAACAACGGCCACTCCCACCATCACCCCCGCATCGATCCACCCAAGGGTGTCGGTAGAGAGCGGCTGCACAAGGATGGTGATCCCGAGAATCCCGAGAATGTTGAAGATACTGGATCCCACCGCGTTGCCAACCGCAATGTCTCCTGCTCCCCGTCGCGCCGCCACCACCGAGGTGGCAAGCTCCGGCAGACTCGTGCCAACGGCAACGATGGTGAGCCCCACCACAATGGGCCCCACGCCCAGCGTCTGAGCGATCGAAACGGCGCCCGCAACCATGACGCGCGCCCCCACGACAAGTCCCCCAATCCCGAGGGCGAGCAACCCGGCATCCATGATCGCGGAGTGCCGATCCGGAATGCCTTGGTCAAACTCTTCCCGGACCGTACTCGATGCCTTCTGGGCCACCCACAGGTTGTAAGCCACGTAGGCCACGATCCCCCCTACGAGCAGTCCCCCGTCGAGACGACCGAGCTGTCCATCCAGCATAAGGCCAACGAACATAAGGGACACGACGACCAGGATGGGGCTGTCAATTCGCACCACCTGGGCCTGCACGACGAGCGGTTTCGCGAGGGCCGCCACCCCTAGAATAAGAGCAATATTCCCGATATTCGATCCCACTACGTTGCCAAGAGCAATGTCGCCACTGCCGCGAAGGGCTGCCTCGACGCCCACCACCAGTTCCGGCAGGCTCGTGCCAATCGACACGACTGTCAACCCAATGACCAGTGGAGACAACCCCACGCGGCGCGCAAGCGATGATGCCCCGAACACGAGGGCCTCCGCGGCGGCCGTCAGCACAATGAATCCACCGGTAATCTGAAGAAAATTGATGAACATATGCCTGTGTGAGTGACGCCGGAAATATAGATCCCAACCTCACTACGGAACGCCCTTCTACGGGTTCGCCCCCGGTCCCGTCTCTTCCCGAAAAGAAAATGCCCAATTACCATCCCGTAACGTGCCTCTCTAAACTCTCCAATTGCACGCTCCTATCATACTTCTGGACTGAAGAATATCCTCGCCTCGCGTTTGTCTTGTTCATTTCCACGCGCAGTCTCAATGCGAGCTTCCTTCTCCGGCATCAGCCGCCCTTTCCTCCTCATCGCGCTTTTCGTGGCAGTGGGGGGGGTGCAACTTGCCTCCGCTCAGTCGCCCAACGAGGCCGGAACGGTGTCGGTGGGGGGCGGCGATGCCCTAACGATCGGCGGCCTTCTGCAAACGGATGCCTATCTGGGCCGGGCCGACAATGATGGCTTTCGCGTTCGCTCTACACGTCTCCGCTTCGGCGGAAACGCTGAGTCTCTTCAGTACGCCGTGCAGACGGACTTTGCCTCCTCTTCTATTCTGCTCGATGCCTTTGCTCGTCTTCCGTTGACGGACCAACTTCGGATGACGGCCGGCATCTTCAAAACGCCGTTCAGTGCCGAAATCCTCACGCCACGTCCCAATCTCCTCTTCGCAGAACGGGCTCGCGTCGTGAACAACGTGGCCCCGAATCGGCAGGCGGGAGTGTCTCTTGCACGAACGCTGGTCCCGGATCGCCTGACCGCAACGGTGGGTGCCTTCAACGGCACAAGCGGCCTCCAACCTCCGTCCAGCGATCCGCTCTTGTACGTGGGACGTCTGAGCGGGCGCCTGCCTGTGAGTACTGGTGAACTGGAGCTTGGCACCAATGCGGCCTACAGCATCGACGACGACACCCCCCTCTCCGGCCTCGGTCGTCCCGCTTTTTCCGGCACGCGCGTGCTCTTCGGCGCCGATGCTCGTCTGGACATTGACCGCTGGCTGCTCGCCGGAGAACTCGATACGGCCTGGCTTGACCCGAACGGAGGAGCGGACACGGCCAACCCCTTTGGCTTTTACGTCGCCGCCGGGGCGGACGTGAGCGAGAACCAGCAGGTGCTGATTCGCTTCGATCAGTACGATCCCGACACGCCGATCCAGGCAACGCCCGAGGACCAACTTACGCTGGGCTACAACTACGACTACTCCTCCCTGCTGCGCTTCCTCGTCAACTACCAGGCGGCCACCGACGACGTAGGGGATGGCTTCTTCACAGCCCGCCTCCAGGTGGCCCTCTAGCAGCGTGGGCCGGAGGTAGGAATTTGAGAGATTCTGAGCTGTACAAAGACCAGTCGTCACGGAGGACTATGCCCTTTACGAGTTGCTCCGGACCTGACTGAGCTCCCCCTTCTATCGGGTCCTCCCCACATCAGGGGGAACAAGAGGAACCAGGCGCAAAAGGAGACGGCATCGTCGCGCAGACACGCGTGGTAGATGCACAATGATCTTCGGCAAGCGGTATTAGTTGCGCAGCCGGTCGAGAATGAGGAAGGTGTTCAGAAATGTCCCCACCGTCCCGATGATCTGAGCCGCGTCCTTCCACGTAAACCGCCCCTTCGTCTCTCTCTGCAGAACGAGAATGTCTCCCTCTTGCATTTCGGGATAGCGCCCACGCTGCGTAAACAAATCCGCGATTTTGGACTCGAAGAACGGCTCTCCGCGGGCCTGTCCGTCTCGATAGATTTGAAGGAGAGTGATTGCCCTTTGATCGGGCGTCCTGGTTTCAAGTTGAACCTGAGAGACGACACTCGTGAACTCGAGAAGATCAGTGCCTTTCTCTACGCTCCATACACCCGTGTCGGCACTTCCCCATACGTAGACCGTGATCTGCGGATACCCGGGGCGCCCGTATTCCTTAACGCTTGACGACGTAAGAGAGCTTTGGGGAAGCTGCTGAGCCCAAACGCCCGACGGACACAGGAGAAGGGCCAGACCGAACATCCCCAGAAGCACGAGGGGACGGATTGGGGAAGAGAAGATATTCATTGTAAGAAGAGAGAAATCAGGAGAAGGGGGAAGTGTCCACTGGACTCCAGGAAGCGGCCGCGTAGATCCGCATCAAGAATCGCAGTGCGTGCCCCGTTTTTATTCGACCGGGGCATAGTCGTATTTGTAGCTGTACCCGTATCCATATTTGTTGGCCCCGCCTGCTCGTGTGGCATCGTAGCGGTTGAAGATGATTCCCCCGATAGACGCCCCAACGGCCTCAAGGGTGCTCTCTACCTGCGAGAGGGCCCGGAAGTCCGTCTTATCGGCCGAGGCCACAACGAGAACGACGTCGCAGTTGGGCGCTAACACGACAGGGTCCGTAGCGGCAAGCACCGGCGGCGTGTCGATAATCACAATGTCATACAGCGTGGCCACCGATGCGAGCAGTCCCCGCATTCGCTCAGAATCGAGCAGTTCGGTGGGAGGAACGCTCGGCTCCCCTGCCGGAAGCACGTGGAGCCCCTCGATGATCGTATCGTCGATAATCGTATCGAGTCCCGTCTCTCCTTCCAGGATCTGAGCCAGTCCCGGACTCCGTTCCACTCCAATCATCTTATGTGCGTTGGATCGCCGCATATCGGCGTCAATGAGCAACACCTCGCGACCACTGAGCGCAATTGTGGTAGCTAGGTTTGTTGCGGTCGTCGTCTTTCCGTCTCCCGGCTCCGGGCTCGTGACCATCATAATTTGAGACGACTGTCCATGGTCGCGGTGGTTCTTTGCCGCCGCAAACTGGAGATTCGCCCGTACGAGCCGGTAGTTTTCCGTAATTGGCGACCACGGGTTCAGAAGCGGGAAGAGGCACGTACTGAGTTTTCGTCCCTCTACCTCCACAACGTCGGAGCCGTTGAATGTCTTCTTGATTTCCCGATCCATCCTCGGAATCACTCCGACGAGGCTATATCCCTTCGCCTGAATGTCGTCGGGCTCGTAAATTTGCCAGCTCATCGACTGCCGGAGAAACCCGAGGCCCATGCCCAGTCCGAGGCCCAGCAGAAGTCCAAGCACCAGGTTCTGCTTCATGTTGGGACGAACGGGCAGCATGGGAATGACGGCCGACCGCATAATCTTCACGTAGCCAAGCTCGGACTCCTCGGTCACAATGGTGCGCTGCAATTCCATTGCAATGTCTTTGTAGAATTGCTCAGCCTGCGTGAGACGCCGGTCGAGCTGTTCTCGTTGGATCGTCTGTCGCGGAATGCTCTCTAAACGTCCTTGATAGCCGGAAATCCGATCTTCCAGGGCCTGAATCTGTGCCTCGGTCTGCTCAATTTTGATCGTTTGCTCCTCAATGCGCCCCTGAAGGGTCCCGAGCTGTCCGATCGAAGCAATGCCTCCTCCCTCGGCAGTGGCCACTCCGCCTGCCGTGCCGCTGGCCTCTCGAGAGGCCTCCACGAGGTCCTCCGTCAAGTCCATTTTCCGATCCTCAAACCCGTCAATGCGACGCTTAATCTCGGCCAACTCCCGTACCCGAGACTCATCGCCTCGGAGGGTGGGATCGTTGATGTAGTACTGCTCAGCCCGGGCCTTCAATTCTGCAATTTGATCTTCCAAGGCCTGGATCTGTGTCCGAAGGCTCTGCACCTCCTGCTCTTTGAGCACCGCCGATCGCAGGCTTGGCTGCGCCCGTTCCATCTGGTCCTCAAGAATAGACAGGGTGCGCTTCTCCTGCTCCAACTGAAACGTAAGAGCATCTCGTTGCGACTGAAGCTCCGCGTACTCCGCGGCCACATTCTGCCCATCGAGGCCTTCCGTGACAATGGCGTTACTGCGCGCGAATGCCTCCCATTCGTTTTCAATGGCGCGAATGTCGTCTTTCCGCTTTTCAAGTTGTGTCTCCAGGAATTCGCGAGCCGCTACCACGCCTGCTCGTGCCATCTCTCGGCTGAACAGACGATACTGCTGCGCAAAGCTGTTCGCGATGAGCGCCGCCTCGGCCGGATCCTGACTCTCGACCCGAATATTGATCAGTCCCTGCTGTTGGTCGGGGACGAACGAGACCATTTCCTGCAGACGGAGAATTGCGGCGTACTGCGTGTACGGCTCCTCTTCGGAAACGGGGGCAAGAAGGGTAAACTGCACTCCCTGCGTGGTGTCGGCCACGTCTTCGATCGTCGAAACGACCCGACGGGCAAGCTCTCCTGAGTTTTTCAGCAGACCAATTTCAGAGCTGAGGTCCCGCTGCTCGTTCAGGCCGACCATCATGCGCGCTGGAGCTGCCTCCCGCTCGACCGAAACGACAGCACCGGCCTCGTACACCTGAGGCATCATCATCGTAACCGCGGCGGTGAGGGCCGTGACGAAAACACACGTCCCGAGAATAACCCATTTGCTCCGCTTTACCGCCTCCCAGAGGGCCCCAAGATCGAGGGTGTTATCATCGGATCCGGAATTGGATGACTGAAGCCCGATCTTCTCGGCTTGCTTCCGATAAGGGGTAAGATTTTGCGACGTGTCGTTCATGGGAAAACACCAAACTAAGGGGGAAACCTAAGGGGGATAAAGCACGACCTCGATTCTACGAGGCACCGTCTCCGGAAAACACCACGGGGCCGGTGCGCACCAACAGGTAGAGGTCCAACCAGAGGGACCAGTTCTGGATGTAGTGTACGTCTAGGTTCACGCGGTCGGAAAAGCTCAGTCGATTTCGACCGGAGACCTGCCAAAGTCCCGTCATGCCCGGCGGACATTGGAGAACGGCCCGTGCCAGCCCGTTCATTTTCTCAAGCTCAGACGGCATGTAGGCCCGAGGTCCCACCAGGCTCATATCTCCTCGAAGGACATTGAGGATCTGGGGAAGTTCGTCCAGGCTATAGCGGCGGAGGAATCGTCCGATGCGTGTCACACGGGGATCATTCTGAAGCTTATGGTACCGTTCGTACTCCCGGCGGAGCGTAGGATCCTGTTCCAGGATCTCCGCCAGCTTTTGGTCCGCATCCTCGTACATGGTGCGAAACTTCAGAATGGTAACGATTCGGCCTTCGCGCCCCATGCGCTCCTGGCGATAGAAGACTGCGCCTGGGGCGTCGAGTCGGATCCACAGGGCAATGCCTGCCAAAAGGGGCGCCAGGAGGAGGAGTCCAATGAGGGCCCCGACGATGTCCACGGCCCGCTTTATGAGCCGGGCCCCGGGACGGAGAGCCACGTTTCGCACCCCGTAGCCAAAGAGGCCGTCGCCGGACCGTCCCGTCGTCCAGAGGGCCGGCGCCCCCGCTGGGTCCGGCATCACGAAGACGTGATCGAAAAACTTGCTGTACTGCGCGAGAAGGTTGGCTCGGCCCGTATGGGTGAGGGAGGGCATGGCCAAAAGCGCGTAGGGAATCCCAAGGTGGCGAGCCAAATACGGAGCCAGCTCATAGCCTCCTCGAATTGGGACCTGTAGATCGTCCTCGCCGGGCGTGTCACTGAGAAGGGCCACGGGGCGCACCCCAATTTCCGGCCAGCGATTCAACGTGTCGAGAATAGCGGCCCCGCTCGTCCCTGAACTAACGATGACGGCGGGCACCCCCCACCAGTCGGCCCGCGCAAAGACAACCCGGAAGAGACTTCGGCAGATCGGCATGATGATCGCCCCGAGTCCTCCCCCCGCCAGAAAAAGCACAGCTCCCGTCTCGTCTCCCGTAGCCCCGTAGGCTACCCCCCCGGCCACCGCCCCCATCAGCAGGGTCAGCGCCCCAATGCGTTGCATCTCGAGGGCCGGATGCGTGAAACGACGCTGGTAGAGCCCCGCCACGGCGTACGCCAGAAGAACACCGGGCAGTACCAGTAGGCCGACCTCATATGCCCGCGGCGCGTACGCAGGAATGAACGTACTGGCCCCCAGATATACGAATCCCAGCACCGACAGCACGCCGATGACGTCTCCGAAGAGAAACGTGAGAATCGTTTTCCACTGGGAGGGCGCAACCTGTAGAGACGCAACCGTATCCCGAACTTGAGAAGGGGCGGAGGCCAACGTCTCGTAGGGACGGGCCTGCTGCTCGAATGTAGACGTGGACGATGAACCGATCACGAGTGGAGACTCAAATTAGGATATTGCTGCTGGATGGGGGCCCCTACAGAAGCCGACGACCCGTCGAGTGCCGAAAATCCGTCCACAAACTCCGCGTAGGCCGTGTGGACGAGCCGGTCAAAGGCCGCTCGAAAGACCGGAATGGCGAATCGCTCGGCCTGCGCGCGAATGTCTTCCGGGGATAGACGTCCCCGAATTTTTTCAAACTCATCGACCGCCTCTTTCAAATGCTCCACGGTCTGCTCGGGAAAAAAGACCCCTGTTGTCCCGGGCACGACCGTCTCCTGGACACCGCCTCGCCCATACGCGATCACGGGTGTCCCGCAGGCCTGCGCCTCCACCGGCACGATTCCGAAGTCTTCTTCGGCGGCAAACACAAAGGCGCGCGCATGCTCCATGTAATACTTCACCGCGTCGTCCGGCTGATACCCAAGCATCGTCACGTTGCACCCTGCCTGTCGCTTGATGGTCTCAAACTCCGGCCCGTCTCCAATCACGACGAGCTCTTTGTCGGGCATCTCCGTGAAGGCTTTGACGATTAAGTCGACGCGCTTGTAGGGGACCAGGCGCGACATCGTCAGGTAGTAGTTATCTTTCTTGGGCTGAAGGGTAAACCGTTCGACGTCGACCGGGGGGTAAATGACCTGGGCCGGTCGCCGGTACGTCTTCCAGATGCGCCGGGCAACGTGCTTGGAATTCGCCACGTAGAGATCTACCCGCGACGCCGTGCTCATGTCGTAGAGGCGCATGTAGTGCAGCACAAGGCGAGCCAACAGGCTCCGAACCCGCCCGAGCCCTCCCTGGGTCATGTACTCGTGGTAGAGATCCCACGCATACCGGATGGGGCTATGGACGTAGCTGATGTGCAACTGGTCGGCCCGGGTGAGCACTCCTTTGGCCACCGCATAACTGGACGACACCACCACGTCGTGGTCGCAAAGATCGAACTGCTCGATGGCCAAGGGGGCTAGCGGCAAATACTTTCGGTAGTGCTGACGAGCAAACGGCAGCTGTTGGATAAAGGACGTCTCCACGGGCCGTCCCTGCAGAAATCCGCGCTGGTCATCGGGAAGGAAATCGATGAGGCTATAGAGCGCCGATTCCGGAAAGACACGAATCATTTGCTCCAGGACCCGCTCCGCCCCCGCATAAACGGGCAACCAGTCATGCACAAGTCCTACGCGATCGGGACGAAGCAGCGTCTCCGGCCCGCTTCCATCCCCCGCAATAGTCCCGGACTGATCAAGATCGGTGACGCGAAACTTAACGTTGTTCAACAGAGGAGACATTGGGCGCATCCAGTAGAGATGGGGATTGAAGTCACCTCAGGATACGGTGCAAATCCTCTCACACCGTTCTATTGAAGCGCATATGGGACGAGCACTTTGACGTACGAAAATGCAACGCTCCCATTCAATGGTACCCCCCCAATTGCGCCGAATCTCCCGCTCCCACTGCTCCTCCTCGCTCATCCTTCCTCTTCGGACACGTCCTCCTCGTCATCATCATCCCATCGATCCTGCTCTCGACCGTAGGTCCACTGTACCGCATACTGGAGAAGCTCATCGACCGTATCAAACCCCAACTTCTCTTTTGCCCGCCGCCGATACGTTTCCACCGTCTTTCGACTGAGGTCGAGCTCATCCGCAATGTCTCGTACGCTCTCGCCCTTCCCGAGCTTTTGAAAGACCGTCATTTCCCGATCGGTCAGCTGCTCGGTGGCCGAACTAAAGGCGTAGTCCTGCTGTCGGATCACTTTGCTGAGGATCCGGGAGGACATCCGTTGACTCAGATAGACGTCGCCTTCGCCCACCGCTTGAATGGCACTCACGACGCGCTCAGTCGGCTCGCTCTTCATGACGTAGCCGGAGGCCCCGGCCCGAATGGCCCGCTCCGCATACACGCTTTCGTCGTACATCGAAAAGACAACGACGCGAATGTCTGGGAATCGCGATCGAATCTCCTCCACGAGATCAAGCCCATGCGCATCTTCCAGGGAGATGTCGACGACAACAACGTCTGGCTCGTGGCGCCCCATCTGCCTTAGCGCCTTCTTCGCCGTGCCACTCTCCCCGACCACCCGCATGTCGATCTTGCTGTTAATGGAGGCTGTAAGCGCCTCTCGAATGGCCGGATGATCGTCGACAATAAAGACTTGCGTTCGCGTGTCTTCATTGTTTGAAGAATCCACTTGCGATGTCGATTCAACCTTTTCTTCCTCGTTCATTCGATTAGGCCCAGTTTGCATGCATGACTTATCCCCCTCGCACTGCGGGCGCCGATTCGAGCAAGTAGTGCGAACACGAAAGACGTAAGCCAGGCGTCTGTTTGTGAGAAAATGTGTGATGCTCCTCCCCTCGGCCCTCTGCCCATCGTCGCCGTTCAATCTTTCGTCCGCGTTCCTATACGTCTCCGAACAGCTACAAGGCGTCCCTCCGAAACCGGCACGTGCTCCAACCTACAATGGGCGTATCATCTTCCGTCGCACCTTCTCCCCCCACCCGAGCGGTAGATTAAGCGCATCTCACCGTCTACCGGGTATTCCTTTCCGATTTGCAGAAGAACGGCGACGAAGCTGTCCCGATCGGGAATACGAAAATGGATGACTCTGACTACTCGCCTGAACGCGTTCCGGCGCATACGCCTAGAGTCTCTCGGCACACTTCTCCTGTGCTTTTGACTCCACTGGGCCTCTTGAGAAAAAGTGGATCACCTACGTTCATGACTCTCTCTTGATCGCTCTTGATCGCGCACGCCCACACTCAGGCGAAGAGACGGAGTTGATCGTTGCCCATGCGACTGAGGACGATGCTTCAGCACCGGCGTCCCCTGCTCGGAAACCAGTCCAACGTCAGAATTGAACGATCGGCACTCGACTCGCTCTGCCAGACACGCCACTGTTTGAGACCCAAACGCCCCCTATACCCGGCTCGTGCTATCGTGCACAGTATGTCAGCGCTTCAAAAGGACGCTCCTTCCCAAAAAGCACCGTCGGCGCTCGAGACATTTCTGTGGGGTTATCGAGATTGTCCCTCGGACATGGTGGATCCTCCTTGTGCAGCGCACCCTGAAAGCACGTCCTCACTTCGTTCAGGGCGCAGCCCAAAACTACTTCCTCACTTCGCTCAGGGCGCAGCCCAAAACTACTTCCTCACTTCGTTCAGGGCGCCGCTGGACTCCAACGGCACTCCGACGTGTCGGTCCTGGGATTAATCTCGCAAAGGCACACAGATGCCCAGGAGCCGACGAGGAATGGTGGGAGCTGAAGACGGGTACATATGCCCCCACAGATATCACAGCGCGTTCCACGAAGCAAAATCCATCGGCGTCGTCAAGGAGAAAGGACACTCCCTTATTCGAACGCCTGCACGAAGAATTCCCCGCGCGCACTCCTTCATTGAACGGGACCGAAAAGACGTACGGCAGATATGCGTTGCTTACCCGCACCGTCCGTCGTTCCCCTGGTTACGAGAGAGATGAACGGAATCATCAGGGAACCATGCCTTGCCCCTAGGAGGATTGCTGGGCAGAAGCTTCGCCTTCCCCGTGCGTGCCCTGTCCGTACGTCCACTGCACGGCATACTGCAGCAGCTCCGAGACGGTGTCGAACCCGAGCTTTTCCTTGGCTCGCCGACGGTACGTTTCAATGGTCTTTCGGCTCAGGCTTAGCCGATCCTGGATTTCCTGAACGCTGTAGCCCTGTCCGAGCATCTGGAAGACCGCCATTTCCCGATCGGTCAGCTCGTCGATCGCAAAGCTCGGCTCTGCCGTGCGCCCCATGGCCACCTTGTTGAGAATCCGCGACGACATTTTGCGGCTCAGGTAGACCTCTCCATCATGGGCGGATCGAACGGCCTCGATAATATTCTTCGTCGGCTCACTTTTCATGAGATACCCCGCCGCCCCGGCCCGAATGGCCCGCTCGGCGTAGACGTTCTCATCGTACATGGAGAAGACAATCATCCGCACCTCCGGATACTGAGAACGCACATTTTGGACGAGATCAAGCCCGTGCGCATCATTCAACGAGATGTCGACGATGGCAACGTCAGGCTGAATTTCCTCAATCTCGCGAAAGGCCTCATCGGACGAACTGGTTTCCCCGCAGATCTCCATGTCGATCGTGCCTTCAATGGTGTCGCGGATGGCCTCGCGGATGGCGGGGTGATCGTCGACGAGGTAGACACGAATATGGTCTGTGGAGCGGTCATTCGACGACATAGTGTAGAAGGGACTTGTGGTAAACGGAGTGGATGTTTGGAGGAAGACTCGGCGGCTACAATCCGCGTTGCTCCTAAAATAGCAGAGGATACGAGAAAGGTAACCCTCCGACCGCTGTTTTCAAAATAAAAGGAGAAATTCCCCTCCTCCGCGTCATCCTTTGGATGAGATTCGGAGTGTCGGCCTTCGCCCCATCTGAAATAAAAAAAGCGAGACGAACCTGCCGGTCCGTCTCGCTCTGAAGAGCGGGTGATGGGAGTCGAACCCACGACCTTCTGCATGGCAAGCAGATGCTCTAGCCGCTGAGCTACACCCGCATTGGAAAGTTCATTCTCTTCTCCATTAGAAGAAGCACGAGGTTGGACGGGACATTATGCGTTCCGTTCCGAAGAAAACCCGATCTTTTCAGATCCTTCGTCCCGGTCGGGATTATCGGATGCCTCGCCCTCAATGGTGAGCGTCATGCTAAGCGGAATGGCGTCCTGCGACGCCCAAAATGCCCGCCCGTCGGCGTTGGAGGTGAGCACGCGCAGCCGCACCCGTTGCGCTCCAATCTGGTCGGCCCAGTGCCGCACGGCACGCACCAGCTGGGTGCCGTATCCCTGACGCCGGCTCTCGGGACGCACGTACAACTCGTCCAGGTACACCTCTGAGCTCTCCTCGTAGATCGGGGCGGGCCCCCACCGTCGCGCCGACGCGAATCCGACGATACTGCCTTCTTCATTCTCCACCACGTAGAGCCGAGCGGTTTCGTCGTCGAGCCACATGGGGAAGTCGTTCTCCCAGCGCTCGCGCGCGTCGTCGGAAGCCCCTACCCGATCGTCCATCTCCGACTGGGCAGTGAGAAGTGTCATCCAGAGGTCAGCCACCGCGTCCTGATCGGACATTCGGGCCTGTCGCACGTCGGGATGATCCATATCGATCTCCAGTTGTCGAGAATGCTGTGAACACGAGGCCCCTCCAGAACGGAAGGAGGCCCAGTACGAACGGCGGTTACGCGTCCTTTGCGGCCGCGACAGCGGACGCAGGGTGCAGTCGGCCGTCCTCGGCAAGCAGCTCCGCATTCAGGATGGCCCCTCCCGCGGCGCCGCGCACGGTATTGTGCGAGAGCAAGACGAATTTCACGTCGTTGACTGGGCAGTCCTGGATGCGCCCCACGGAGACCGTCATGCCGTCGCCCGCGTCGACGTGGCGCTGGGGCTGCGGGGCGTCGGGGGCGTCGAGCACCTGAAGAAAGGGATCCGGCAAGCTCGGCAGCGACCGCCCGGCAAGCGGCGACCGGTAGTCTTTGAGCGTCTGCTCCACCTCCGCGGCCGTCACGTCCTCGCGGAAGCGAACCGACGTGCAGGCAAGGTGCCCGTTCCGCACCGGCACGCGCGTGCATTGGGCACTCACCGTAAGGTCGGCCGGCTCAACGGCAGAGCCGGTTAGCGTGCCCAAAATCTTCAGGGGCTCGGTGGCCATCTTGTCCTCCTCTCCCCCGATGTAGGGTACGACGTTGCCCACGGCGTCGAGCGACGGGACCCCCGGATACCCGGCCCCAGAAAGGGCCTGAAGCATCGTCACCTGCACGGCCTCTACCTCGAAGGCATCCATCAATGGACGCAGGCCGCAGACGAGCCCCACGGTCGAACAGTTCGGATTCGTCACGATGAACCCGTCGCTCCCCCAGTCCTGCTGTTCGATCAGCGCCGCATGCTCATGGTTCACCTCCGGCAGAAGAAGCGGGACGTCCTCCTGAAGACGGTAGTTCTTCGCGTTCGAGATTACCGGAAACCCTGCCTCAGCAAAGTCTTTCTCCACCTCGCCGGCCACCGAGGAACTGAGCCCCGAAAACACGAAGTCGCAGTCCAGTGCGTCTGGCTCGGTCGGTTTTACCTCCAGCGCCGCTACGTCGGACGGAATCGGCTTCCCGCTCAGCCAGTTCGCCGCCTCACGGTACGATTTCCCAGCCGACCGCTCTGACGCCGCCACTTCGACGACATCGAACCACGGGTGATCGGAGAGGCGGCGGATGAAGGTTTGTCCCACGGCGCCGGTGGCGCCAAGGATTCCGACACGAAAGTTGTCCATGACTCTGCTCGGTTGGTCTTCGAATGTGGGTCTCAGTAAAATAAGCACTCACGCTCCGAGACGCCTTTACCGTCGCCGATCCAACGGACGAGATGCCCCGTCTCGGTCCCAACGAGTATCCAAGGCGTCGGCTGCGGTTCTCTTGCGTATTTCAGTCCCAAACAACGTCCTTGCTGTGCTCGGGATGCGGTTGCCCACTTTAAGGCTCGCGCACTACGGAATACGAAATCCCCCCACAACGTTCCTTCTTCAGCAGACCGGCTCTCCCGAGCGACGTTCCTTCGTGAAGGAAAATCCAAAGGAACCCGCCCTCGATCATTCCCCATCAAAGCTTTGCCGGGCATCGTTTGGCCTTCGGCGTCGCTTTTGTAGCTTGTAAGATACCCACGCATTTGCATTCATCAACGCTGCACGTCCATGCCTGCTTCCGACCCCGCTACGCTCATTGACGGACGCGAAATTGCCCAATCCGTCCGCGACGAGGTCAAATCCGCAATCAACGACTGGACCGAGACGCACCGTCCCCCCTTTCTCTCCGCCGTCCTCGTGGGCGACAACCCGGCGTCGAAGGCGTACGTGCGCGGGAAGGAAAAAGACGCCGCCGAGGTGGGCATTGAAACCGACACCCACCACTTCGACGCCGACCTGCCGGAAGAGGAGCTTCTCAACACTGTACACGAGCTCAACGAAGACGCATCGGTCGATGGCATTCTGGTCCAACTCCCCCTCCCCGACCACATCGACGACCGCAGCGTGATTGACGCCATCGACCCGCAGAAGGACGTGGACGGCTTTCATCCGGAGAATCTAGGACGACTCCTGCTCGGCAGTCCGTCGTTCATCCCCGCCACCCCCTACGGCATCGTGGAAATGCTGGATCGCTGCGACCTCGACCCCGAGGGCATGGACGCAACCATTGTAGGCCGCTCGAACATCGTGGGCAAGCCGCTGGCCAACCTTCTCATGCAGCGCGACCAAAACGCAACGGTGACCGTGTGCCACAGCCGTACGAAGGATCTGGCCGAACACGTCCGCCAGGCCGACCTCGTGGTGGCGGCGCTCGGGCAGGCCGAATTCATTACGGCCGACATGGTAAAAGAGGGGGCCGTCGTCATCGACGTTGGCATTAACCGAGTTGAGGACGCCTCGAAGGAGCGGGGCTACCGGCTCGTGGGCGACGTGGACTTCGACGCCGTGAAGGAGAAGGCCTCCTGGATCACCCCGGTCCCCGGCGGCGTCGGACTGATGACGCGGGCCATGTTGCTTAAGAATACCATGACGGCCGCCCGGTTGCACGCTTCTGCGTAGATGCTCCAAGCCTCTCGTTTCGCCATGTCCGACGGTTCCGAGGCCCCGCAGTCCATCGTCCAATCCTCTCAGCAGAGTCAGACGGCCCCCGCTGACACGACAGTGATCAACGGAGCCGTCAACGAGTTCAGCAACGCCTTCAGCGAGGCCCTGCGACTGCTGACGGAAGGGCAATGGGAAGCACTCTACGAGCACCTGTCCTCAGGACTCGTGTATCTTACGGGCCTCTTCCTGGAGCGCGGCCTGTTGGCCCTAGCGGCGTTTTTACTGTTATACATCATTTACCGCGGCCTCGATACGGCTCTCCACCGCGGCCTCGACCAGGCCGAGAGCATCGAGCCCGGCCTCCAGAGCGTTCTGCTCAAAACGTTCCGGGTGGTCATGCTGGTATTCATCGGCACGGTCGTGCTCGACCAGCTGGGCCTCAACGTCGCTGTCCTCATTGGCGGTTTGAGTATTGCCGGTATTATTGCCGGTTTTGCCGCGCGCGACTCGCTGGAGAATTTCATTTCCGGCGTCACCATCCTCGTCGACAAGCCATTCCGGGTGGGGGACTACATCGAGGTGGAGGACGAGTATGGACAGGTGGACGAGATTACGCTCCGCTCCACCCGCATCCGTACCGTTCGCAACGAAATCATCGTGCGTCCCAATTCGCAGATGATCACACAGCGGGTCGTAAACCATACGAAGCGCAACGTTCTGCGCGTCGATATTGCGTTCGGTATTGCCTATAAGGAGTATCCGGAGGAGGCCCGCGAGGTACTGCTGCCGCTCACCGAGGACGATGACCGTGTGCTCTCGGAGCCGTCCCCCACAGTGGTGGTGACGGGCATGGGGGACTCCAGCGTCGACATGGCCCTTCGCTTCTACATCCGAAACCCAAGCGAGGAGGTGGCCATCCGGTGGGACTATACCGAAAAGGTGCGCGAGGCACTGCGCGAAGCCGACATTGAGATTCCGTTCCCGCACCGTCAGCTGTTCCTCGACGAGGCGAAGGCGTTTGAAGGGACCAAGCTCCTGTCACCGGTCCGGAGCGGGACTGGGACGTCGGAGGAGTAGGTCCGCCTCCTGGGAGATAGACTCGATATCGGCGTACGGATGCCTGACGGGAAGCCGTCCCGTTCTCCCACGAATTGGATCAGTCCTGCACGGTTACAACGACGGTTCGCTCACGGGGCTTTACGTCGCATTCGAGATGGAAGATCTGCTGCCACGTGCCTAGGATGGGCTCGCCGTCGCCCACTGGTACCGTCACGGACGGCCCAAGCGTGGTGGCCTGCACGTGCGAGTGCCCGTTGCCGTCGTGCCAACGTTGCTCGTGGGCATAGGTGCGGTCCGGCGGAATAATCTCGTCGAGCAAATCCGGGAGGTCCTGCTGGAGTCCCGGCTCGAACTCAATAGTGCCCACTGCCCCTGTACTGCCCACGTTGTGGACGTGTGCGAGTCCTGTCTCGATGCCCGAGGCCCGCACAATCTGCGTCACGGCCTCCGTGAGGTCGTGCATATCGCGATGGCCCGAGGTGGAAATCTCGATGCGGTCCTGATAACTGCTCATTTCTCTGGCAATTGGAAATGGAGTATTCGAGAACGCAATGGAACCCCGACGGCTCGTGATCTACCCCGTATCCACGCTTGGGAATGTGGGCACATGAACGCCGTGCCCAGAACGACGCCGACACCGGGTCCGAACGCAGGAGACAGTTGTTCAGGATCGCGTTCCTGTTGCTGGAGGGGGAAACGGACGATCTCCCAATTCAGAACTCGCCCCTCACGGACTCGCCTCCCACATACGCCCACCCTCACGTACCGACATTCGAGCCCCTCCTACGGCTTGGACTCCTCTCCCTGCCCCCAGTCCCAATCGCGAAGCGCGTCGAGAGCGTCGTAGGCCGTGAGGTCGTGCTGGATGGGCGTCACCGACACGTATCCTCGCTCCACCGCCGTCGTGTCCGTCTTTTGCCCGTTGTCCAGATCGACGAACGTGCCGGCCAGCCAGAAATACTGCCGGTCGGCCGGATCGGTGCGCTCATCGAATCCTTCCTCCCAGCGGGAGCGTGCCTGTCGCGTAACCGCCACGCCTTCAATCTCTTCCGGAGACACAGCCGGCACGTTTACGTTTAGCAGAATGCCGGAGGGGAGCCCTGTGCGCAACACGAGCCGGGTGATGCGTCGCGCCCACTGGCGCGCCGCCCGGAAGTCGTCGGACGACCAGTCACAAAGGGAGAACGCAATCGCGTCGACCCCAAGGATGGAGCCCTCCGTTGCGGCACTTACCGTGCCGGAATACAGCACGTTCACGGCGGTATTGGGGCCATGGTTGATGCCGCTCACCACCAGGTCCGGCTTCTCGTCGAGCAGCTCGTGGCAGGCCAACTTCACCGAATCGGTGGGCGTGCCGGACACGGCCCACGCCGGAATGGGCCCCGACGACGTCGAAAATTCGACCTCGTGCGCCCGCACAGGGTCGCGCACGGTAATGGCGTGTCCCACCGCACTTTGCTCTGATTCCGGCGCCACGACGTAGAGGTCTCCAACGGAATCAAGGGCGTCGGCCAGGGCCTGAATGCCCGGTGCGGTAATCCCATCGTCGTTGCATAAGAGAATGCGCGGGACGTCTTCTGAGGACGACTGATTCATCAACAAGTAAGCGTCAGATAGAGAAACGGTGACCCGACCCCTCAGTCTCAGTAGCTTTCCTCTTCGGAGGGAAACGAGCGACTTCGCACGTCGGCCACATAGTCCCCGATGGCTTCGGTGATGGTGTCCTCAAGCTCCGCGTAGCGACGGACGAAGCGGGGATTAAAGTCCGTGGAGAGCCCCAGGGCATCGTGGGACACGAGCACCTGCCCGTCCGTGCTTGCTCCGGCCCCGATCCCAATGGTCGGAATGGAGAGCGACTCGGTCACCTCCGCAGCAAGCTCCGCCGGAATCTTTTCGAGCACGATTGCAAAGCAGCCTGCCTCCTCCAGCCGTTTGGCATCTTCCCGGAGCTGCTGCGCTTCTTCCTCCTCTTGCGCCCGCACCTGATAGGTGCCAAAATCGTAGATGCTCTGCGGCGTGAGCCCAAGATGGCCCATTACGGGGACGCCCGCCTCCACGATTCGCTTCACAGTATTCACCACCGGCTTGCCTCCTTCCAATTTCACGGCGTGGGCCCCCGCCTCTTTCATCATTCGGATAGCAGAATGCAATCCCTCTTTTTCATTGCCTTGATACGACCCAAACGGAAGATCGACCACCACCAACGACCGGCTGATGCCCCGCACCACACACTGCGCGTGGTAAATCATGTGCTCGAGCGTCATCGGCAGGGTCGTTTCGTTGCCGGCCATCACGTTCGAGGCCGAATCGCCCACGAGCAGGACATCGATTCCAGCCTGGTCGTATAGGCGCGCCGAGGTGTAGTCGTAGGCAGTGAGGACAGCAATCGGCACGCCGGCCTCCTTCATCTCCTGAACGGTTTTCGTCGTCACGCGGGTCACGTCGGCAACGTCGGGAAGAGACGAATCAGAACCCATATCGGAAGCTGTAATCAAAAAAAAGAGACCGCCCCCCTTGAGGGAGCGACGAATGCGGGCGAGAAATACGCCCAGTGGGACCCCTTAACATAGAAAGGAGGAGTGCGCTCTCCAAATGCAGCCCCTTCGTCTTCCAGAAATCGGCCGCGTGCGTTCCCCTTTCAAAGAGCCTCCGCTCCTCCCCCAAATACGGAGGGCCGGACCCAGTCCCGGATCCGGCCTCCACCCATCATGTTGCGGCAAAGAAGAAGGACGTCTTATTGCCCTCCGCCCTGTGTGGTCGGCGTACCGTTCGGCTGCACCGTGGGCGACGGTTCCGCCGGAGCCTGCTGAAGTTGAATCCCCAACTGCTGGGCCACGTCCGGCGAGATGTTGACAACCGAACTACTGTTCTCGTCAACGTCGAGCAGCGCCTGGCTCCGAAGCACCACGTCCAAGTTCTGCTCCGATGCCACCGACTCAATTGCACTCTGCAGGTCCTCGAGCAACGGTTGCATCAGTTCCCGCTCCCGCTGTCGGAGCTCCTGCTGCCGCTGCTGCGAAGACTTCTGAAGCTGCTGCTGCAGCTGGCGCAGTTCACGCTCGCGCTGGGCCCGCGCCGAGTCGGAAAGAAGCGACTGCTGCTGCTGGTACTGCTGCATCTTTCGCTGCAGCTGCTTCTGCTCCTTCTGGAGCTCTTGCTGCTGCTGTCGCGCCTCCTGCTGAAGCTGGCGCTGCACCTCGCTCATCTCCGGCATGTTCGCCAGCAGGGCCTCCTGATTGGCGTATCCAATCTTTTGCCCCTGTGCGGTCGGCAGCAGGAGGAACGATGAAAGAACCAGTGCAACGACGAAAGTAGAAACTCGATTAGCCATAGTGGTAGAAGACGTTCTCAGGAAAAGCGTTATGTCTGCAGTAGAAAAAGCACTTCGATCATCGGGCCTACTGCCGCCCTCCGCTCTGCTGGTCAACATTGATGCCAAGTTCGAGAAGCACTCGATCGCTCAAGTCGTGTTCGTCTCGGGCATACAGGAAGAGCGCATCGCCCTTCTGGTCGACCACGTAGTCGTATCCGTCGGCCGTGGCAACACGTTCGGTCGCTTCGAGAATGCGCTCTTGGAGGGGACGCATAAGCTCCTTCTGTCGGGTATAGAGCTCTCCTTCCGGCCCAAAGTATTGCTGTCGGAGTTGTTCAACCTTCGTGCGGGCCTGCTGAATGGCCTGTTGTCGCCGTTTCCGCTCTTCTTCGGTGTACAGTAGCTCTCGGGCCTCAAATTCTTGCTCGAGTGTCTCCACCTTCTGCCGTCCCTGCTCGATCTCCTTCCGCCACTTCTGCTCCAGCTTGTCGAGCTTCTGTTGAATCGTGGCGTATTCGGGCATGTTGTTCAGCACATACTCGGTATCGACATACCCAATTTTTTGCTGAGCAGCGGCCGGTGCCGCCCCTCCAATTCCGACGACGCACCATGCGAGTACGGCCCATAGCAGCCACGTCCCCAGCGCAGGCACGTGCATCCAGCGAGAGAACCGAAGGTGAAGCAACAGTCCAGTGCTGTCGACGAAAGAGGACACGAAGTGGTCAATCGATCGCTCACCCTCCCTGGCTTATCGGCCGCCCTGTCCCAGTGAGAACTGGAACGTCCAGTTCGGCGTCCCCTCGCTTCCCCCAATCGGGACAAACCGATCGAAGTTGTACCCATAGTTGAATTCGAGCATCCCTACAATCGGCAGGAAGAGCTTGACCCCCACGCCCGCCGACCGGTAGAGATTCGACGGGTTGTAGGTATCGAGACTGCTCCAGGCCCCTGCAGCATCGAGAAACAGATAGGGCCGGGCCTGCAACTGGCGCGACTGTACGGCCATCCAGCGGAACTCAGACGTATACTTGTTGAGCACGCGCCCGCCAGCCGGCTCCAGCCCCGTCGCCCGCTGCACTTTTGGCCCGATCACCCCGCGCGGATATCCTCGCATAAAGACCGGTTCGGTTCCGAAATTCCGTCCCTGGTAGTCGAAGGCCGTGCCTCCCACCTCGAACCGCTCAAACCGCACCGGATCGCCGGTAATCGATCCAATGTACCCAAAGTTCGTCGCCACGCCGAACGAGAAGTGCTCCCCGAGCGGCACGTTCCAGTTGGTCGTAAGCTTCCACTTGTGGTACTGCTCGAAGTCTCCCAGCGGCGGCGCCACCTCCACCGAGAGCCGCACATTCGACCCCGAACTTGGGAAGCGTGGATTGTCGAGCGAATTGCGGGTGAGGGACTGCTGTATACTCATCGACTGGCTTCGCCCCGTCGGAATACTTCCGAAAAGCCCCACATTCTTCCGGTTGTTCGTCGCCGTGGAGTCGAAGATAAACCCTCTATTGTCGTAGAGCCGATAGCTCACGGTCGTCCCCGTCTGGAAGTTGTCGTCGGGCCAGCCGAGGCGCTGCCGGACAAAGAAGTTGGTCGAGAAGTTTTGGAACCGACCGTCCTGTACACTGCTTCGGCTCGAATAGAAGCCGCGGGTGTACTTCGAATACGAGATGGAGCCCCCGATGGGCGTGGGCCGCCCTCGAAACCACGGCTCCGTAAACGAGAGCGAGTAATTTTGATAATAGCGCCCGTTGGTTCGGACGTTCATCGAAAGCTTCTGTCCGTCGCCGGAGGGAAGGGGCTTCCAGGCACTGCCGTCGAAGAAATTCTGGGCCGAGAAGTTGTTGAATTGAAACCCAAGCTGGAGCACGATGCCAAACTGCCCAAAGGTCCCCGACAGCTCCAACTGGTCACTCCCCACCTCTTCCACATCGTAGGTAAGGTTCGCTTCTTTTTCCTCCTCATCAACACTGACCGACGGACCGCCCTTCAACGACTGCTTACTGAAGTAGCTCAGCTGACTCAGGCGCCGGATCGACTCCTGAATCGCACTTCGACTGAAGCGCTCGCCCGGCACCGTGTACAGCTCGCGCCGGATGACGTAGTCGTTGGTCTTCGTGTTTCCACTAATTTGGATGTCTCCAAACTCGTACACGTCCCCCTCCCGCACATCGAATGTGATGTCGAGCGAATCTCCCTCCGCCACCCGTACGGTTGGTTGCACGTCGGCCCGCATGTAGCCGCGGTCCATGTACATGCCCAGAACGTCAGTCCCCTTCTGGTTCCCGTAGAGGTTTTTTTCCATGGCTACGGCATTGTACACCTCGCCCTCTCGGAGCCCCAAACTATTGGTGAGCCGCTGGTCGGACAGCACGGTATTCCCTTGCCACTCCACGTCACGCACATAGTACTGGTCCCCTTCCCGGACGGTCACGTTGATGCCGATGCCTTCATCGCTGATGTAATACACCGAGTCGGCGACAATCTGTGCATCGTAGTACCCGTGCTCGCGGTAGTGATCGATGACCTTCTGTAGGTCCTCCTCATAGGCATTCCGCTTAAACTTCTCTCCCTTCCAGAAGCGCCACCAGCGGTTTTCCCTCGTCTTCTCCATGGCCCCGCGCAGATCCCCATCATCAAAGCGCTCATTGCCGGTAAACCGAATGCGCTCCACCTCAACCTTCTTTTTCCGCTTCACGTCGAAGGTGAGGGCCACATTGCCGGTCTCTCGCGTCTGCTTTTCCACCTGCACGTCGGTACGCAAATACCCCTTCTCTCCGTAGAAGTCCGTGATGATCTGCTTCGTGCGCTCGACGTCCGAGGGACGAACGGGCCGTCCCTGCACAAGAGGAATCTTCTCCTTGAGGTCGTCCTCGTGCCGCCCCTTGATGCCCGTCAGCTTGTAGTTGATGAGGGTCGGCTCCGGGGTCACCTCGATCACGAGGTCCACCCGATTCCCCTCTCGGTTTTCCTGATAAATGGCAACATCCGAAAACATGCCGATTTCGTAGATCGACCGGATGGCCTCAGCAATTGTGTCTCCCGACGGAAGGGTAATGGTCTGTCCGGTAGACAGCCCACTCGACTGAATCACGAACTGACGTGTTCGCTGATTCTCGATCCCGTCCACACGAATGTTCTTGATCATGTAGCTCGGAGGCCCACTCCTCCCCGTCGCCGTTCCCGGCGTCTGGGCAAAAAGCGGAGAGGCTCCGACAAAGAGCGCTAGCAGAAAGACCGAAAGCGTTGAGCGCATACCGATGAACCACTTGATGAAGAATCTGGCAGCAGACGCTCCGGAGGCGCGAATGCGCGGGTCAAACCGCCCCTTCGACGGGCAGTTTCACTATCGCCTGTCCATTCATGGACATAACGGGGCTTCCCTGAGAATTATTCTTCGAACACAGGGCGGTTTGCCCAACCAATCGTGAAATCTCCCCGAAGGCACTGTTGTCTCGTCCCACAAGGCTCTCTCCGTCGGTCGCGATGACGTACACCGGACCCACGGAACCGATTGACCCAATGGATCCGCCTCAACGAACGCGGTGGGGGGACCGACCGGAATGTCCGTCTTCGTTTCTTTTTTGGGTGTGTTCGCCCTCCCAAGCGCTACGCGTCGCTGGAGGACTCCTCGTAGGCAGCCTGGGCAACCCGCCCGAAGCGACGGTCGCGATCCTGATAGCTGCGAAGGGCCTCATAAAGCTGGTCGCGCCGGAAGTCGGGCCAGTAGTCTTCCGTGATGAAGAGCTCTGTGTAGGCACACTGCCAAAGCAAAAAATTGGAGAGGCGATACTCTCCCCCGGTGCGGATCAGAAGGTCTGGATCCGGAAGTTCGGCTGTGTCCAGCTGAGTATCAATCAGGGCTTCGTCGATTTCGTCGGGCTGGAGCTCCCCCTCCTGCACGCGTTCGGCAAGCGCCCGCATGGCCTCCGCAATTTCATTTCGACCGCTGTACGAGAGGGCCAGTGTCAGCGTCATCCGGGTATTGCCCGCCGTGTCCGCCTTCGTTTGGTCGAGCGCCTCCTGACAGGGTGAAGGCATCTCGGAGAGATCCCCAATCGTCCGAAGGCGAATGTTGTTCTCCATCAGGGTTGCGCGCTCCTCCTGAATCGTATGGATGAGGAGCTCCATGAGGGCATTGACTTCGGGATCAGGGCGCTCCCAGTTTTCGGCACTGAAGGTATAGAGCGTGAGGTAGTCGATGCCAATTTCTGCGCAGGCCTCCGTCACCTCGCGCACGGACGTCACCCCTTCGTGATGCCCCAGAAACCGGGCCTTTTCGCGACGTTGCGCCCAGCGACCGTTCCCATCCATGATGCAGGCAATGTGCGCCGGAAGCTCACCGCGCTCCTTCAACGCACGCTGTCGCTGTTCCTCGGACAGGGACGCTCCGTTGTTTGATGAACCATTCGACGGGTGTCGGGAAGATTCCATAACGTGTTTGGATCCGACCAGGCAAAGACGAGCAGAGGGCACGGCACCAACCTCAGGCGTCGGCGTCTCCCCCTCAACTTCCGAGCAGGAGACCGTGGCCCCACCGTTCCTCCCTGAGAAACTTCGTAACTTCTGAGCCGCAGCTCCTCCATTTCTGACGACAACGTAACATACGAGCGCCTCCGTCCGAAGGTCAACGGCACTGGATCCCTATCTCGTCCATACGCCCCTCTGAGCCGCCCATCGGCAATCCTTCGCAACAATTCATCTATAGCCGAAGGATGTCATTGAAGATCAGAAACGCCATGAAGCCGAGCAGGAGAATCATGCCCACCTGTTGAGCCACAAGTCGCACTCGCACCGACGGGCGCCGACGCGTGACCGCCTCGTAGAGCAGAAACATCAACTGCCCTCCGTCCAGCGCCGGGATCGGGAGGATGTTCATCACTGCAAGGGTCACGGACAAAATGGCCACGAGGCGCCAGAACATGACCGGGCCGCGCTCGGCGGCTTCACTCGTTACCTTCGCGATCATAACAGGCCCCCCCAAGCTTTCCCGAAAGCTGTCTCGCCCAATCACAACACGTTTCAGCGTGACCACAATGTTGCGGGTATTCTCCCACACCGACCGGGCCCCCGCTACGATTGCTTCTCCCGGCCCGAAGTCGACCGTTTTCACCCCGAGTTCCGAATAAATCATCTGTTGCGTGAGGGGGCTTGCCCCGGGCCCTCGTACGCCGAGCAAATACCGCTCCTGCTCGTCGTGATACATCGGGGCGACGGAGGCTTCGAACACGTGTCCCTTCGGCGTCTGCCGGACGAGTACAGCAGGGCCGGCCGACGTGTCGGCCGTTGCCAGTGAGTCTGGCCGCCGCCACCGAAAGGTCACCGGTTGCCCTTCGGTCTCCTGAATGTATGTGCTCATCTCCTGCCAGAAACGAACAGTATCTCCCCCGATCGAGAGGATCCGGTCGCCGGATTGAATCCCGACGGAGTCGGCGGGACCGCCCTTCTGCACCCCTCCGATGAGGGGCGGCTGGTACCCGAGCCCAAAGCCCTGATTGTTATTCTGTGCCCGGCTCAGGCGCGTAATAATATTGGCCGGGCCCACGAGCCGCTCCTCCTTTCCGTCGCGCCGCACGGTGAAGGTAAGGGAGTCGGCCGCAACGAGCGCAGAAGGCGAAATCTGGTCGAAGCGCTCGAACGTCCGATCGTTGACCTCCAGGATCCGGTCGCCCGTACGCAGGCCGATATCGTAGGCCACCGAGCCCTCTTCCACGTACACCTGCTCCACGTTCTGAGCCGGAATGTAGGTTTCCCCCTCTGCCCACTGGATGCCGGCAAAGATGAGAACCCCCAAAATAATGTTGAAGATCACCCCGGCACTGATGACGATGATGCGTTGCCACACCGGCTTGGCCCGGAACTCCCAGGGATCCGGCTCTTCTTCCACGTGGTCGGTGTCGAGGCTTTCATCAATCATGCCACTGATTTTGACGTATCCCCCCATCGGCGTGGCCCCGATGGCGTACTCGGTATCGCCGTAGGTTCGTCCGAAGATGGTCGGCGGAAACCCCACGGAAAAGCGCTCCACCCGCATCCCGAAATACTTGGCCGTCAAGAAGTGGCCGAGCTCGTGGACGAACACCAGGATGGTGATCGCCACGAGGAACCACAGGGTGGACGAAAGAATGCTGATCAGAAGATCCATACAGCGCAGAGACAGTCAGCAATGAGGGACTCGCAGTTGGGAGTCCAGAACCAGCAGAGACACCGACTCTTCAATTCGAGGGTGCGGCGGCACGTTCCTCAACGCGTTGGCGGGCCTCCGCGTCTGTTGCCACCAGCTCTTCAAGGGTCGACGCAGACGTCACCGACATCCGATCGAGTACCTGCTCGATAAGGCGGGGAATGTCGAGGAACGAGATCTGTTCGTCGAGGAAGAGTTCAACCGCCGCCTCATTGGCCGCGTTCAGGATGGCGGGCGCGGTGCCGCCCGCTTCAAGCGCGTCGTAGGCCAGACGGAGGCAGGGGAATTTGTTCGTATCGGGCGGCTCGAAATCTAGTCGTGTACGTTCGGTCATCTCCAGCCGCTCGTGAGGGGCTGGCCAGCGGGAGGGATAGCTGAGTGCGTATTGGATGGGCACCTTCATGTCCGGGACGCCCAACTCGGCCTTGATGGCCCCGTCCGAAAACGCCACCATCGAGTGCACGATTGACTGTGGATGGACCAGCACCTGAATCTGCTCGACGTCCACGTTAAAGAGCCGCTGCGCCTCGATGACTTCCAGGCCCTTATTCATCATTGTGGCGGAGTCGATCGTGATTTTCGCCCCCATGGACCAGTTGGGGTGGTCAAGGGCCTCCTCGACCGTAATGTCGTCGAACGTCTCAGCATCACGCGTCCGAAACGGCCCACCGGACGCCGTCAGGATGAGCGTCTCCACCGTCCGCTCCGACTCGCCCGCCAGACACTGGAAGATGGCCGAATGCTCGCTATCGACCGGAAGCAGCTGAGCGTCATTCCGGTCGAGGACCTCGTTCACCAGCGTTCCCCCCACCACCATCGTTTCCTTATTCGCCAGGGCCACCGTCTTCTCGGCCCGAAGTGCCGCGAGCACCGGCGCAAGCCCTGCAAAGCCGACGACGGCTGCCATCACGACATCTACGTCCGTTCGCGCAACGACCGCACACAATCCGTCCGTCCCCACCCGCACGTCGACCGCCTCACCCGACAGAAGACGCTTCAACTCTCGGGCACGCTCCTCCGTTCCTACCACCGCCACCTCGGGATGAAACTCCTGCACCTGCTCGGCCAGCAGCTCAACGTTGCCGTCACACGTCAGCACCCGCACGTCGAAGCGATCCGGAAAGAGACGCACCACCTCAAGCGTTTGTGTGCCGATGGACCCAGTGGCTCCCAGCACAGCAAGGCCCCGAGGCGCCTCCGTTGACGACGTAGAATCAGACATGAACGGACGGACTTGTCAAAAGAGTCAACGATCAGGGACGTCCCCGGTGTTGCGGCCGGCAACCGGTGGAAACGCAAACCTCTGATGCTTCGTACGGAGCCTACCCAACATGATTCCCGTCTCTTCTCATTTGACGGGTTCTATTGGATTTCTGACGGCGATTTCTTTCATCGGACGCTCTCGTGGTGCAGAACCTGGGCCTTCTTTCTTTCTTCTCCATTCCTACTCCTGGCCTCTTCCGCTACGGAGCTTCCCTCCTGGTCGTCCTCCTGGCGGTCGGTCCCCTCGATCGGGTGGTGCAGGCCCAACCACAGGACAGCACACAGCTTCGGCGGTTCCGCATGGCGGATTCCTACCTCCGGGCCGGCGAGCACGAAAAAGCCATCGGCCTCCTGGAATCGCTCTACGCACAGTCGCCGGACAACGCATCGTTCTACCGAAAACTGAAAGACGCCTACGAGAGCGTCAAGCGCTACGAGGACGCCGTCCGGCTCGTGGAGGATCGGATCGAGGCCAATCCCTCTCCCCATCTCATTGCCGAGAAAGGCCGTTTGCTGTATCAGAAGGGAGACGAGCAGGGGGCGGAACAGGCATGGACGGCGGCCATCGAGAGTGCTCCCGAACGGGCGTCCACGTATCGGATCGTCTACCAGGCACTCGTCGACATTCGCCGCTTCCGTCGTGCCATTGAGGTGTTGCAACGGGCGCGCGAGCGCCTTGACGACAACGGTCTCTTCCGCACGGAGCTTGCGTACCTCTATGGCCTCGATGGCCAACACGGCAAGGCCATGAAGGAATACGTGACCCTTCTTGCCGAGTCGCCCAACCGGCTCGCCCTCGTGCGCAACCGACTGCAAACATTCGTCGAGCAGGGCGAAGGCATCTCGTCGAGTGTGGATGTGCTTCAGGACGCCGTGGAGGAGCACCCGCTCAATCCCGCCTACCGCGAGCTGCTGGCCTGGTTCTACATGAAAGAAGACAACTACGCGGCTGCATACGACGTGTATCGTGCGCTCGACCGACTCCAGCAGCAGCAAGGCGAATCTCTCTACCGCTTCGCCCAGAAGGCGGCGGACGCCGATGCGTTTGACGTGGCCACGACCGCATTCGAAGCCATTTTGGAGCGTCACTCGGACGCCCCCATTGCCCCCGACGCCCAACGCGCCCTCGGCGCCACTTACGAACGGTGGGCCGAGTCTGAAGGCGACGGCGCTGCCCCCGACTCCACCGCCCGTTACGATGCCGCCCGTGCCGCCTACAAGACGTTCTTGGAGAACTACCCGACGCACAACGCCTCCCCCTCAGTGCGGGCCACGCTCGGAAACCTTCAACTGGACGTCTATCGACATCTGGATGCGGCCCAGCGCACGCTGAAAGACGTGGTGTCTTCTCATCCCGAACACGCAGCCGCGAACGAGGCCCGGTACGACCTGGGCCGGGTCGCCCTGCTCCGGGACAATCTCGACCGGGCGCGCCTCCTCTTTTCCCGCCTGAGTGAACGGCTCCGAAGTGGCGACCTGGCCGATCAGGCCCGCTTTGAGCTTGCCCTGCTCCAATACTACCAAGGCTCGTTCGAAGCGGCCCGCACCCAAGCCGAAGCCACAAGTGCCAATACGTCCGCAGATGTAACCAACGACGCCATCGACCTCAGCGTCCTCATTCAGGAAAACAAAGGGCCGGATTCACTGAACACGCCGCTCCGGCAATATGCACGCGCCCAACTCGACATTCGACAGCACCACTACCAGAAAGCAGACGCCCGGCTCGACTCCCTCCTCCAACACTACGGGCGGCACTCGCTCGCTGACGACGCCCGCTTCCGTCAGGCCGAGGTCGCCCTCGCTCAAGGCGACACCACAACGGCCCTGCAGCACTACCGCACACTTCCGCAGCGCCACCCTCGCAGTCCCTTTGCCGACCGGAGCCTCTTCCGTCTCGGCACCCTCTACGAGGCTCAGGGCAATCCCGAGCAGGCCGCCAAGCTGTACGACCGCCTGCTCACCGAGTATCCCAGCTCGCTCCTCGCGAGTGACGTGCGTACCCGCTTGCGTGCCCTGCGCCGCCCCCAGGGCTAACTTCGCCATCCATCCCCCACTGCCAATGTCTGTTCGCCCTCTTTTCTATACCGTTCTGCTCCTTCTGCTCGCCTGGAGCGTGGGTGCGCCTGTCGGGCAAGCGCAGGACGTGCTCATTCCCATGGACAATCAGCAGTCCGACCACCTGAAAGCATACGGGGCCGTCTACGGAACCCTCAACGCCGGACAGAAGGTGGACTGGCTCCTCAACTATCGCGGCGGCTCGTTTCTCACCAATGCGACGACTGCCGTGAAGCAGGAGCTTCGCACGCGGGGCGTCTCGTTTCAAGAAGTGGGCGGCGCTCAGGCCTCGCAGATTATTGCCAAAGTGGAGGCGGACGGCAGCAACATGGCCGTCGTGCCCCTGGAGAAGGCCCCCAAGATCGCCGTGTACGCCCCCAGCGGGGCCGTGCCCTGGGACGATGCCGTCCGTCTTGCCCTCAACTACGCCGACGTGCCGCACGATGTCATCTACGACGACGCGGTGCTCAACGGCAAGCTCGATCAGTACGACTGGCTTCACCTGCACCACGAGGACTTCACCGGCCAGTTCGGCAAGTTTATCCGCTACCGAAACGAACCCTGGTACATCCAGAAGCAGAAGACGGCACGCGAGCTTGCCCGCAAGCACGGCTATAGAAAAGTAAGCCAACTCAAGCTGGCTGTCACTCAGCGCATCCGCGACTACGTCCGACGTGGGGGATTCATGTTCTCGATGTGCTCCGGCACGGAGACCTTCGACATTGCCCTGGCTGCCCGCAAGACCGACATCGTGCCGGAAGCGTACGACGGCGACCCGGTGAACCCGAACGCGCTCGACAAGCTGGACTATGGTCCCACCCTGGCGTTTACCGACTTCCGCCCCAACCTAAACGCGCAGGAGTACTCGCACTCAAACATCGACGTCGGTCCCCCGCCCACTCAGATCCGCGACCCGTCGCTCGACTACTTCACCCTCTTCGATTTCAGCGCAAAGTGGGACCCCGTGCCCACTATGCTCACGCAGAACCACGTAGCCACGGTGAAGGGATTCGTCGGGCAGACGACGGCCTTCAAAAAGGACCTCGTGAAGGAAGACGTCGTGGTCCTCGCCAAGCCGCCCGAGCGCGACCAGGTGCGCTATCTTCACGGAACGCTCGGGCAGGGAACCTTCACCTTCTATTCCGGCCACGACCCCGAAGATTATCAGCACTTTGTAGGCGACCCCCCCACCGATCTGTCCCTCCATCCCAACTCCCCCGGCTACCGGCTCATCCTCAACAACATTCTCTTCCCGGCTGCCAAGAAGAAAAAGCAGAAAACGTGATCGGTTTTGCCTTGTTTACAGGCGTTTCGTGTGGATGGAGGAAGGGGCCGGCTCCGAGATCGTAAGATTGCGTGTTGCCTTGTTGCCCACGCCCTCATATCACAAAGTCCCCCGTCTCTTCCAATGGCCCCTTCGCCCTCGTCCAAGCCGGTCTCGGCCTCGACCTGCATGATGACCGAGATTGTGCTGCCGAACGACACCAATAGCCTCGGCAACATGATGGGGGGGCGCCTCCTGCACCTGATGGACAAGTGCGCGGCGATCTCTGCTCAGCGCCACGCCAACCGGGTCTGCGTGACCGCTTCGGTCGACAATGTCGAGTTCCAATCCGCCATTGAGGAAGGGGAGATTGTCGTGGTGAAGAGTCGGGTCAACCGGGCGTTTCACACGTCAATGGAAGTGGAGCTGAACGTGTGGGCCGAAAACCCAAAGGCCGAAACGGAACGAAAGTGCAACCGAGCCTTCTACACGTTCGTCGCGATTGACGAGGACGGCGCAACCGTGGATATCCCCTCGATCGAGCCGCAAAGCGATGAAGAGCGGGAACGATACGTCTCGGCAGCCAAGCGCCGCGACATTCGGCTCGTGCTGGCCGGCCGAAAGGAGTTGCAGGACGCCTCCCACTTCAAGGAAGACATGCTCACAGCCCTCCAGCGTTCGTCCGATGCCTCTGAGTGATGCGCCCTTTCCCCGGTTCTGGCGCGGGGCTGCTCAATGCGTCGTGCTCTTCGTCTTGCTTTTACTCGGGGCCGCGATTCCACTGAAGAGCCATGCCCAGCGTGAGCCCGGCTCAGTCACAATCGGATTTGAGATCGGTCACCTGGGCGGGGCGACCGCAAAGCTCTACCGCCCGGACGGCGTCTCCTACAGCACGCTCCTCACCACCGACGGGGATGACTTCGCGGCGTTGTATCTCCACCGCCTCTGGGAGCGCCCTGTGTCCGATTCGCTCGTCCATATCTACTATGGACCGGGCCTCTATGGACGAGGCCAACAGCTGGACGTCACGCCCACCGTCGAAACCGGTGTCAGCGGTCAAATCGGCCTTAATTTTTACAACGAACGGTTCGAGGTTTTTCTCCACGCCACCCCAATTCTTCGCCTCCACCCGTCGCTGACCCCACGCCTTGCGGGAAGTGTGGGCCTCCGCTACGATCTCTTTCAGCCGGATGGATGACCCGTGCAGCATCTTGTAGGTGGCGTGGCGTTGCCTCACGCAGTGGTCGAAGCCGCACCAGGACGCCCGAAGCGGCTCGGCCTCGGACAGGCACAGCACAATGCGATCTGTACCAGTAACTGCCGACGGTCACGACGTTAATTCGTCCAGCTCGTCCGGGTCCCGCTTTAGAAGCCCCTGCTTTTTGTAATAGATCATCGTGGTGTCGAGCGTGCCGTGCCGCATTCGCTGCTTCACCTCATCGAGCGGCATGCCATCATTGAGCCAGATGAGAGCCGCCGTGTGGGTGAGACTGTGAGGTGTCACGCCCTTCCGCTTGATTTCGGCCTTTTTGAGGTAGCCGTTGATGCGGCTGCGGACGGAGCGCGTCTTGAGGCGCTTGCCGTCGGAGCGGTGGCCATGCGAGACGAAGAGCGGATCTTCGGGGTGTACGTCGTCACGCGTGTCCAAGTACGCCTCCACGGCCTCCAGCACTGGGGGATCAAGCGGGGCCTCCTGGTCCTTCACCGTGCGCCCTTTTCCCTGTACGCGCAACACAGGTCCCATCAGCGTGTGCTCAAGATCCTCCACGTTGGCCCGCACGATTTCAATCTCACTCAGCCCAGCGTAGAGCATCAGGTAGACGATGGCCGTGTCGCGCTTGTCGATGGCCGTAGTCGTCCCCAACACCTCCTCCAGCGCCTCGATATCCTGTTCGGTGAGGACGGACCGTGAATGGGAGTCGGGACGGCGATTGCCCTTCACGCCCGTTGCCGGATTCTCGGTGAGTTCGCCGATGTCGGTAAGGTACTGACAGAAGCGACGCAGGGCCGTGAGATACGTCGACACGGACACCTGGCTCAGCTCCCGCTCCTCCATGAGATACGTCTTGTAGTCGCGCACATCGTCCTCTGTAAACCGGAAATTATTCTCCTGCACGAACCACTTCTCGAAGCTGTTGAGCGAACGGCGATACGTACCCACCGTCTCGTCACTCTTGTCCGCCAGATAGTCATCCTGAAACGCCTGCAGATGGTCGCGCAGTTCTCGAAGCGTGAGGGAGAGATCGTTGGTCGGTGTATCGTCGGACATGGGACCGGAAAGATCGATGAGAACGGCCCGCTGCAGGAAACTCAGCAGAGGACAAAAACGGAAGGTCTTTCTCGAAAGACCACATTATACAATCAAGGGCCTGTTCTCGACGGTGTCAATAACGGAATCTTCCGCACGGGGACGCTTCTAAAGCTAGTGGTGCGTCACGTTTTCCATGTCGGGGAGCACGATGGACCAGTGGACGGTCTTCAGGCCGCAGAATGACGCATTCAACACAGCGTGTTCAATTCGAACTCCGACAGCTTCAGTTTCACTGACCACTAGAGCCGCTTTTACATTGACACCATCTGTGATATTGCTTAACTGAAAGGACATCAGCACTTCCTAAAGCGTGCCCTCCTTTCCGGCCCCTGGCCCACGACTGCGGTGACAATCGTCCCCTCCCCGATGACTTCCCCCCGACGCCCGATCACGGTGACCATTTTTCTCGTGCTCGTAACGGGGTGCGACCCGACGGTGGAGTCCTTCCACGACAATGAGCGGCACTACTCTCTTTTCGGAGTCCTCAATCCCTCGGCCGATACCCAGTTTGTACGCGTCGAGCCGCTCCGCGACGGCCTGCTGGTCCGCGACCTGAATCGCTGAACGCGGCGGTGACGCTCACGAACCGATCCACGGACCGGACCCTCTCCCTTCGGGATTCTCTGTTTCGTTACCTCGACCCGGCCACCGCGCACAACTACTACACGACCGCTCCGATCGACTCGGGCACAACCTACCGGCTACGGGTGCGAGGACCAGACGGGACCACGAGTTACGCCGACGTTCCCATTCCCGCCTCCGGCCCCACGCTGTCCGTCGTTTCTCCTGTGACCACCCTCAATGCGTTGGAGTGCCGCAATCCGTACCCGGCACATCCAACCACGACCATCGCCGTCCGAGAAGCAGAGCGAGTGGTCTCGGTACGGGCTCTCTACGATTTGGGTCGGGTGTGGACGTACGGACACCTGGCCGATACGCTGCACACAACACCGGGGACCGTTGAGGCTCGAATCGAATATCTGGACGACCTCTGTGGACTTCCGGGCGCGCGTGTGCCCGACAGCATTCAGGTGATGGTGGCGGCCGGCACACCGGAGTGGCCTGAATTTCTTCGACTGGATCGGGAAACGGAACTGCTGCCCGGTGTGGCCTCGAACGTAGCGAACGGCGTGGGCTTTGTCGGTGGCATCGTGACCGATACGGTCACCGTGTATCCGTATTCCGAGAATTGAGTCGTCTGTTGACGAGTCGTCCTCTTCCGTGTCTTCAACTTGCCCTTCCGTTCGATTTGTCCTCGCTGCCCTCGCGTCCCTTCTGCTTGGAGGCCTAGCGTCGTGCCCCTCGGCCTCGGCACAGGCAGTGGCCCTTCGGGGCTTCGTCGTTGACGCCGAAACCGGCCAGCCCCTCCCGGGCGCCCATGTGGTCGTTCGCTCGCTAACGACGGACGCGTCCCCGCAGGGCACCGTCGCAGACAACAACGGATACTATCACTTCGCCGGGCTCTCTCCTGATCGGTACACTCTGCGCGCCACCTTCGTAGGATACCGCCCCATTCGCGACACCCTCCAGCTCTCTGGCCCCGAGGATCCCGTCACCCGAACCTTCGAGCTCTCGCCCACGGAACAGGCGCTTGGCGAAATTGTCGTGACCGACGCGGCCGGGGGTGCCACCACCCAAGAGGCCGGCCGCCAGCGCGTGGCTCCTGCAGACGTGGGCCGGATCCCCACGCCGTCCGTCAGCGGCGATCTTGCGAGCTACCTCCAGTCGTTGCCGGGCGTCGTATCGGTGGGCGACCGCGGCGGCCAGCTGTACGTTCGTGGGGGCACGCCGGACCAAAACCTCGTGCTCATGGATGGGATGCAGGTCTACCGTCCCTTCCACATCATCGGGTTTTACTCTGCCTTTCCGCAGGCGCTCATCTCCAACGCCGAGGTCTACGCCGGCGGGTTTCCAGCTCGGTACAGCGGACGACTCTCGTCCGTAATCGACGTGCAGATGCGCGGCGGCAACCAGGAGCACGTGGCGGCCGCCGTCACGGCCAGCCCCTTCCTCACGGGCGTGCGGGCGGAAGGCCCGCTCAATAACGACGGCCTGTCGCTCCTCGCGACCGCCCGCGTGTCCCAGATTGAACGCACCGCCCCCCCTCTTCTCGGACAAGCACAGCCCCTCAAATTCACCGATCAGTTCGCCAAGCTGCAAAACACGACCGAGTCTGGACGCTGCTCCCTGACGGGATTCCACACCTACGATCGCGGCTCCCTTGCCCCGGCAAGCAGCGACATCTTTCGGTGGTCGAACACCGTGTTCGGCGGGCGGTGCGTGGCCTTCGGGTCGGGCTCGTCGGCCCTCGCAGACGTGAGCGTGAGCTCGTCCTACGTGAAAAACGCTGTCGGCGAGAACAGCGCCCCCGAACGATGGGCGAACCTCTGGGACTTCGCCACGAAGGTGAACGTCGTGAAACCGTTTGCGGGGCGAAGCGCGATTCGGAGCGGGTTCCACCTTCATTACAGCGAGCAGGAATATGCTCTCGGAGAGCAGTTTCAGGGCCTCCAGACGGCAGACATGAACGTGATCTCGGTGAACGGATACGTGAGCGGCACGCTGTCCCTCGGGGACCGCGTCGACCTTCGACCGGGCGTGGCCGTTACGGTGCCGTTCGACTACGGCCCTACAATCGAACCTCGACTGCGGGCGAGCTGGCGGCCTTTCGGCAGCAACAACCAGGAGGTGAACGCGGCAATGGGCCTGTATCGCCAGACGGTGGTGGGCCTTTCAGACGAGCGGGACCTGGGATCGTCGTTTATGGCCTGGACTCCAACACCGCTCGATCAGGGACGCCCGGCGGCCTGGCACGCCATTCTCGGCTGGCGCCAGCAGATTGGTGATTTTGGACTCACTGCCGAGGGATACTACAAGGACCTCGCCAACTTGGCCGTTCCCATCTGGAGTGCCCGGGCGCGGTTTACGACGGAGCTGACCGGTGCGGAGGGCACTGCCTGGGGCCTCGATCTGCGTGGTACGTTCGAACACGGACGGGTGTACGCCTATCTCGGATACGGTCTAAGTTGGACCCGGTACACGGCCTCGCAGGACAACTTCGGCACGTGGTTTGGCACCGACATTCAGGCCTATCACCCGCCGCAGGACCGCCGACACGAACTGAACACTGTCCTCAGTGTCGCCCTCAGCCTGTTCACGATCGACCTCCGGTGGCAGATGGGCTCCGGCCTGCCCTATACGAAGCCGTTTGGCTTTGACGTATACGTCCATCAGGAAGACCTTCAACAGACTCCTCGCGCCTTCGGCACGCCCCGCCTCCTCTACGAAAAGCCCTACGACTCTCGTCTTCCTGCCTATCACCGCCTCGACGTGAGCCTGGAACGGACCTTTACGGGCAATTTTGCCAATCTCACGGCCAAGGCCGGGGCCATCAACCTCTACGACCGGCAGAATCTGTTCTACTTCGACCTCTTCACGCAGCGCCGGGTCAACCAACTGCCCCTAGTGCCCTATGTGGCCCTCAAGATTGAAGTCTAATGCCGAAAATTCGGAGGCAAAGGCTGGCCGCATGACGGTCTGGATGCGCTCTGCATTCAGATGTCCATTCTAGAATCGAAGCCAGGGCAAACCGTCTCTTTTCACGAAGCGTGCGGACTGGAACGAGAAATCCTCAACCCCCTCATCTCCTCTCCAGTGCTCTTGGCACCGGCGGCCGACTCGGCCGACGGAGGGAGGCTCCCCCCTCCCGGCCTCACTCCATCGGCCTTACGAATCCTATCCGATGAGCTTCTTGCGCCCGCTGCGTTGAAAGGCTACCTTCGAGCGCCACGCCGCCCGATAGGTCGTCTCAATTCGCTCCCCTAGGATGCCACTTGTGAGCGAGAGGATGAAGGACAACGGGGCAAGTAAAAGATGAATCATGAGAAAGCCTGCGAAGTGAGGACGTGCCTGCGGCCGGGCAAATATATAGGTCTCTACACCCATGTACAGAGTCCAGAGGCTTGCGAGTATAAGGTAGGTATCCATATTAGAATATCCCTTTTTTGGTTTGATACTCTTTCTTTAACTCCACCCCAATCTACCTCTCCCCCACCGACGTTGTTCTCACTAGAGTGTGATGTTCATGTTTGCACAGAATGACAAACACTTTACGAGAACAAACCAAGAACTGTAATTGAACTCATCGTGCAGGAAAAGCGGTTACGATATTTCGCAACCGCTTCCAAATCTAAATTATCACATTTCATACCTCTTCTTTTCCCTCCCCTCCTTCCTTTCCCCACACAATATTAACCAACACTCCTTTCCATACGGCCCGAGATTCCCTCCCCAAACCCCGCGTTGTGGATAGAAGAGAGAGCAGAGGTGCCAGTACAGACATCCGGAATTGAAACGTCCTTGCTCGACGAGGCCCTCATTTGCTCTCGAAGTGTCGATGTGAAGGCATACTGCTCTGACATTTCCGCTCTCCCTCGCCGACATATCCCTCGCATACGCCAGTTCACAAGAAGCGGCGAGTCCAAGACTCGATCTCATCAAATCCGAGCAGGGCCGCGCCTCCGAGATACAGAGCTCCGTACGTTCCCACGACGAGCGGCGCTACAATGAGCACGTGCCAGTCCGGCAAAAGCCCCCACAGGCCCGCTGCGGGAGGCACCGCCAGGAGAGCAAGCCCCCCCATGCGGAGCACGGCCCTCCACGGAATCGCAATGTTCGGCATCGGATCGCGCAGGGCCCGGCGCAGACGCCAGACCTCCACCCACGCCCCGACGCTGGCCCCGAGGCCAAGCCCAAGCGCCCCCAAATAGAGCGTCGATCCCGGCAGTGGCCCAACAATCCGGCTCAGCGGAATGGTATCGAGCCAAAACATCGTCGGGACCGCCACGACGGTCGACACCGTGACTCGGGTTACAGCAATCCAGGCCGGCGTCTTCGTATCGCCGATCGCGTAGAAGGCATTTTGGAGAAGCCGGGAGAAGGTGGTCGCAAGAATCCCAAGCGCGTACCCGCCCAGCACAATCGTGACGAGCCAGGTGTCTCCCGCCCGAAACCGCCCCGTCCGAAACAGCGCCCCGACGAGCAATACCCCAAAGGTAAGATAGCCTACCACAGTCGGCACGGTGAGAAACGCAATCTGACGCATCGACCGGCGGAGTCGCGCCGTAAACGCCGCCACCTTCTCCTCCGTAAGGCGCGAGAGCTCCGGGAGCTCCGACGCCGCCACCGACATTCCGAAGAGACTGATCGGGAGCATGTAGAGCATCTGCGAAAACCGAAGAACCCCAGGAGCCCCCACGGTGAGCCACGACGCCAGAAAGATGTCGAGATAGGCCGACAACTGGGCCACGCCCCGCCCGGCCACGACCGGGCCAAAGGCGTCAATGGCCTCCCGTACACCCTCCACGCGCGTCGATATCGAGAACGAGAATTCCGGCATCTCGCGCATCACAAACGGAAGCTGCACCAGAAACTGGAGCCCCCCCCCTACAAAGGCCCCTACGCAGGCCGTTATCAGGAGCGCAGTAAGGGTATCGCCGGACAGCGCCTTCGGAGCCCAGGGGGTCCCGGTGACCCAGTACGCCCCTCCAAACAGAAATGCTATGATTGCGACGTTCCAGAGAGCAGGGGCCACGTACGGCACGAAGAAGCGTCGGTGGCTATTGAGCACCCCAAGCGCCCAGGCCGATAACACAAGCACAGCGGCCATCGGAAAAATGATGCGGACGGCCTGCACGGTCAACGCAAACCGATTCACCAGAATCTCGCCCTCCGCCACCCGCGCAGCGTCATCAATGAAACCCGGGGCAAGGATCCCCACGATGGGCTCGGCCAGCACGATCCCAAGCACAGCCACTCCAGCCGCCACTGCAAGCAACAACCCAAAGATGGCCCCGGCAAAACGTCCGGCGTCTTCGTACCGCTCCTCCTCAATCATTCGGCTGTAGATCGGGATAAACGCTGCCGAAATGGTCCCTTCACCCAGCAGATTCTGGAGGAGATTCGGGGATTTGAAGGCAACCTGGAGCACGTCGGCGTGGGCCCCGAGCCCAAAGAAATACGCCACCGTCCGCTCCCGCAGCAGGCCCAGAATGCGACTCGACAGAATGCCGGCCGCCACGGAGCCTGCTGCACTCTCGTCCCCGGAGGCCGACGCTTCAGAGGCAGACTCAGCCTCGACGGAGGACGAGGAGGACGCAGACGTATCCGGGTCAGCCATGAAACCGAACCGATTCGTACAGAAAAGATCCGTTCGTGCGTGCTACTGCTTGAGTGGCCCAATGAGCTCGACAAACGTCCCTTCCGGAGCCTGGAGAAGGAGGAAATGGTTCTCGTCGCCCAGTGCAATCGGCGTTTCCCCCCGGGGCTCGATTCCGTGTGTTCGCGCTCGCTCCAGATACGGCCCCAACCGATCAACCTGGAGTGTAATATACTGCATGCCCTGCGCGTCGGTGATGTCGGATTCGTCCACCGCCGCGGCGTCCTCTTCAAAGGCCATGAGCTTCCACTCGGTGGCTGCGTCACCGTCTCCCAGAGTGAGAACGCGAATCTCGGTCGGAGCGCCACCGGTAAGACCAGAGCGACGCCCAAAATCCTCGGTGATGTCGATGGTCCGGCGCTGCTCCATCCCTAACACCTCTCGGTAAAACTGAAGAGAGGCCTCGAGATCGTTGACCACGACCCCTACGTCGACGGTCGGATCGGCCGAGGCCGAAGCCTCCTCGTCCTGAAACGCAAATCCTGCGAGGCCGAATGCCCCAACGAGACTAAGGACGGCGAGGACAGTTACGGTCTGAGACTGAAACATATGAGAATCCAAAACGGAGAAAGATACGGTGGGTCGACCACAATGAACGAAGGGCCGACGAAAGGATCCAACTCACGTAATCCAATCGATTACGAGGTGACTCAAATAGCCCGTCACGGCGGCCCCGTAGAAGGGAAGCCCAATGAGGGGACGCTCCGGCATGTGCAGGTACGGGAGGATGAGAAACGGCGATGGCACCAGTAGCATCGCCCACCAGGTGTGCGTCCATCCCCGGTGACGACTCAGCACGGGCAGCAGCGCCACAAGGCCCAGGTATGCTGCCGCCCGAAACCGCTCCGTCACGATGAGAAATACGTCGGTCACAAAGAAGATCGTGTAGAAGATCTGCTGTCCCTTCGAATTCGTATCCACATCCGGCCACAGGCCGAAGAGCAACGTCAGTACCACCAGGGCCAGGGGATACCCCACCTGTTCCAGGGCTGTGTACTGCCGGTAGGCAATGTCGATGGAAAATGCGTATCCGAGCGCGGCGAGATACCCGATGGCAAAGAGCGTCGCACCGGCAAGATGTCCCTTATAGCCTGCCATGAAAGCGGTGACGATATACAAGTAAGAATGGTCGAGTAGCCTCCAGCGAGCACGCGGGACGCGAGAGGCCATGGGAACGCGCTCTTCGTCACGTCCACTGCAAAAAATACCGTACGGCCATGTGATACCCCGCCGCCCCGAAGCCACTCACCTGTCCCACACAGACCGGCGCAATGCGCGAGGTGCGGCGAAAATCCTCCCGTGCATGCACGTTGGAGAGATGCACTTCCACCGTAGGAGGAGCAATAGCGTCAACGGCGTCGCGCAGGGCAACGGACGTGTGCGTGTACCCGCCCGGATTCAACACGATGCCGTCGCGGTTTTGCTCATGGGCATCGTGAAGCGAGTCGATCAGTGCTCCTTCACCGTTGTGCTGCCGAAAGTCGAATTCTACCGACGAAAACGACGCGTCGAGTTCCGTCTCGATGGCATCAAGCGACGCCGTGCCGTAGGCCTCGGGATCACGGGTGCCCAGAAGATTGAGATTGGGGCCATTCAGAACTAAAAGCGAGGCAGTCATCGTCGTGTTGTCACAAACTGTTAATGCTGTTAATGCGAATTCCTCTTCGGACCCTCAATCGCAAACACAGGTCAAGGTTCGAGGAGGGCTCTCTGAAATGCGAAGAATCGAAACAGCACAGGAGTGTGCGGAAGAAACGTAAGACCAATGGGCTCCTGCAGTCTGTTCGCTCATTCCAGCGTTTCGAGGAAGGCTGAGAAGTGTAACGGGCTCGGAACGGATGTGCCCCTCCTCGCATCCATTCCCCTGCTTACGGGCTCTCAGTCCGTGGTTCCTTTCGATTTTGGCAGACGTGTAAATTCAGGGTCTGCATTGCCATTTCTGCCCGAGACGTGGTACACGGATTGCACATGCTACACCAACGCCAGAAATCGCGGTACCGGACGCCTCACTGAAACAGCGGATTCTACGTTTTTCCAAGCAGAACTGCAGCGAACATGCTCAAAACGATTCCCGTCCTCAACAACAAAGGCGGTGTCGGCAAAACAACCACTTCCGTCAACGTAGCGGCCGGATTAGCCCGCCGAGGCCGCAACGTTCTGTTGGTCGATCTTGACAGCCAAGGCTCCGCGTCGGTTTCACTTGGCGTCCCTCAAAGCAACCTCTCCCCTTCCGTGGCCGATGTGCTCTTTGGGGAGCATTCCATAGAGGACGCCATCCGGTCGACCTCTCTCGACAACCTGGATCTGCTAACGGGCGCACTGGAACTCGCCAATGCCGACGTGCGCCTGAATCAGCACGAGCGGGGGCAGTATCGTCTGGCAGATGTCCTCCGAGAGGTGGATGACCAGTACCAGTCTATCCTCATCGACTGTGCTCCCTCCACGTCCATCCTCTCGGTAAACGCCCTCGTGGCGGCCGATGCTTTCCTCATTCCCGTTACGCCCTCCTATCTGGCGCTCGAAGGCGTAGTCAGCCTCGGGGAAGTCGTGCGCCGTGTGCGACAGAACATCGGCGAGGCCGCTCCCATCCTCGGTATCGCTCTTACAATGGTGGACTGGAGTGGGACGCAGGTCGACGACGCCATCACCCAGTTGCGCAACCACTACGGCGGCAAGGTCTTCGACACGGAGATTCGGGCAGATCCCGTTCTCGCGGATGCTCCCAGTCGCAACCTCGACATCTTTCGGTACGCCCCCGATTCCCAAGGAGCAGAAGACTATGCCCGTCTCGTCAACGAAATTGAAGAACGGCTCCAGCGCTACGGATCGGTATACGATTCCGTATCGTCTCGAGAAGGGAATGAATCCCCTGTGCCCTCTACGGAGGAGCCCTCAGCCCCCTAACACCTCCCCGACGCCCCATTCAGAATGAGTCTCTTCGGTCCCCCCGAGAACGACCCGCTCTTACAAAACGACCTCTTCGCCTCTCCCCACATTCGGGAGGACCCCGAACCGGATGACTCCACGACACAACAGTCGCCGTCTCCGAGAACGGGGGAGACGTCTTCCCCTTCACGCCGCATCCGCTCCACAGCCTCTTCCCGAGACGAAGACCTCAGGATCTTGACCCGAGCCCTCGCGGACGAATGGATTCTCAAATGCGTGGAGTTCCATCCAGAGGGAATTCTCGAATTTGTCCTGCACCGCCCCACTGCTACACGCAAGTCCTTCTCCGAGAAAACCGAATGAGACGCATCCGTTCGTTCCGCACCCGTAACGAACCCTCGATGGTCTAACGATAGCGTTCCTAACACTTGCTTACATGAACCGCGGGTCACGGTGGGTGTACGGCTTCTTCCACGATTCCTCCCACAGCCAAGCACGGACCATGACCCTGACAAAAGAGGCGAAAGCGACCTTCGCCAAGGAGGGCCTAGACCGCGATGGCGCGCGGTTGGTGGCCAAAAGCCTTGGGCAACAGATCATCGACGAAAGCACCTCCTCAGAAACGCCCCTAGAGGGCCTCGTCTACGAGGTCTGGGGCCTGTACAACGAGGGAATGCCAGCCTGTCGCTTTCGCATGTCGGGCGAGGACACTCTCGTGTACGAGGCCCATTTCCGGACAAAGAGTGGTGGCGCGCTAGTGGAGCGCCGACGCACTCTTGATCCCGCCGCCCTCACGACAGTTGTTGAGGAGGCCCGCACCAATCCTCCCCTGTAAAGGAATGGCGCCCGTTGCCTAGGACCACTGTTCGTAGTGGTCCACGATTTCGTCGAGGTTGTCGTGCTCCCCTTCCAGAATGCCGATCACAAACAGGCCCGTTTCGTTTTCAAGTTGGGCAAGGGCTTCGGAATCGGGCGGGCGACGGCCCTGAGACTTGATAAAGTGATCCTGGATGGCCTTCTCTGCCGCCCGGGCCGGCCCATCGGCCGTAGCGACGTTCGAGAAGCTATCGAAACCATCCTTCTCGAACCCAATCACGGTGTAGGTGGGCATACTGAATCTCAAGAACTTGATAGAAGGAACCGTCGCATACTCCGTCCGGCGTCAATGCACACTGAGCGAAGCCGTTTCCTCCCGCCGGCAAATGAGCCGACGGAAATCAGACGAAGTCTCCGCCTGATCGCATTCTGGTCTTCCCCGATCGGCGTGTCCTCTCTCCCCGTCCAGCAATACCCTCGCTTTACGCCCCCCGAACGTTGTATGTCGTCGTCCCCCGACAGATGGTGGGCCTCATCGCGAAAGGCTTCTGCCACTGTTCCCCTCAACATCCGCGAATGAAAGCAAACGGTCCACTCAAACATAGAAAAAGCCCGGACCCCCACCAAGAGACCGGGCATTGGGAAGAAGTGCGCCCAAGTTAGAAATGGATTTTATAGACATAAATCCCTCCCGAAACCTAACGTCGTTCACGCATATATCATAAGACTGTATGGGAACTTAACCCCCTCCCATCTTCCCCAACGCCGTCTACGTGCCTTTGCCTCGCTCATACCAACTCCGGGGGCTCTATTCCGGTAGGAAGCCGGATTCCGTAGCGCCGTTGGAGTGTAGGATTGTAAAATTATCCGTCGGACGAGGGAGATGTCCCGTTGTAGCGTCGTTGGACTCAAACGACGCTACACAGCGGATATTGACCTTCAGGAAACGAAAAACCCAGTACCACGGTGTGTCGCTCCTGCGGTTAAGCTCGTAACGTCACAGTCCAATGGCGCTTCTGGTGCCCTCCTCGCTGGCGCCGACGATACGAGAGGGATTTGCGTATTGCACCGCCGTAGCTCTTCCCTGAAGTCTGCAGCCGGATTCGGTGTCAGTTGTATCAGCGGTCATCCCCCCATCCATTCATAGATGAGAATTCCTCCCGCGACGGCCACGTTGAGGGATTCGGCAGCAGGGCGATGGGGCGCGCCGGGAATGGACACGGGCGTATCGAGGCGATCGAGCACGGCCGGGCTGAGGCCGTGTGCCTCACTGCCGAGCACGAGAGCGGACGGTCGACGCGGAGTCCACTCGTCGGCCTGCACTCCCTGGAGGTCCGCCCCGTACAGTCCCCATCCCGTCCGACGTAACCGGTCCAACAGTGGGCCGGGGGCGTCGGTACGGGCCAGGGCCAGACTCCAGTGTCCCCCAGTGGCCGCCCGCATGACCTTCGGTCCATACAGCCCGGCCGTGCCCGGCCCCGCCACGACGCCAGACGCCCCGAACCACGCCGCCGTCCGCACCAGGGTGCCTACATTTCCCGGATCCTGCACTCCGTCCAGAAGCAGGAGCGTAGACTCCGCTCCGAGCTGAGGAAGCAGATCGTCCGGCTCCATCAACCGTCGCTCCACCACCGCCACAATGCCCTGCGGCGTTTGCACGTCCGTGAGGGTCCCCATCGTCTCCACGTCGGTGACCGACACCGGCACGGAGAGACGATCAAGAAGAGACTGCACCTCTGGATCGTCCAGGGCCGCTTTCGTTACGACGCAGTCCACGAGCGGGGCCCCGGCGTCCAGGGCCGACGCTAAGGCCCGAGGCCCCTCAATGAGCGTCTGATTGTGTTGCCGACGTCCCCGGCGACGGGTGAGAGCGGCAATGGCTTTTCGGCGACGATTGGACAGCGGGTCCGGCATACCGGTTCTTGAACGCTCTTGGGGTTGGCAAAACGGGAGCTGGCGACGAAACTACTGCGCGCGCCACACCTATGCGCAACAGGCCTGCCCTCTTCACGATCCCTATCGACTCGCCTCCAATGCCGGACCTTCCGTTCGACGACCTTCCCTTCCAGCAGCAGCGTCCCCTCTCCCGCCGAGTGCTGGTAACCGGTGCCAACGGCCTCCTCGGGCAAACGCTCACGCAGCACCTGCACGCGTCGTCCGACTACGACGTGCTCGCCACGGCGCGCGACGAGGCGCCTCGGTTCGACGGAGACGACATCGACTACAGGCCCATGGATGTGACGGCGCCCGATGCGGTCACGTCGGTCTTCGAGGACTTCGATCCCGAGGTGGTCGTGAACTGCGCGGCGATGTCTGATGTCGGGGCCTGCGACGAGAACCGAAACGATGCCTGGGCCACCAACGCCCGTGCCGTGAAGCGCCTCGCGAAGCACTGCAAAACGGCCCGCGCCCGCCTCGTTCAAGTGTCTACGGACTTCGTATTCAACGGAAAACGTGGGCCCTACGACGAAAACGGCCGTCCCGATCCCGTCAACTACTATGGTCGCACAAAGCTCGCGGGCGAGAATGCAATCCGGTCGGTCGGCCTTTCAGACTGGACGATCGTGCGCACCGTGCTGCTCTACGGCACCGCCCAACAGCTGTCTCGCTCAAATGTGGTCCTCTGGATGATCGAGGAGCTGTCGAAGGGCAACACCATCCACGTGGTGAACGATCAGTGGCGCACGCCCACCTACGTGCCGGACCTAGCCGACGGCATCGAACGTGTGATCGACCGCGACAAGGACGGAATCTTCCACCTCTCCGGGCGGGAGATGGTGACGATCCACGAGTTGGCGGAGACGGTAGCCGATGTGTTCGGCTTCTCCCCTGAGCCCATCGACCCAGTGCCGAGCGAATACTTTGACGACCCGGTGGATCGCCCGGCCAAAACGGGCTTTATCATTCTCAAGGCGGAGACGGAATTGAACTACGACCCGCATTCCCTGGACGAGGGACTGCGCGCCCTGGGCCGCGACCTCGGTGTCGTCCACGATTCGTGACGCTCTGCCTCCGATCTTCGAATGGAGTTCAGAGTCGAACGGTGGGAGCCCCTCCGCTGCTTTCTATCTTGGACCCGTACACTGCAGCCTTCCGAATGCATCGACAAAATGGATCTCCGTTCCCCGGAACGGGCTGAAGTGACCGACAGGACTCCGTCCTACGACATCCCATTTTCGTGCCCGCAGGGACGCACCGCCGTGCGCCCTACTGTAACGTGTTGCTCCTGATTGACTACTTTTCCCATGCTCGACATCGACACTGTCCGCAACGACCCTCAGCGCGTAAAGGAGGCCATCCGGGCCAAGGACACTGGCTCGCCCGACATGGTGGACGAGCTGCTGGACGTGGACGAGGCACGGCGCTCGGCCATAACGAAGAAGGAAGACGCCCAGGCCCGCAAGAACGACCTCTCGTCTGAGATCGGGGCGCTGAAGCGCGAGGGCAAAGACGAGGAGGCGCAGAAGCGCATCGACGAGACGGGCCGATTGAAGGACGAAATCGACGCGCTGAAGGACGAGGTGGAAGAGGCTGAAACGAAGCAGCGCGAACTGCTGCTCAAAATTCCGAACGTGCCGCATCCCAGTGTGCCCGTGGGGGCCACGGAGGACGACAACGAGGTGGAGGAGACCCTCGGAGACAAGCCCGAGTTTGACTTCGAGCCGGCCCCACACTGGGAGCTCACCGACCAGCACGACCTCGTGGACTTCGAGCGGGGAGCAAAGGTGACGGGCAGCGGCTTTCCATTCTATACCGGCCGTGGTGCCCGGCTACAGCGCGCCCTCCAAAACTTCTTTCTCGAACGAGCGCGCGATCGTGGTTATCGAGAAATTCAGGCGCCCCTCTTCGTCAACCCTGAAAGCGCCGAGGGCACCGGCCAGCTGCCGGACAAAGACGACCTGATGTACCGCATTCCCCGGGACGACTTTTTCCCCATCCCCACGGCGGAGGTCCCCCTCACCAATTTCCACCGCGACGAGATCCTGGACGGGGACGACCTCCCGCTCAAATACTGCGGCTACACGCCCTGCTGGCGCCGCGAGGCCGGCAGCTACGGCTCGGACGTGCGCGGCCTGAACCGCCTGCACCAGTTCGACAAGGTAGAGCTCGTCCATATCGTGCACCCGGACGAGAGCTACCGCGCCCTCGAATCGCTGCTGTCAGACGCCGAGAGCGCTCTCGATGCCCTCGGCCTTCCCTACCGGCGCCTTCTCATGTGCACCGGCGACATGGGCTTCACCCAAGCGAAGAAATACGATCTGGAGGTGTGGAGCGCCGGTCAGGAGCGCTGGCTGGAGGTATCGTCCGTTTCCAATTTTGAGGCCTTCCAGGCCCGCCGCATGCAGATCCGATACCGCCCCGAGCCCGAGGCCAAACCGCGGCTCGTCCACACCCTGAACGGCAGCGGCCTCGCCTTTCCCCGCATCGTGGCAGCCCTTTTGGAAAACAACCAGCAGGCGGACGGCACCATCGAACTGCCCGAGGTGCTCCACCCGTACACTGGCTTCGCCCAAATTGCGTAGTTCTTTCGCCCTGTACGACGCACACTTATGCCCGCCCCTGTTCTCTACGAGCGTGGCGACGCCCGCGACGAGGCCCTGTCTGCTCCCCACGTAGCTTCCCTTGCGTCCGACGACGAGCTCACGGTAGCCGCTGAACTGTTCGAGCTCTCGACGGACGAGTACTGGGCGTGGCTCACGACCCTGGTCGATGAAGGAAGTGACCTCGACCAGGAGCTGGACGAGTTGCTCGACCGCATTTATGCCTGCGAACCCTCGTTTTACAATCTCTCCGGACGCCGCCGACTGCAAGAGCTCCTCACCGAGCTCCATGAGGCGCGCGCGGCGGTCCGGGCCTACGAGTACGACGTGGAAGAACTAACGTACGTGTTTACCCGAGCTGAGGTGATGGAAGGCGGTGCAGCCGAAAATGCCGACATGGCCCTCTCCCAGATTAAGGCCACCTACAACCGTGCCTACGATCTCTGCCTCTACAAGCTCGACCGTATCGGCAGTGCGTGGATTACCGCCTCGAATTTTCTCATTAGCATCGTGATGCTGATCGTCACCATCCTCTTCTGGATGGAGTTTCGATAGAACGCCCCCTCGCGCCCAACGGCTCCCACCTACGGGAGGCGCTCGTGATCCGCCTCCGTTCGCATACGCCCCCAGAGGCTTCCTTGACCTCCCGCGAGACTTCAGAAGAGACAAACAGGATTGATCCCATCAGAATTGCGGTCAGCGGGAATCGTCTATCGGCAACCGTACAGTGAAACGGGTCCCGCTTCCCTTTTCGCTTTCGACCTCCACGGTCCCCCCCAGCAGGTCGGTAAGCTTGCGAACGTTCGACAGGCCCAGCCCGCTCCCTTCGTATTCCCGATCCAATCCTTCAGACTCCTGCTTGAACGCCTCAAAGATACCGGGAAGTGCCTCCTCGCTGATCCCAATCCCCGTATCTTCTACTTCCAGAATCGCCGCCGCCTCTGTCCCTCGAACTCGTAGGGTCACGCGTCCGCCCTCGGGTGTAAACTTCAGGGCATTCTCCAACAGGTTCTCAGTGATTCGACGAAGGGCCCCTCTGTTCCAGTGCCCTTCTATCGGTGCTGTCGGCATAGCCGTCACGAACTCCTGTTGATTCTCTTCGGCCTGGGGACGCAGAAGGTCGGCCACCTCCGTGACGACCTCCGTAAGATCGATATGCTCTCGAGACAGCTCCTCCGTACCGGTCTCCAGCTTTGAGAGTTGAAGCACGGAGTCGATGGTTCCCTTTAGCCGTTTCCCGCCGTCGTGCACCAGACCGGCAATGCGCGCCTCCTCCCCCGAGAGCTTCTCCTCCAGCACCCGCGAGAAGCCGATGATTGAGGTGAGGGGCGTGCGGATCTCGTGGCTCAAATTCTGAAGCATGGCGGACTTGATGCGACTGGCTTCCTCGGCCTCTTCTTTCGCCTTGCGCAGCTCCCGGGCCTGGCGGTGCTGCTCGGACACGTCAATGCCCATACCAGCGAGATGAGGGGTGCCCTGTACGTAGGTTCGGACACCGGAAAACAAGATGGGAACGGAGTCGCCCGCCTTCGACACGAAGTCTGCCTCAACAGTCGCCGCCCCCTCTTCGAATACCGTAGTGATGGCCTCCGCCACCCGCTCGCGATCCTGCCCTTCAAACAAACGAGTCGCCTTCAGGCCAGCCAGTTCGCCGGGCTCGTACCCCGAGATGCGCTCGAATCGGGCGTTCCATCGCTTCAAACGTCCCTTTGGGCCCAGCACGTAGAAAATGCCGGGCAGATGATCAAGAACGGTCTGACTCACCTCCTCCGTCCCCCCGAGGGCATACTGGCGTTCCACGAGGGCCTCCGACGCAATGTCGGCCAGGTGTTGAAGTTGCCCAAGAGTGTCGGTGTCAACCACGCGATGCGTACGCCCCAATACAGCAACGGCCCCGATCCGGTACCCGTCGGGCGTCACCAGGGGTACGCCGGCATAGAAATGCGCCTGCGACGCGCCCTCCACGAGCGGAGTCTTCCGTCCCCACTCCGTCTCCTCCACATCCTCAATGACCGTCGGTCCTTCGGTTTCGATTGTCAAAGCTCCGAGGGACCGTTCTCGTGCAATTTCCGAGCACTCGGTCCCCACGGCGGCCTTGTGCCACTGCCGATGCGCATCGACGAAGAGCACCAGCGCCACCGACGCATCCGCCAGCGACGCCGCCAGCTCCGCAATCCGGTCAAATTCTGGTTCCGGGGCTGTATCCATGATCTCAAACCGGCGGAGGGCCCGCAGTCGATCGCGCTCGGCCTCGGAGTCGGTATCGGGTGTACCCTGCATCGGAGGGGACACAGGCAGAAGGAGGTAGATGAGAAGTGTGTGGTAGGGAAGACATGTTAACAGTCCAACCGGGGATCCAGATCCCTGCCAACGGACGCCGACCGGCCCCGTCTCCCATAGGCCCCAACAAGAAAGCGCAGCGGCCGAACGACCGCTGCGCCTCTATCGTCGATCAAAAAGGGAATGCCGGACCTCAGCTCTCTTCCTCTTCCGAAGGCGGAGCCGCCTCTTCGGGCGCCCCGTCTCCGCCACGGGGCGTCGCCTCCTCCGCGATCTCCTCCACGTCGAGCTCATCGGTCTCCCCCGGCGCCCGGTTCACCTCGCGGGGATCCTGCCCCTCGCCGTCGAACTGCTGAATGTGCTCAGACGGCGGCGTCTTGCCGGCGTCGCGCCCCAGTGGACTGCCCTCGTGGATATAGTAATCGTCGTTGGGCAGCGTGTCGTTGTAGGATCGTGCCGCCTCGGCCGCCTCGCGCATGCTCTCGTCGGCATTGGTGCGCATCTCGCCGAAGTTACGGTGGATCTCATTCTCGAACCAGTCGAACAGGTACTCGAACGCCGCACGGTCCCGCTCAAACTGCGGCCCAAACTCGCCGGTGCGGAGCTGATCGTCCATCTTCGACAGCGAGGTCGACAGGGCATAGAGGTAGATGGCATTGTTTGCCACGCGAGCCTGCTGCGCCTGGTGCTTCACGACCTCCTCGCGCTCCCACTTGCTTACGAGCTTGAAGTAGTGAGAGTGCTTCTGCACGAGCTTCGCCAGGCGATCTGCATGGTCGCGCACCGCCGGGTGGACGTTTCGGATCTCCGGTGCGCTTGGCTTGAGGCCAAGGAAGAGCTGTCCCGCCAGCGGCAGTGCCTTGCTCATCACCGTCGGGTTTGTGGCCGCCGTCACGATGCGGCTTAGGTTGTCCCCGATCGATTCGTCGGTGTCCCACAGCAGCGCCTCCTGCACTGAGACCATCTGCTCAGCGAGCTGCTTCCCCCCATAGGCGAAGATAAAGGACTGCATGACTTCGTTCGAGCCCTCAACGATCGAGTGGATGCGGTTGTCTCGCCAAGCCCGTTCCACTTCGTGCTCGGTCATGTAGCCTTCCCCGCCCATCACCTGCATCACTTCGTCAATGACCTCCCACCCAAACTGGGAGCAAAACACCTTGGTCATTGCCGTCTCTACCATGATGTCCTTGTCGCCCCGATCCAGCATGCCCGTCATCATGTAGAGCATGGCGTCCATCGCGTAGGTGACCGCCGACATGCGAGCAATCTTTTGCTGCACGAGCTCAAAGTCGGCCAGGGGACGCTCGAACTGGTAGCGGGTCTGTGCCCACTTGATGCCCTGCTCCATCGCCTGCTTGGCGGCGCCGGTCACGCCCGCACTCAGCGTACAGCGGCCGTAGTTGAGACACGAGAGCGCCACCTTGAGCCCCCCGCCCTCCTTGTGAAGGAGGTTTTCCTGCGGCACCCGCACGTCGTTGAACCGGAAGCGGGCCTGCCACGTGCCTCGGATGCCCGTCTTGGCCCGGTTGTTTTCAAAGACCTCCACCCCGTCCATGTCGGGCGTCACAATAAGAGCGTTCACGCCCTGCTGCTCCAGCTCCCCGGTCTCCGGGTCTGGCACCATGTTCTTGCACATGACCGTGAGGAGCCCGCTAAACGCCCCGGAGGTCGACCACTTCTTCTCGCCGTTTAGGATGTAGTCGCCGTCCTCGGTCTTCACCGAAAAGGATTCCTGTGCCGCCGCGTCCGACCCCACGTTCGGCTCCGAGAGGCAGAAGGCACTCAGCTTCTCTCGCGCCACCATCGGGAGGTACTCCTCTTTCTGGTCGTCGGACCCAAACATCACGAGCGCCTTGCACCCAATAGACTGGTGGGCGCTCACCATCACCGCGGTGGACGCGCAGTACCGACCAATCATCTCCAGCACTCGGTTGTAGCTGGTCACCCCGAGCCCGAGTCCCCCGTACTCTTCGGGAATAATCATCCCCATCACTCCCATGTCGAAGAGCCGGTCGATGACGTCCTGGGGAATGTACTGCTCACGGTCAATCTCGACGCGAGGGTGTCCATTCTCCAGATAGTCCTCCAGTTCCTCCAGAAGCTCGTCGCAGCGCTCCCGCTCCTGCTGCCCCTCTTCCGGATACGGAAAGAGGAGATCCTCCCGAAACCGGCCCCAGAAAACGTTCTTGATGAAGCCCATGTCTTCGGGTTCCGGCCCCATCATCGCCTCAATATTCTGGATCATTTGCTGATCCTCGTCCGAGACGCCCTTGATGTTGCTGAGACCCTGATTGGGATTTGACATGACGATAGAGTTGTTGGTGTCAGGGGACGACGCGTACGCACCCATAGCCCCGATGGCAATCGGGCAATTCCGCTGGACGGGCACGGCGAGACGGACACCGTGAGCGGATGCGCAGCCGGATCTGCTGGAATTGGAAGTGCTTCCAACAGCGGCATGGATGTGGTAAGTGCAACCGTCTCGTCGGTTCCTCTCCCCTCCTCTCCCTCCCTGAAATCCCCCTGCTCTTCATCGGAGGGGACGTCCTCCTTGGATCCCTCTACACGCATCTTTCGGTTGCGGCTACCCGCTGGCACCGATACGTTGAGGCCCATCGTCCCTATGGTGTCACGAATGCCCGTCGTCCATGTCCGACTCGTTTTCCTCCCGCCTTCGCTCCCTCCAATCCGACAAAGAGAGTGTCGTCTGCGTGGGGCTCGACCCCGACCCCGAACGGCTCCCCGCGCCGCTGCGGGACGGGCGCCTCCTCACCGACGCCGTGCGCGAGTTCTGTGCGACAATCGTAGAGGCCACCGCCCCCTACGCCTGTGCTTACAAGCCCAACTTCGCCTTTTTCGAAGCACTCGGCCCCGCCGGCCTCACGGTGCTCCATCAGGTGACGCAGGCCATCCCGGACGACTGCCTGCTCGTCGGCGACGCCAAGCGTGGCGACATCGGCAACTCGGCCCAGTTCTACGCGCAGTCCATCTACGAGGACCTGGGCTTCGATGCCTGCACGGTCTCGCCCTACCTGGGTCGCGACAGCATCGCACCGTTTCTCGACTACGAGGACACGTGCACGTTCGTCCTCGCCCGCACCTCCAACGACGGCGCGGCGGACCTGCAGGAGGCCTGCACCTGCGACGGCACGCCGCTCTATCGACACGTGGCGCAGAAGGTGGCCGACTGGTCCGGAGACGCCGATGGTACGGCGGGGCTCGTGGTAGGCGCAACGGCGCCTGAGGCACTGGCGGAGCTCCGCGACGACTGCCCGACACTTCCCTTCCTCATCCCGGGCGTGGGCGCGCAGGGCGGCTCGCCGAGCGCCGTGGTCGACGCGGCGCAGACGGACGACGGGCCCATTCTCGTTAACTCCAGCCGCAGCATCATCTATGCCTCGGAGGGCGACAACTACGCCGACGCGGCGGCGGAGGCGGCACAGGAGCTGCGGGACGCGCTCCGGTCGTAGGCAGCCCCTTCGGCGACCTTGATATTGCCTGCGAACGTGTTGATTGGCATGTGGAGAAGAACCGATTATCGTCTCCTACATACTGGAGATCGACATTTTGTAGTAGGGAGACGCCGCACAGTCGAGCGCGTCCAACAGCGGCGATAGACCACGAGCCGAGTACGTCTCTCAACCACGAAAGGATAAGTCCTCATCGTCGCCGTCTTTCCCGCGCTCTACCGAGCATGGCAAGAGCTGTAGTGATTGTTTTGAAGCCCCCATTCTCATCTAGGAAGGGCGACGTGGAACAGACTGCTGAACTGCTTCCTTGTATTCCTGTCAGACACCTAGCCTGACTACCTACCGTAGCTATGTTTCCCTTCCGCTTGCCAATACCATTTCTCGGTAGCTCTGAGACTGAAGAGTCGATTCAGTTGAATCCGGTCGAGCGTGAACGTATGAGCCCAACTGGATTCCTTGCAACTCTGGAGTCAGATGCTGACAACATCAAGTCCAGTTCGTTCATTCCGCCTCGCCTTGGTGATAACCATTTCGGTTACTTCGAGGTTGAGTATCGCAACCCCATTTATCGATAGCTTGAACTGGGCATGTCTGCTGACCCGCCGAGCTCTTCTGGGGAACCCGATCTTACCCGAGAGGACATACAGGAGCTTATTCAGACTCAACAGAAACAGGTTGAGGTAGAGAAGGAGAAACAGGAAACGCGCCGTCAGGAACTTGAGTCGGAAGAGCGAAAAGCCAAACACGCAGTAGAGGCGCAATTAAAGGATCGTGAACGGGCTCGGGAGTATCAGAACAAGGTAGACCAGCGGAGTCAGCGGTACGGGCTGGTGATCATTCTCATTGCGGTCCTATTCCTCAGTTATCTAGTTTGGCTTGGGCATACGGGGCTAGTCTTCGAGATTATACGTGTTCTGGTATATGGAGGATCGGGTGCCATTGCCGGTAATATGTATGGCAAAGCACAGGCACGAATACAGTCAGATGGTGCGGGTGGTGGCGTGCAATAAACTTTGCGGGTAGCGTTAAGCATGCAAAAACCCACGCAGCGGCGATAGACCGTGAGCCGAGAGTGAGGAGAAGACTCTTTCCGAACCGTCAGTTCGAAAGCTGACCCGGAAACTCGGGCGCAAGTGCCGACTGATCCAGCTCCTCCTCCGCGAAGAACCGGACCTGACCGTCCCGCATCACCACCCACACCTGCTTCGTCCCAGATTCGTGCAAAAAGAAGAGCGGCGTTCCAGACCTTTCCGCTCAAAGCAACCGCCGAACGCCCCTGCCTCCTCTCGTCCATACGCCCTTCGCCCTTCCCCACTCGCCTCCGTCTCCTCATTTGACCAGAACGTAACCGTGCGGTCCCCTCGGTTTTCCCTTCGGTCTACAGTTTGTACGTTACCGAACGCACTCTTTGCCCCACCTTCACGCTCTATCATGCGTCCCCTTCGCACGTGTACCCTCCTCGTTCTCTTTTTCGCCCTCGCGGCCCCGCCCGCCTTTGCCCAAAACGGCGACGGCGGCGGCGACCGGCTGACCGGCCCCGAGTACGCCCGCAGCCCGGTCGTGGCCCAAAACGGCATGGCCGCCACCAGCCAGCCGCTCGCTTCGCAAATCGCGATCAACGTCCTGCAGAAGGGCGGCAGTGCTGTGGACGCCGCCATCGCGGCGAACGCGGCGCTCGGCCTCATGGAGCCCACCGGCAACGGCCTCGGCGGCGATCTCTTTGCGATTGTGTACGACCCGGAGACCGACTCGCTCTACGGCCTCAACGCCAGCGGCCGCTCCCCGCGCGGCCTCTCGTACGACGAGATGCAGGACGAGCTCGGCGACCGCGACCAGATTCCCCTCCTCGGCCACCTGCCGGTGAGCGTGCCCGGCACGGCCAGCGGCTGGGGCAAGCTGCATGAGCGCTTTGGCAGCCTCTCGCTGGAGCAGGACCTCGCCCCTGCCATCCGGTACGCACGAGAAGGCTTTCCCCTCTCGCAGGTGATCGCTTACTACTGGCAGGGCAACGTGGACGCCTTCCGCGAAAACAGCGACCTGCTGCCCGAGAGCCAAAACTGGAAGGAGACGTACCTGATTGAGGGCGAGGACGGGGAAATGCGCGCACCGGAGGAGGGCGAAATCTTCCGCAACCCGGACCTCGCCAACACCCTCGAAACGATCGCCCAGAACGGCACCGAGGCGTTCTACGAGGGCGAGATTGCCCAGACGATTGCCGACTACGCCGAGCGCACCGACGGCTACCTCCGCATGGAGGACCTCCGGCAGCACGAGGCCAACTGGGTCGACCCGGTCTCTGTCGACTACCGCAGTGTCGAAGTCTTTGAGCTGCCGCCGAACGGGCAGGGCATCGCGGCACTCCAGATGCTTCAGATTCTGGAGGGCTTCGACGTGGAAGACATGGGCCACAACTCCACCGACTACCTTCACGTGCAGGCAGAGGCAAAGAAGCTCGTCTTCGAGGACCGCGCCCGCTTTTACGCTGACATGGACTTTGCTGACGTGCCGGTGCAGGAGCTCATCTCCGACGAGTACGCTGAAAAGCGGCGCCAACTCATCGAGATGGACGAGGTGCTCTCCGAGCCGGACGCCGGCAGCCCGCGTACCGCCACGAGTGACGTGTCGCTCGACCCTGAGATGCGCAAGCGCCTCCAGAGTGGCGACACGATCTACCTCACCACGGCCGACTCGACGGGCATGATGGTCTCGCTCATCCAGAGCAACTACGCGGGCATGGGCAGCGGCCTCGTGCCGGACGGCCTGGGCTTCATGCTGCAGGACCGCGGCGCGCTCTTCACCATGGAGCAGGACCATCCCAATGCCTACGAGCCCGGCAAGCGACCTTTCCACACCATCATCCCAGCGTTTGCGATGAAGGACGGCGAGCCCTTCCTGAGCTTCGGCGTCATGGGCGGCGGCATGCAGCCGCAGGGGCACGCCCAGGTGCTTATGAACATGGTCGACTTCGGCCTCAACGTGCAAGCAGCGGGCGACGCGGCGCGCTACCGGCACTACGGCAGCAGCTCGCCCACCGGCGAGGCAATGGACGGACGCGGCACGCTCCGCGTAGAAAGCGGCGTGCCGGAGAACGTGGTGAACGCCCTCCGGGGACGGGGACACGCGATGGACGTGGGCGCCGGGGGCTACGGCGGCTACCAGGCCATCATGTGGGATCCGGCGGAAGAGGTGTACTGGGGCGGCACCGAGATGCGGAAGGACGGAATCGTGATTGGCTACTGAGCGACCGACGGGGGTGAGGCTGGGAATCCCGGCTCCGTTGCTCCCGTCCGTCGTTGTGCCAAGATGTGCGTGTGGGCGGGAGGACATGGGAGCCTGGGTGCTGAAAAGGCTCAGCCTCGCGCCCCCGAAAGCGACATCTGGTTCTTCCATCTGAATACCTGCCATGGAGAAGCGCCCTCAACAGCCGGACGCGACGCCCCTTATTCTGCCGAACTCAGGCGCATCGGCAAAACAGCTGGAGCGAATCCCACTAGGAGATCCCCCCTTTCGGGAAGAACGCCTCCAGGAGTTGCTCGCCGCTCACCCCCGGGTGCTTCCCGTCTCCGAAATCGAACCGGCGTACGCCCCGCTCGTCTATCTCGGAAGGGAAATCCCAATCCCTTCTGGATTCTTGGATGCGCTGTACGTCTCTCCGAAAGGCTACCTGACACTGGTCGAAGCGAAACTGTGGGACAGCCCCGAAGCCCGACGCCAAGTGGTCGGCCAAATCGTCGAGTACGCGAAGGACCTCTCGCACTGGGGCTTCGAAGAACTTGACAATGCCGTGCGCCAAGCCGATGACGCATCGAATGGACTCTTGGAACGGGTCCGGCAACGGGGCCACGATGTCGACGCAGCATCCTTCATCGACACGGTCACCCGGACGCTACAGCGAGGGGAGGTCTTGCTCCTCATCGTGGGGGACGGCATTCGAAAAAATCTGGAGGCCCTCTCCTCGTACCTGCAGGACGCCCCCAATCTTCACTTTTCTCTTCGTCTCATCGAACTGGCCCTCTTTCGCCTCCACTCGGACAACGACCGCCCCTTGCTGATACAACCACGAGTCGTGGCGCGCACGTCCGAAGTGACCCGTGCCGTCGTGGATGTGCAGGCCCCGAACGACGTGGACGTGACGGTGGAATTGCCGGAGGAAGAGGAAGACGACTCGTCAAGTCGGCAACAGCTCACGGAAACGGCCTTTTTCGAGCAACTTGCGGACAACACCTCTTCAGAAACCGTGGACGAGGTGCGTGCTCTCATTGACGACATCACGTCGCTCGGTCCCGTGCGGGTATGGCGATCAAGTTCCGTCTCTCTTCGCTTGCCCGATCCCGGCGGCCTGGATCGGCACTGGACCGTCATCGTGCTCTGGACGGAGGGGGCCTTCGAACTCGGCTGGCTGGGCGCCATCTCGGAGGACGGTGGCTACGATCCGGAGATCTGGAAACGCTACCTCGACACCGTCGTGGATCTCACCGGAGTGACGGCGGCCGAAAAGCATACAAAGGTCGGTTCCATCCACAGCCTTCTCCGCGTCCGGGAGGAGTACCTCGAAGCGGTGGCTCAATTCGTGGGCCGGATTCAGTCCGCTGCAACTACCTCAGACCGGTAGCAGTCCCCAATCGAAGAGGGCCCTCTTGTTCGTCGTATATGTCCTCGCGTTGAGAAGCCACAGCCCTAAGGGTCGGTCAATCCGGTCGAAGACCCAGGACTCTTTGAATCCCCAGAGGGCGGAAAAGCAGGCGCTACGAGGCATCGGTGGGACGGAGCATGAAATCGAGGGATCGCGTGACGGAGGCCCCCGTCACTTCATCCGTCACTCGAACCGTAACCCGCACGTCCTGTGCCTCGTCCCGACTAATACGCGAGAGGTCGAGGAGAATGCGCTCACGGGCGCGACGCTCCGTGCCCTGCCGCGTGGTCTCGGTCGTCGTCCGCTGTGTATCCTGCCCTCGGAAAAGACGACTCCATCCCCGTTGCGTCTCGCCCTTCACCTCATACGAAATCGTGTACCGGGTTCGGTCGTCGTTCCCGAACGAGAGGTGGTACACCTCGAAGGACAGCAGAAGGGGCGTGTCAGCCGTGAGAGACGAAAAGGGATACGGATATGAATACTGTTCCGGCTGGGCCAGTATGTTCGCCGTCGTGTCCGGAAGCGACAACACTTTCAGGTCGCTCATCTCAGGTTCCGGTCCCGAAGCGCGGAGGGGCGACAGGGAATCGGCTCGAACAATTGTAAACCGGCGCTTCGGCCCCAATCCCGCAATCGCACCGTCCTCTTCTTGCCAGAGCCGGTGTTGAGTCCACTGCAGAGAAAGGTGATGAAGCGACGTGATATTTTTGAACGCGATGGGGGGTGGCGTAAACGCCTCCCGATCGGTGTCCGGTCGTGCCTGGAGTTCGTGACGACGGTTTCGTCGCTGTACCTGCGTTCGGTCCTTGTTGTGTTGAGTGGCAGAGAACCGGATCATCGAAGGGGCAGGCTCTTCGTCTTCCGCATCGGGCTGCAGACGAGCCGCCTCGGCAGAGATGCCCCAGTACACCTCTGTGCGAGTGGTTCCGTCTTCGTTCAGAAACCGGGCCATTCGGATTGCCACGGGCAACTCCGGCACGTTGTCGTGCAGTGCCGTGTACTGGCGAGGCATCTCGTCTTCGCGACGCTTCTCGGCGTATCGGTCTGCCTGTTGAGCCTGCGCGACCATCTGCGTAACAAATTGCGTGGGTGCCTCCATCCCGATCACTGGATTGATCGTTACTGTCCGTGTCATTCCCACGCCGGCCCCCACCGTCACATGTCGTGCCCCCCCACTGTTCGTCTCCCTGCCCATCCTGCGGTCGATTTCCGCTTTCGTCGCCTCCATCTCCTGGTAGTTGGCATAATCGGCAATCTCGCTGTACCGGGTACTAAAGCTAATGTGATAGAGTGCCAGTTCTCGATAAATCGCGCGCATGGCCATGAGAGACGAGTATGCAATGTTCAGTCCCCGCTCCGTATTGCTTCGCATCCGAGTGAGGGTATTGGGCATCAGGTCGTTGGTCCGCACCTCTTCGTAGCAATCCGTGCCCTCCCCCTCCGCAAAGAGGTAGTAGCCGAAATCCGAAAGCCCGGGATAGAGCCAGATCTCACTCTCTGGAAATGAAGACGAAGAAACTGGAACCCCAAAACGAAAGACCTCTCGGAAAAACTCCCCGTTCTTGTAGCTCAGTTCTCGCCGCTTGTACGGCGCTCCGAACCGGAGATAGACTGTCCCCCGCCTATCGAATCCGCTTACCGCCTCTTCGCAAGCAAAGGATTGACGAGCATGAACGAGACGCGTGAGGTGCTCCTCCAGTCGTTCATTCTCGGGTGTGTCCGGATACGGATCCAGGCCGCGCCACCAGGCTTGAAGGCTGTCTCCTGCTCCTGCCCGAAACGTCCAGGTGGCCGGATCCTCGTCTCGCGCCCCCTCCCCCACGACCTGTGCAAACACCTCCTCCGTCATGAGCGGAACGATCTGAGCCACACGCCGCCGAAAGAGCTCCTGTACTCCCGACGCGGAATCGGGCCCGACCTGCTCCATCAAGCCGGCGTAGGCCTCAACGGCCCGAAGTCGTTGATCGCGTAGTTGTCCACGGGTTAGGGAACGCAGATATGCGTCGGCCAACCGGACGTCGAATGCCTCTTTTTCCTGCAGCAGGCGCGCGCCCTTCTGCCAAGCCGCCCGTGCCTGTACCGAATCGCCCGCTCGGGCGTACGCTTCGCCCGCCCAGTAGGCCACTGCGCCCCGCTCCGGGAGGATGAGGGATGGACGCGCAGAAAAGGCCTCTTCCAAAAACGATCGTGCCTCTTCGATCCGCCCCGCCCGAAGGAGTTCAATCCCCCCCTTTGCCTGTGCCGCCGGTGACAGCGGTTCGAGACGCGCCGACGTCCACTGAGCCTCCACCGGCATCAGGCTTCCTCCTCCCGCCAACACCAGTACGAGAAGTCCCCATACCTTCCCTCCTAGGACTGCGACAAGCAAACGATCAAATAGACGACCAGCATCAAAGCAATTCATCGGTTACCTCCACGGCTGGTTCGGAGCACACGGCTCGCCCCCCAAAGGACTGGATACACCGGGCGATACTGATGTTCACTCGCCCTTAATGTTTCCGGCATGACCTTTCCTTGTGATTTTTCGTTGCCCCTACGTCATATTGCGCCCGTCATCCCTCCCCCTGTCTCGCCTAAAGGACAACTGACGGGACGTTTCGGAACTGCACCGGATGTCCGCGGCCCCACTCTGATACGAACATAGTGTCGCATAACCTAGCGAGGAGGGGCACAACGGAACGCCGCCTGGCTCTACTGTCCCGGCGTGTCCCGCCCCTCATTCCCCACGAATGATGTCGATTCGACGCTCCTTCTTCACGTCTGATTTGTCCTCCTCATGCCCGCTTTTCGTACCGCAAATCTCTTCGAGCGGTGGTCGCTCGCCAATGCCGTCGGCATGCTGGGAACAACCGCCGCGGCGGTCTGGGCCGGGCATTCGGAGCTGTTTCTCGTGAGCGGCATTGCGCTGCTGGCGCTTCTTGTGTTCGTGGGCCGACATCAGTGGACTCCGCAAGGGGACTTCGGCAGTGCCAACACGGTTACAGCTTTTCGCGCTGGGCTGCTCTGCTTTCTTCCGTCCGCGGCGGCGCACGGTCCGCTTTTTCTCATCGGACTGAGCATCTGCGTCCTCGCGACTGACGGCCTCGACGGATGGCTCGCCCGTCGTGCCGGTCGGTCGTCTACCTTCGGGGCCTTCTTCGACAAGGAGACGGATGCCTTATTTCTCCTTCTCCTGTGTGGAATCGCTGCGTTTCAGGACCGACTGCCGGCTTGGATACTCGTTGCTGGTCTCTTGCGCTATGGCTTTGTCCTGCTGCTCTTTCTCCCCTTTACCACGGAGACCACCGAGGCGCGATCGGATCTTGCCCGTTACATCTACAGCGGCATGATTGGCGCGCTCCTCTTCTCGTTTCTCCCCTACGCCCCCCTGGCTCGTCCGCTGGCCCTCCTCGCGACCCTGGCACTCACCATTTCCTTCGGCCATTCGCTCTGGAGAATGCTGCCCCCCTCTTCCCCCTCAAAAACGCCATAACGTTCTCGCCGATTACCGGTCCCAGCCCCCTCCTCGCAGACGAGATGACGAGCGCAACTGTCCGCCGCTTCTCCCCCACCATTCCGGCTTCAGACTAACAGCGCAAGTCGCCGGGCAGGCCGAGTGACGGCCACATAGAGAAGCGCGTTCCGCTCCTCGCCCCGACACGCCCGCAGATCGCGGCGATCCACGAAGACGGTATCGAACGTGGAGCCCTGCGCCTTATGGACGGTCGACGCATACGCGTAGTCGACCCTCGCGAAGCGCTCGCGAAGTTCGTAGTACCGCTCCCATTTCGAGCCATCCTTTTTCGCGGCCTCGCGACGGCGCTCCAGCCGTTCCTCATAGCGTTCGAAGTCGTCCTCGTGCAGTACAAAGGCCGTACGTGTGAGCCCTCGCCCCGGCGTACGCACCTTCAACTTCCACGTCTTCCACTCGCTCTGATCATCGGCCTCGAAGGTATCAACGGTAGCGGTTTTGACACGCACCTCCTCGCTGTTGGTCAAGCGGGCCACGCCGTCGTGATACCACGTCTCTGTGGCCACAAGCCACTCTCCCTCCACAAACCGGTCGGCATCAGTTCCGTACCGCTCCGTCCGAATTTCGCGGTTGTAGCGACGCACCGTCTTGTTTCTATAGGCAAGGACGCGAGCATGCGTAGCGTCTTCGGCAAAAGCCTCAGTATCGAAGACCCGCAGCACACTATCGAGAAACTCCCCGCGGTCATGCGTAATGGCTACGCCCTTGCCGTCCTCGAACGTGCTGCTGAACCGGCCCTTCTCTCCCGTTCGGATCTGGGTGGCAAGCTCTAGAATGGGGTTGTCGGCCGCCTGGCGGTGAATCGTTTCCAGCGTGGGCCCGGGCACGTCGAGGGCCGGCGACGGCTCCTCGTTGACGGGCGGCAACTGTGCAGGATCGCCCACGAAGAGCCACTGTAGCCAAAACGGTGAGTCTTCAATGTGGGCCCATTCCTCCCGTCCAATCATCGACGCCTCGTCGACAATCACAACCCCGGCGGCGTAGTCCTGCGTCTCCTCGGCCACCAGCTCGTACTCCCCATCCTCCGTGGGTTGCAGGCGGAGGCCCAGGAAGGAGTGAAGCGTCTGCATCTGGACGGGCGCCTCCCCAAGCTCCTCGGTTAGTACCTGCACGGCCTTGTGGGTGGGCGCACACACCGTAACCGCGCATTCCTCCTCCACGAGTTGCTCGACGAGACGGCTCACGAGATACGTTTTTCCTGTGCCGGCGTATCCCCGCAGGCCGGTGTACCGCTCCCCGCGTGCGAGACGGTCATAGACCTCGTCGTAGGCAGCCTGCTGGTCGTCGGTGAAGGGGGCGTCGGTAAACGTCGCCATTGAGTTGGAAACGGGGCACCGAGGACGAATGAGAGGAGAAGTTATGCGAGACCGCCCGGAAATGGTCCTGCCGGAAGGGGGAGGGACGATCGATTGCACCACTCTTTGATCCTGTTGACCGTGCACCGCCGATTCCGGTGCGGCCTTCCCTTCGCTACTCGGACAGATGGGCGAGGTGGCGCCGAAACTGTCGCATGACGAGCAGGTGCACGAGCGCCTGTGTGCTATTGTACAGTACCCACGGCAGCCGCGGGGAAAAGTCGTGCACGGCCGCCAGAACAGCCTCTCCCCCCATCACCTGCCGGAATTCGAGTCGCCCGGACGGCTCCCCGTTTTCAACGAGCAGCCCCCCCGTCACGAAAAACAGTTGTCGCCCCTCTGGGCTACGATCAGCGGCAAAGCGAAGCGTGAGCAGCGTATGTCCTGAGGGGCGCAACTGGAAACGGGCTACACGTCCATAAGACACCCGCACCCGAAGCAGGGGCCAGCCGAGCCGAGGAAGCCAGCGCAGGTATTCGTTGGCAATGTCGCGGGCCGTAAAGCCGGACGGGCACGGCATGCGCTGAACGGACCGTGCCACACTCTGTGCCCGAATGATCTCGTCCTCCCGGGGCCGCAGTTCATCTCGGGGATTGGGAAGCGGGCGTCCCTTCTCGTCGACCGAGGCCGCTACGGCCTCTTCAAAATGAGTGCTGTCCTGCTGCAGCCACGTCTGCATTTCGTTGGGCTGGACGCGCGTCTGATATCGCAGGCTGTCGATAATTGGGCTGATAAGGGCCCACGGCCCTCCGCCAAAGACGCGCACCCAGAGTTTGGACAGCCGGGGCGACTCCATGGGCACCGTCGTGGTGTGTCGCTCCAGTCCCAGCACGCGGGCCGTGCGGAGAAGCATCTCGCGATAGCTCATAATGTCGGGCCCCCCAATGTCATAGGTTGCCCCGTAGGTTCTCTCGTCCCCAAGCGCCCGCGCGAGTCCCCGTACTACATCCCGAAGGGCAATGGGTTGTGTAATGGCGCGCGTCCATGAGGGAAGCACCATCACCGGCAGCCGCCGCACCAGATTCAGTAGCAATCGGAGCCACGTGCCGCCCGGTCCTACGACGAGACCGGCGCGGAGCGTCGTGAGGGGAACGGAGGTCGACCCAAGGGCCTGCTCAACCTCCAGCCGTCGACGAAGGGGAAAGGGCAAATCGGATGCGTCCTCCGGGACAAGAGCCCCCAGGTAGAGGATCTGTTCAACCCCCTGTGCCTCCGCCGCGCGTGCAAAGTTGTCGGCCTGCAGCAGATCAAGATCCGCCACGTTCCCCTGTGTAAGCCGGGCGGACGGAAGCATCGAATGAACGAGGTAAATGGCGTAATCGGCGCCTTTCAGCCCATCCCACACAGCATAGGGATCAAAAAGATCGCAGTGCTGCCACGTTTCGCCGGACGCGGCCGTCGCATTCACCCGTGCCCGCACCGGCGATCGCGTGAGTCCGATGAGGTCGTACTCGTCCGCTAGCGCTCGGCGTAGGGCCGTTCCGATGAAACCAGTGGCACCGGCAATGGCCACCGTTGGACGTTCGCCCATACTGATCCATCCCCGATTGATCAATCTCGAGTTTTTCTACAACAGCCCAACTCCCAAACGACGCGGCCTTTCCGGGGGAGAGCAGGTTCTTTACGAATCAGTCGACTTCCCGACGGCCCAAAAGCGTTTCCCCCGCGAGCTAGACACCTCATCGCAAAAGAAAAAGGGTCCGCCGTAGAAGCGGACCCATTCGGCACAAACAAAATGGCGGAGAGGGGGGGATTCGAACCCCCGAAACGGCGCTAAACCGTTTACTCCCTTAGCAGGGGAGCGCCTTCGACCACTCGGCCACCTCTCCACGAACCATCAATGTCGTATGTCGTGCTCTCGATATTGTTGCAATGCCAGGTCTGGTGATGTCCCCCCTCTTCCGAGCGCCTCCGTTGGGGAGAGGTCGCAAGCCTGGGCTCCCCCACCTATTCAGAATCCTCAAGCGCTTCGGCCCCAGTGGTAATATCCAGGATCTCCATCGTAATGGCACTCTGGCGGGCCCGGTTGAATTCGAGTGTGAGGTCGTCGATCAGCTCCTTAGCATTTTCGGTCGCGTTGTCCATCGCCACCATGCGGGCCCCCTGCTCGGCAGCATTGGATTCCAAAAGTGCCCGCCACATCTGATAGTAGAGGAAGCGAGGCACGAGTTCGTCGAGCAGGCCACGAGCATTGGGCTCAAAGATGTAATCCACGGCCTGTCCATTGTCAGGAAGGTCGAAAAGGTCTGCCTCTTCCTGCATGACCGGAGTTTCGAACCGCTCCTCGGGAATGGGAAGCAGGGGCTCCACAATCTGATTCTGGACGATTGTGTTTTTGAACTCGTTGTAGACGAGCTTCACGTCTCCCCAGATGCTGCGCTCGAACCCTTCCACAGCATCCTGCACGATCTGCTTGGCAATGTTGAAGTTGAGACCATCAAAGATCCCCTGGTAGTCCCCTACAAGCCGGTAGTCTCGTTTCTTGAAGTGCCGATGCCCCTCCTCGCCCACGCAAAGAAGGAACAGATCGTCGTTCTGTTTCTCCTCCGCATACTCCCGTTCAATCAGAGCTTCGGCCTTGTTGATGATGCTACTGTTGAACCCACCGCACAGCCCCCGATCGGCGGTCACGACAATGACCAGCACCCCTTCGCTTTCCTCCGGCGCCGTAAAGAACGGGTGCACTGTAGGGTCAAGCTCGCGCTTCAGGTGACTGATGAGCTCGCCTACCTTGTACGCATACGGACGGGTTTGAAAGATCCGATCCTGCGCCCGCCGCAGCTTCGCCGCCGCCACCATCTTCATGGCACGGGTCACCTGCTTCGTATTTTCGACGGACTCGATCCGGTTTCGGATTTCGCGAAGGTTCGCCATGATTCAGACGACTGGGGAATGCAGATAACGATCAAACCAGAAAGAAACTCTTGCCGCCTGCCTGTTTCACACCGCGCATCGTGCGGATTTTGAATCGGGTTGGCGTCTAGCCCCCGATCGGACACCACGAGCTACGAAATCCACTCTCCTTCTTTCGCAGCCCGAACGCCTCCTCCGTCAAACGCGAACGCTCTGTGCATCAAGCAGTCCAGGCAGTCCCTACGCAAGCACGTCCTCCTGCTCCTCTTCTTCCTCCTCGGCATAGACCTCGGCGAGGTCGGCGGCGACCTCCTCAAACGCCTCTTCCGCAGCCTCGGACATCTCTTCCGTCTCCCGAATCTCAGTGAGCACGTCCTCGTGCCGGAGCTGAAGTCGCTCGATGTACTCATCCTCAAACTCTTCGATGTCCTCAACCGGCACCGAGTCGAGGTGCCCGTTAATGGCGGCGTAGATGATGGCAATCTGCTCCTCGACCGGGACCGGCGCAAACTGGTCCTGGTTGAGGATTTCGACCAGGCGCTCGCCCCGGTTCAGCTGCCGCTGGGTCGAGGGATCGAGGTCAGAACCAAACTTTGCAAATGCCTCCAGCTCGCGGTACTGCGAGAGGTCAATGCGCAGCGTGCCGGCCACGTCCTTCATGGCGCTCACCTGCGCTGAGCCTCCAACACGCGAGACCGACGCGCCCACGTCAATGGCCGGACGGATGCCGGAGTTGAAGAGGTCGGTCTCCAGATAAATCTGACCGTCCGTAATCGAGATCACGTTCGTCGGGATGTAAGCCGATACGTCTCCCGCCTGTGTCTCGATAATGGGAAGGGCCGTGAGGGACCCGCCCCCTTCCACCTCGTCCTGCAGCGGCTCCGGAAGGTTGTTCATCTGGCCGGCCACCTCATCGTTGTCGATGATCTTGGCGGCCCGTTCCAGCAGGCGGCTGTGGAGATAAAAGACATCGCCCGGGTATGCCTCTCGTCCGGGCGGACGACGCAGCAGGAGCGAAAGCTCGCGGTACGCCACGGCCTGCTTCGAGAGGTCGTCGTAGCAGACGAGCGAGTGACGCCCCGTGTCGCGGAAGTACTCGCCAATGCAGGCGCCCGCAAACGGCGCAATGTACTGCAGGGGCGTCGGCATGGAGGCCGAGGCGTTAATAATGACCGTGTACTCCATTGCCCCGTTGCGCTCCAAGTCGCGCTTGACCTGCGCCACCGTCGAGTCCTTCTGCCCGACCGCCACGTACACGCAGTACACCGGCTCGCTGTCGGTCTCCGGGTCGTGCGTGCTCTTCTGATTGATGATCGTATCAATCTGTAGCGCCGTCTTCCCGGTCTGCCGGTCGCCGACGATGAGCTCACGCTGCCCTCGGCCAATCGGAATCATGGAGTCGATGGCCTTAATGCCGGTCTGCAACGGCTCCTCCACCGGCTCGCGATAAATTACGCCCGGCGCCTTCCGCTCCAGGGGGAGCGTCATTTTCTCCCCTTCAATCGGTCCCTGCCCGTCGAGCGGACGCCCAAGCGGGTCGATGACGCGACCCAGCATATTTTCATTGACGCCCACGGAGGCAATTTCGCCCGTACGCCGGGCCTCGTCACCCTCGCTTACGGCGTCAACGTCGCCGAAGAGAATGACCCCGACATTGTCCTCCTCCAGGTTCAGGACCATACCGTCCACGTCCTGCTCCGGAAACTCCACGAGCTCGCCGGCCTGCACGTTGCTGAGGCCATAAAGCGTGGCAATGCCGTCGCCGGCCTGGAGGACGGTACCAGCTTCGTACTCCTCCGCTTCGGTCTCGAAGCCGCCGAGCTCGCGGCGGAGGACATCGGTGACTTCGTCGGGTCGAATGGAGCCGTTAGACATAAGATGCTCGGAAATCGAATGATACAGACTTGTCGAGAGCCGGGGCGGTCGGCCCCAATCGATCGTCTACGCAGCCTGCCCGTTCACGTCGAGGGCAAGTGAGGACTCGCGCAGCCGGTCGTGCAGGTTGGAAAGCTTGTTGCGGACGCTTCCGTCGAACACGTGATCGCCAATTCGGATAATGAGGCCGCCGATAACATCCGGATCTTCCGTCGTATGCAGACGAACGGTCTTTCCGGTTTGCTCTTCCAGCGTGTCGACCACAGTCTCTTGAACCTCATCGGAAAGCGGGTGCGCCGTCGTCACGTGCGCATCCACGATGCCTTGCTGTTCGTCGCGGAGCGACTGGTACGCATCCAGGATTGCCTTCGTCATCGTCTCCCGGTCCTTCTGCACCAGCAGGCGCAGAAACCGCACAACGAGCTGGTCGACCCGGTCGCCCAGAAGAGTCTGGAGAATCGAATCCTTTTTCTCTTGGGGAATAACCGGACTTTCGAAGAAACGAGCCAACTCGTCGTTGGACTCCAGGCTCTCGCGGAGCATGAGAACGTCCTCGTCGACCTTCTCTAGGGCCCCGGTCTCTTCGGCCTCTTCGTAAAGCGCGGTGGCGTAGCGCCGGGCAACTGTGCTTTGACTCATATGGGTTGAAGGTTGGAACGTTGACAGGTTGAAGGTTGCGACGTTCTACCGCTCAACCATTCAACCTTCAAACGCACTAATTTGTCGGGAAGTCGTCGAGCGCATCCTGCACGAGCTTGCGGTGCTGATCCGCATCCAGGTCCTCCTCGATGATTTTCTGGGCGGCCTCAATGGCCAGGTCGGCCACCTCATCGCGCAGTTCCTCAAGGGCGGCCTGCTTTTCGCGCTCGATTTCGGCCTGAGCCTGCTCCTGCATTTGCTGAATGCGTTTGCGCGTCTTGGCCTCTTCTTCCTCCCGCAACTCTTCGGCAGACTCGCGCGCCTCGCGCAGGATCTTCTGTGCCTTTTGCTCGGCCTCGCGTCGGGCCTTCTTGTTTTCGGCCTGAATTTCCTTGGCCTCAGCAAGAGCGTCTTCGGCCCGTCGGATCGAGCTTTCAATCTCTTCCTCACGCTCTTCGAGCGACTGGGTAATCGGCCCCCATCCGAACCGATAAAGCACATACAGGAAGATCAGGAACGCAACAGACTTCCAGAAGATGAGGCCGGGCTCAGGGGCAATCAGATCCATGGAACCGAAAAGCTATGCGCGAAAAGAGGCAGTCGCAGGAGAGAACAGTGGCCTACCGATCCGCAAACGGCCCCTGCTTTGGCAAACGAAGGGCACGGGGGGTCGCCCGAATCGGTCGTGCCGCCCCATCCCCACCCGTCCACGGGAGGGAATGAGCGGCCATGGCCGAACAAAGTGAGTTAGACCAACACCACGAGGAGCAGGCAGATAATGAGCGCAAAGAGGGCAACACCCTCAATCAGAGCAGCGGAAACAATCATAAGGCCGCGGATGTCACCAGCGGCTTCGGGCTGTCGGGCCGCCCCGTCCATCGACGAGCTAGCGAGCCAGCCAATTCCAATACCAGCCCCAATGGCCGCAATTCCGGCACCGAGACCTGCAGCGAGATAAGCGAGAGCAGCGGGATCCATGATGAGCGTTTCTTAATGAAGTAGGAGTGCAACTACGATGGTGATGCAAAACAGGCCGCAAAAGCGAGCGGCCGATGTTACGCGGCTGTCGGCTCCACAGCATCCTCCACCGCATCGAGCCGACTTTCAAAGTCGCCCTGACCCGTGGAGGAATCCGATTCGTGACCGTCGTGATGATGCTCCTCAACGGACATTCCGATGAAGAGCGCCGACAGGGTGGTGAAGACGTACGCCTGAATGAAGGCAACGAGCAGCTTCACCAACAAGATGAAGACCGTGAATCCTATGCTAATGACGGTGGTCCCCCAGGCCGCCGCCTGGCCAAAGACCACATTCATGATGAAGATCAGCCCAAGGAGACTGAAGATGATCAGCGAGCCCCCGAGCATATTCGCGAACAGACGAATGGCCAGCGCCAGGTGCCGCATCACGAGACCGATGATCTCAATGGGCACGAGGATGACGCGCACGAAGGCCGGAGCGTCGGGCGGACCGGTGAGCAGTTCGAGGTAGTGATCCTTCGACCCGTACAGTAGGCCGATAATGAATGTCATAAAGGCCATCACGCCCGTGATGGCAATGTTGGAGGTCGGAGCCCCCGCAAAGGGGACGAGGCCGAGAATGTTGGCCACCAGAATGAAGAAAAAGGACGTAAGGAGGTACGGAAGGAAGGTCCGCCACTTCTCGCCCTGAATGTTGGGCTTTGCGATTTCGTCGCGGATAAAGACCACCATCACCTCCATCATATTCTGCAAGGTTCCCTGGGGCGCTGTCGTCCGCCCAATGCCCTCCTTGTATCGCTGCGCCAACGTCACGAAGACGGCCGTCACGATGAGGAACGCGAGAAAGGAAAGCACGAAGTGGCGCGTAATCGAAAAGTCGGCGACAACGTGCCCGCTCGTGCGCGCCACAGAGCTATGGAGGTGCTCTTTAGACGCGATCGCCTCTTCAATCTGAGCCGGATCCGTAATGACGTCTGCGTGTCCGCCGTCCGCCCCGTCACCGTGGTGCCTCAGGCCGTAGGGCCCATTCTTCAGCAGGCTCTTCGTACTTCCGTACGCATCAATTGTCAAATTCCCTCCCGCTGTGCGGGCCAACATGATGCGCGGAAGCTCGGGGCTGCCAAAGGGCTTCAGGTTGAGGTAATTCCCATCGGTGGCGTGCCCAATGATCGTGTTGTTGACGATGCCTTCGAGGGTCAATTCGCCCTCTCCCTCAGCCGCATGAGTAGCGGAAGGCGTCACGGCCACGCCCATCCCAAGCAGGAGAAGCGCGACCACTGCAAACGAGCGGATGCGTGTGACCATGATGCGCGTGACAAACAAGCACGTGAAACAGAAAAAATGATCCCTCGTCGCCGCACCGGGCACTCCCGTCATCCCAGCGCCCCCTGATCGATCCGACGCACAATGAGTCGGACCTCGACCACCATACTCACGACGAGGAGGAGAAGCACCGTTCCCACGAATGCCGCTTCGTGAACCGGCACAAATGCCAGCACAAGTCCTACGGCCCCCAGGACCAGCGCCATCCGGATGCCAAGCCCTCCCAACTCAAAGAGCAGGAAGGCCCGCCCCTCCGACCGACGCAATGCCCACCGATGTGTAAGGATGCGGAGCAGCGTGTGCCCCACCATCACACTCACACCGCCGGCAATGCCAAGCCACAAACCCATGCGTTGTGCCAGGAATGCACTGGAGTGTGCGAGAGTATTCCCACCCTCACGCCGGAGGCACCGGTACGATGCTACCAATCAGAAGGTAGGAAGCCGGTCAATGGAGGACTTATGAGAAGCGGTGAATCGCACATGAAAGAAATGCGCAGTCCCCAGCTTGCCGGTTCAACATCCTCAAAATCCCTTATTCCGACCGTCCAAACTCATCCTGCAACTTTTTGAGCTGGAGCCCGGCGGCCGCTAGGCCGAGCACACACCCCGTCAGGACGCCCCAGGGCAAGGTCCCAAACCAAAGATCTACGAGAAAATACCCGAGCAAAGGGGGCCCCGCCGCTGCCCCAGCCAGCCGCCATCCAAGATCTAGATAGGGGGCCATCTCTCGTAGGGCCGTCACCCAGTCTTCCAGCCCTCCGGATCCGGAGGGCGGAGGAGAGTCTTTGTTCGTTGACCGGTCCCCTCGATCAGCAGCCGCAGAGGCATCTCGGCGGCCGCTGTCTGCTCTATGATCGTCCGAAGCGGACATACCGATCGGCCTAGCTGTCTGGAGTATTCCTCCACACCTGGAGATCCGTCGTCTCCCGAATGCGAGCAGGCACACTCGCACACGCCATGGGCGGTCCCCACGCGCGGAGCCCACAACGTGGCAGTCGAGATTTAGGCAGACGACGCCTCGGCGGGCTCTTCTCCCTCCTCAGGCGAAACGCCCGGTCCCTCATCCGTGGGGGCCTCTTCTTCTGGCTCCCCATTGACGGAAATCGGGGTGCCCATTTCGCATTCGCCCGTAAACTGTGCGCCTTCTTCCACGACGAGTCGATCGGTCTTAATGTTGCCGTCGACCTGAGCCGTACTCTTCAGCACGAGGCGCTCTTCAATTTCAATCTCGCCCTGTACGCGACCGGCAATATCAGCATTTGTGGCAATAATCTCCCCATCTACGGAGCCACTCTCGGATATCATGGCCTTCCCTTCAACCCGAAGGGTACCGACGATCTGACCGCTGGCCCGAACATCATTTTCAGCACGGACCGTCCCTTCGAAGACCGTCCCTTTACCGACGAGATTAATCTGGTCCTGGGCGGGATTCTGTTGATCAGGCATGGACGTGGACTCGGTCTCTTTCGAGGAATTGTTGAACAGTCCCATAGGAACGTGGAACGGTGTAAAGTCAACTGTGGCGTTCGCAATGCGCCCAACGGCACACTACCAACCGGTAACGTAGGGGCGCGGATCCTGCGCGAGGCCATTCCTCCACAATTCAAAGTGCAGGTGCGGCCCGGTCGTCACTTCTCCCGAGTTCCCGCTGACGGCCAGGGCCTCTCGGGCTTCGACGCGGTCCCCGGTCTGCTTGAGTAACCGTTTGTTATGCTTATAGACGGAAAGATATCCATCGGAGTGCTGCACTGCAACCGTATAGCCGCCCTCCTGCGTCCAATCGGACAGTACGACGTATCCTTCCCCCACCGCCCGCACGAGCGAGCCCTCCGACACGGCAAGGTCAATCCCAAAATGAGCGTCGCTCGCATCGAAGTTTCGGGTTGGGAATCCGGTTTCCACCGGCGACTCCACTGGCAGCGAGAGGCTCGGCATTATATACCGGCCGGCGCCCCCCTTCTGGGAACGGGCCGTCACCGAAAAGCTCGTCGCCGAAATGGCGGGCTGCTCGTGTGCTTGCGTGTTGGGATTGTCCTGGTCGGGATCCGGCACGGCGCGATCAGTGGTCTGCGGTTCGCGGGTCGGTTGGGCTTGAACGTTCGCCGAGGCCGTTCGCGCGACGGAGTCGACCTGACCGGTTAGCAACTGTTGCAGACGCTTGATGTAGTGACGCTGCACGGCAACGGAGTCTTGGAGGGCCGCTACGCGAATGGCATTCAGGCGTGCATTCCGCCGCAACTCTTCCGTCCCATAGCCCGGGATGTAGGTGCGAAGGGGCGTAAACGCAACGAGGCTTGCCCCAAGAAGGATGGTGACCAGCAAACTGACGCTCCATGTAATGAAAAGTCGCTTCGGCTGCACCTCGTAGCGACGGGTGCGCCCAACCTCCTCCCCGTCCATCACTACGACGGTGTGGGTCGAGCCGGGCCGGCGAAACAAATCGGTCAGGAACGACCACATAGAACCATCCTCCTGTGAAGCAGTGCAGAGTTGGGTGACCGTGTCCAACGACAGAGCGGTACCGAGAGGTTCCTTTCCCTCTACGTGGACGCAACAGTGCGGCCTGGAACGGACCGCTCCTCTCTGAACATGTTGGCAACGGCCGGGCGATGATTCACTGGGGATCGACCGCCAAATCTAGCGTTGGGACCCGCCCTGAGAAGCTGTTTTAATTTCACACGCTGTGAGTTCGGCAGGACGCTACGACTGCGGACCCGTTCCTCCCCGCCGGGGATGCAGGCGTATACGCTCCGATGTGCTTTTGGTCTACGAAAATATCGGCATCGGATGTGGAGACGGGCGTAAATTAAAACAGGTTCTGAAACACGGAGGCTCCCCAGAATGCCGCTACGGCAGAAGAGACGTACCTCGGATTATAAACGGATTACAGCACCAAATCCACCACGCCCTTCAGTTGCTCGGCCCCAGTCACGTCCAGGTCGTACGCTCCGGCAATGCGGTCGAGATTGTTCTCGGGGACCACGGCGCGCTCAAAACCAAGCTTGGCGGCCTCCTTCAGGCGCGGCTCGATCTGGCTGACGGTGCGAATCTCGCCGCCCAATCCTACCTCGCCGATGAGCACCGAGCCGGTATCCGCCGGAATGTCGCGGAACGACGAGGCCGCGGCAATGGCCACCCCGAGGTCCACAGCGGGCTCGTCGAGCGTGACACCGCCGGCCACATTTACAAACACATCGTGGTCGCTGAAGGCGAGGCCGGAGCGCTTCTCCAGTACCGCCAGAATCATCTGCAGGCGCTGCGACGCAAAGCCGGTCACCGTGCGCTGCGGTGTGTTGTAGGAGGTGGGCGTTACGAGGGCCTGGATCTCCACCAACAGCGGCCGCGTGCCCTCCAGTGAGCAGACGACCGTGGATCCGCTTACGCCGTACCCGCGCTCCGAGAGAAAGAGCTCGCTCGGGTTGGGCACCTCGTGCAATCCCGTCTCTCGCATCTCGAAGACGCCTATCTCGTTGGCGGCGCCGAACCGGTTTTTTACGCTCCGCAGGATTCTATAGGCGTGGTGCTGATCACCCTCAAAGTAGAGGACCGTGTCCACCATGTGCTCCAGCACGCGCGGCCCGGCAATGGTCCCCTTCTTCGTGACGTGCCCCACCAGAAACGTCGAAAACTCCCGCTCCTTCGTAAGCTTCAGCAGCGAGGCGGTGCTTTCGCGCACCTGGCTTACCGATCCAGGCGCACTCGACAGATCGGGCCGGTAGATGGTCTGGATCGAATCGACGACCAGGAGGTCCGGGGCCACCTCCTCCACCGCGTCGGCGATCTGCTGCACGTTCGTTTCGGCCAGGAGATACAGGTTATCGGAGTCCACCTCCAGGCGCTGAGCGCGAAGCTTCACCTGTCGCTTCGACTCCTCCCCCGTCACGTACAAGATGTCGCGATCAGGCAGGTAGCCGGCCAGCTCGGTCATGAGCGTGCTCTTGCCGATGCCCGGATCGCCCGCGATGAGGCTGAACGAGCCCTGCATGATGCCCCCGCCCATCACGCGGTCGAGCTCTTCAATGCCGGTGGCGAGGCGAGCGTCGCCCTCCATCTCCACCTCCGTGAGGCGTTCCGGCGCTCCATGTGTCGACGTTCCGTTGCTGCTCTGCGCGTTAGAGGTGAGGTCGGGCACCTGTGCCTCCACCTCATCGGGCTCTTCTTCGCGAACAAGCGTATTCCAGGCACCGCAGCCTGCACACTTGCCCATCCATTTATAGGCCTCGTGTCCGCACTCCTGACAAACGTACCGGGGGTTCGACTTCGCCATTGGTTTTGTTAAACGAAGATTTGTGCGAAAACACCGGTGGACCGCCCGGGCGCGGCATCACGCGCCGGAGCCCTCCGTTCGATTGTCTTATCGCGATGAGTCGTACGGAGAATTGTTTGCCGCTGGAGCCTCTTTCCTGTTTCCCCGATATCCCATCGTGATTGAGACAGTAGGAACCTCGCCGACGGACTGAATGTGCATCCTTCGGCGCACACGCCAATACGCATTGGGGACGTCGCTGTTGTCCCCCTCAGGTCTTCTTTTCACCAGACGCCGCGTCCGCGTTGCTCGATTCTCTGCTCTCTCCGTTCCGTGCCCTCGGCCAGTACGCAATCCTCATGGGCCGAGCCTTTGCATCGATCGACGAGTTTCGCATGTACTGGAAGAATCTCTTCATCCAGATGGTGCGCATTGGGATCGACTCGATTCCAATTGTTGCCCTCGCGGCGGCCTTTTCCGGGGCCGTCCTCACGGTGCAAACGGCCTACCAGTTGGAAACACCCTTTATCCCGAAAACAATCATCGGATCCATCGTGGCTCCGTCCATCATGCTGGAGCTGGGCGTGGTCGTGGCCGGGTTTATTCTGGCCGGACGAGTCGGCGCCCGCATTGCGGCCGAGCTCGGGACCATGCGAGTGTCGGAGCAGATCGATGCACTGGAGGTGATGGGGCTAAACTCCGTCGGGTTCCTCATTCTCCCGCGCGTGTTGGCAGGCGTCGTGATGTTTCCAGTCCTGTACGTCGTCTCCTGCATCGTGGGCATCGGCACGGGCATCTTTACCGGCCACGTTGGGGGCTTCCTTAGTGCAAGCGAGTTTCTGGCAGGGGCCCGCCAGTTCTTCAGTCTCCTTGACCCCTTCATCGGGTTCGTCAAATCACTTGCATTCGGCTTCATTGTTACTTCGGTCGCCTGCTACAAAGGCTACTATACCGGCGGGGGGGCTGTGGGCGTGGGCGATAGCACTACGCAGGCGGCCGTACTGAGCTGCGTGTTCATTCTCGTGGCGGACCTCCTCGTCGCCATGCTGCTTTTGTAAGCGCACGCTCATGACGGGACGGGTCCCCCAGCGAGCGGGTCGGCTCCGACTTGGAGCCTCCCTCTGCCCGCCCGTGGTACGATCGCCCTGTAACGCTTCCGAAAGATTTGTCCTCTTCCGTTCCGTGCAGCCACACCTGCGCCCAATCCCGGATAGCTTCCGCATCGGGAGCGTATGCAATGAACGATTCCTCCGCTACACGTACTTCCAGCATCTGATGTCGGCTCTCCCTGGGCTGCCGCTTGTACTATGATTGAAGTTCGTAACATCTCGAAGAGCTTCGACAACCTTCAGGTACTCAGCGACGTCTCCCTGGACGTGAAGAAGGGGGAGAAGCTCGCGATTATTGGGCGTTCAGGCTCTGGCAAAAGCGTCCTCATGAAGCACCTGGTCGGGCTGTTGAAGCCGGATACCGGTCACGTGTACGTGGACGGAGAAGATCTCTGCTGCGCCGACTACAGCCACCTTCGCGAAATGCGCAAGCGGTTCGGGGTGCTGTTTCAGGGAGGCGCGCTTTTCGATTCAATGTCGACCTTTGAGAACATTGCCTTCCCACTCCGCTATTTCTCGACCCTCACCGACGCGGAAGTCGACGAACGCGTCGAGGAGTGCCTGGATCTCGTGCGCCTCTCTGGGGTGGGCCCGAAAAACCCCTCGGAGCTGTCGGGCGGTATGCGAAAACGGGTAGCCCTGGCGCGGGCCATCTCGATGGAGCCGGAGTATATTCTCTATGATGAGCCGACAAGCGGCCTAGACCCGGAAACCTCAAACACGATTAACGACCTCATCAACCACCTCGCCAAGGAGCTCAACGTGACGAGCGTCGTGATCACGCACGACATGCACTCGGTACTGGAGGTGGCGGACCGTGTGGCCTTCCTTCACGGGCAAGACCTGGAGTGGGTGGGTCCAGTGGAGGAAATCCATAGCTGCACGAACCCGAATCTCAACTCGTTCGTGAAAGCCAGCGAATACAAAATTGGTACGACGTCCACGGCCACTTCCCTGTCGGGCTCCTCATCCTGACGGGACGGCCTCGGTTTCTTTTCATCTCGTCCTTCTGTTCCCTCTTTCCCCGCATGCAATACAGCAACGAACTCAAGGTCGGCCTCGCCATCGTCCTCACGGCGCTTGCGGCGTTTGCCGGGATTCGCTTTTTTCAGGACCTTCCCCTGTTTGGTAGCTCCTACACGCTGTACACCGAGTTTGAGGATGCCGGCGGGCTTGTGTCCGGGAATCCGGTGCGCATGAAAGGCGTGAGGGTCGGCTCCGTTGAAAGCGTGAACTTGAACCCCGAGACGCAGGCCGTTCGTGTTCGTCTTCAGATGGAGCGCGGTCCCCGCATTCCCAAGGGCTCCCGTGCCCAGGTGACCGGCATTAGCGCGCTTGGAGGGGTCCACGTGAGCATCACCCCCGGCCCCAACGAGAACCCACAGATCTCTCCCGGCTCCACCCTCCCGAATCCCCCGGAGGGCTCGTCTCTAGGGCAACTCACCAAGCAGGCGCCCGCTCTCGCCTCCAAGGCCGACAGCGTCCTCACCGGGGCGAATACCACTATCGGCGGGCTACGCCGCCTTCTCCAAAACCCGGACAGTGACCTTCGGCAGACCCTGTCATCGCTGCGCAAGATGTCGGGCGACCTCGAACAGGTCACGGAGGCGGAGAAGGACAACATCCAGCAGTTGCTCCGAAACCTAGAAGGCGTGTCGGACGACCTGAAGGACTTTACCGGAGAAAATGGAGACTCTCTCGACGTGGCCGTCCGCCGATTAAATCAGTCGCTGTCTCGCCTCAACCGAAGCCTCGCCTCCTTCGAAAAGACGACGGCCAGCCTCGATACCATTACAACCAAGCTCAACCAAGGAACGGGCACCGCGGGGCGCCTCGTAAACGACCCGAGCCTGTACATGAAGCTGGACTCGGCGGCGACCAACACTAACCGCATCCTGGAGGAATTCCAGCAGAATCCCAGCCGCTATTTAGAAGACATGACGCTCGTGAAAGTATTTTAGCATGGAGCGTTTTGGGGGCGCGTTCGGGCGTTGTGGTTCAATCGAGCGTGCCCCTCCTCCCAAACTCGGCGATTCTCTCCCCTCGATCGCGGTGTCTCGATTATGCCCGACGATCGCCCCGCTTCCGCTTCGTCGAGTGACCTTCCCGAACCGTCGCCCTCGTCCGCGGCGAGTGACGGATCGTCCTCCGCCAGCGCTTCGTCCTTGGACCGCCTGCGCGACCGGGTGCTCGCCACCGTGTCGCACCATCTCCCCGAATCTGCCGATGGGACCCCGAGCGTAGAGGAACCCCCGAAGCGCACCGGCAGCTACGCCCGCTGGCTGCCCGTGCTTCGCGGACTGCCATGGATTCTCGGGGCCCTCTTCGCTCTGTCCTTCGCGTGGGACTTCCCCGGCGTAACGTTCTCCGTGGCGGGCTACTCGATCACGCTGGAGAACCTGCTGCGCTACACCACCGTCAGCGGCCTCATTGGGTTCGGGACGAACTGGCTGGCCATCACGATGCTCTTCCGCCCCCGCCAGGAGCGGCCCATCGTGGGACAAGGCCTCGTCCCCGCCCAACGCGAACGCGTGGCCTTCCGGCTTGCCCAGGCGGTGAGCGATGAGCTTATCAACAAGCGCATCATCATGGAGAAGATTCGCGAGAGCGGCCTCGCGGCCCAGTATCGCGACGTGCTGGTGGCCATGGCCGGCGACGTGATTACCGACGATGAGGTGCGCCGGGAAACGAAAACGCTCCTCCGCAGCGTGCTCCGCGATGTGCTGTCGAGCCCGGCGGTCCAGGATCGCATTGCAGAGTTTACCGCCGAGCAGATGGAAAAAAACGCGGAGGGGCTTCCGGGCGTGGCCTTCCGCACCTACCGGCTGTTCGGGGAGGAGGACTTTCAAGAGCGACTCCGAGCCGCCACCCGGCGCCTGCCCGAAACCGTCGGCCCCCTTCTCGATGAGTTGGACCCGGTACTCGATCGGCTGCCCGCTCACCTGGAGCGGCACGGGGATACGATTGAAGAGTTGCTCACGCAGGTCATTCTCCGACTCGTGGGCACGCTCGACGTCGAGCGGATCGTGTTCGAGAACGTGCGGGCCTACGACGAGCAACAACTCGAGATGCTGCTCCGCCGAACCACGAACGAGCAACTCAACTACATCAAGTACCTCGGAGCCGTGCTCGGCATCATCGGGGGCCTCATCATCTGGGCCCCCGCCGTGTCGCTCGCTGTGGTCACCACGGTTGGGCTTGTCGTCTACGCCGTCGACGAGGCCCTCTTCCGTTCGGACTCCCCGAGCGACACCACCTGAAGATGCCCGCCCGGAGGAGCGCTATGCCTTCCCATGTCCGCCGCGCGCATGTCCCCACACTTGTTTGGAACACGCTCAACTCTTTATCTTAACGAAAACTCAACTCGTTGTCTCCATTCCATTTCCGCTCATGCCCCATGAGCCCCGATCCGCCTCCGGAGTGTCCAACTGAATGGGGATCCGCAACGGACTCACCTCTCTCTCCGTCCCTTGCTCATACCGTCCTTGAGGTCATCGACACGGCGGTGCTCGTCCTCGACGACGTGGGCCGCATGGAATACCTCAATCCGGCCTGTGAGGATCTTTCTGGATACAAGACCCACGAGTTGCAGGGCGAAATCATCTTTGACGTGCTCATTCCCGAAGACGAGCAAGAGAAAACCCGACGCTACTGGGGAAAGCTTCTGAATGGGGACGCCCCATCGCACCACCAAAACCCATGGATCACCAAAAGTGGAAAGCGCCGCTACCTCACGTGGTCTAATGCGGTGGTAGAAACCGACTCGGGCCTCTCGTATGTCGTGGCAACCGGGACAGACATCTCTCAACGGCGGGAGCTGGAACGGGACGTCGTCCAGGTGAGCGAAACTGAGCGCCAACGCATCGGCCAGGAGCTGCACGACACCCTTGCCTCGGATCTGGTGGCGGCAGCCATGAAGTTGGAAAACCTCCGCGGACACCTTTCAAACCAAAACGTAGACGATCCCGACCTGCATTCGCGTCTCGAAACCATCGAACGTAATGTTCGACAGGCCTCCAAGCGTGCCCGGTCTCTGTCCCACCTTCTGGCCGCCGGTCAGCTTGCCCCCGCGGAGTTGCCGGGCGCCCTCTCTGAACTCGTCAAAACCTACGAAGAGGCCTCGGAGGCAAAATGCCAGCTTCAGTTGCCCGACGAGAAGCTATCGGGGCTTCTCGACGGCCCGGTGGCCGGCCACCTTTACCGCATCGCCCAGGAAGCCGTGCGCAACGCAATTCAGCACGGCCACCCGAACCAGGTGGACGTTCTCATCGATGTGGTGGAGCCCTCCGACGCCCCTTCCGACACTGCCCCTCCCCCATCGGCCCCGAGCACTGCCGACGGACGTCAAATCGTGCTGCAAATTCGCGACGACGGCACCGGCATTCCCGACGCCGTGTCCAATAGTCTATGCTCAGAACACCGTCTGTCCTCCGATCCAGCCGAAAAGGACCTCAACGACGGGATCGGCCTCCACCTGATGACCTATCGTGCAGACCTGATCGACGCAACACTTACGATCGACTCGCCGGACGGCGGCGGCACGATCGTCCGCTGCGCACTTCCCATAAACTGAGGCGTCCTTCGGCCCGTCGGCGAACCCGGTTCGCACTATGATGGGGCCTTCCTGCTCTTCCATTCGCGGCGTGCGTCTCTCCAGCCGGATCTCGAATAGAGGGGGTATCGAGCACGACCGCACTCTCTTCGTTCTGGGATCGGTTCCAAAGTGCTCCTCTTTCTTGATTCGCCCGGAGATGGGGTCGTATCATTGAGTGCTCACAGGAAGAAAAACAACGCCCCGTCCCGCCACCTAGAGCGGGCACACTTCGAGATTCGGTGACCGGAACCGCTTCCATCCCTGGTTGCTGCAAACCCTCGAAGCGCCGGGACACTGTGATCCTCGCCACTGCTCTCCTACTCCATGCCTCTTTCCTTATGACGAAGCGACGTGACTTCCTGAAGGCCCTCGGCCTCGGTGCCCTAGGGGCAACGACCGGCTTCTCCTCTCCTCCCCGGAAATCCAAAACTCCCTCCTCTCCTTCCTCGTTTTCGCGCCCGGAAAACGCCCCCACGAACTGGGTGTGGATGACCCCGGAGCTCGACGTGTCCGCCGACGAATGGAAGCGTCGCTTTGAGCGCCTGCGGAGCCATAACATCGACGCCATCCTGCCACAGATCTACAGCAACAGTGCCGCGTACTACGGCAGCGACTTTCTCCCGGTAGAAGGGGAATGGCTCGAAAAAATTCTTCCCTTGGCGAAAAATGCGGGCCTCGAGGTGCACGGCTGGATGATCTCGATGCCCTGCACGATTCCGGAGATTGTCGAAAATCACAAGGAGTGGTTTGTGGTGAACCGCAATGGGGAATCGGCCGTCGATCATCCGGCCTATGTCGACTACTACAAGTTCACCTGCCCCAACCGTCCCGGCTCGCAAGACTTCATCGAGCGACGGGTGGAGGAGATCTCGTCTATTGACGGACTCGACGGCATCCACTTCGACTACATTCGGTTTCCGGACGTGATCATCGCGGAGGCTCTGCAGCCGAAGTACGGCATTGTACAGAACGAGGAGCTGGCCCCGTACGACTACTGCTACTGCGAGGTCTGCCGGTCCAAGTTCGAAGAAGCACACGGCGTCGATCCGATGGCCCTCGACGACCCGCCCACCCATACGCAGTGGCGGCTCTTCCGGTACGAGAGCATTACGAATCTGGTGAACAACCGCCTCATCCCCATTGCCCGAGAGAACGACAAGGCGGTCTCCGCGGCCACCTTCCCAAACTGGCAGGCCGTGCGGCAGCGCTGGCACCACTGGGACCTCGACTACGTCCACCCGATGCTCTACCACAACTTCTACCATGCGGGCGCCAATTGGGTGCGCAATCAAACACGGGACGGCATTGAGCGCCTGCGCGGACAAGGAAAATCCACGGCGCTGTACAGCGGACTCAACGTGGGCGCCGTAGCCCCGGGCGGCCTCAAGCGTCTCCTCCAAAAGGCCCACGAGGGCGATGCAGCAGGGGTTACCCTCTTTTCTGCCGGCGCCATGAACGACTCGATGTGGTCGGTCTTTGAGGAAACAACGTCCGCGCTACAGTCCGGATGACTCACCCGGCCGGCAGCGTCACGGCGGGCGTGCCGGGGGCTCCGAATGCCTCTTTGTGAACAAATCGGTCGTGGCGTGCAACGCTGGACCTGATTCGCGAGAGTTTTGGGCCTGACGGCTCGGGCTGCCCCCCGGAAGTCTGGGTCGTCCGGGACCGTGACATGACAGCGCGATAGAGCCCTTCCTCTCCAGTTCCCCCTTGTTATGCCTCCCGCTTCCACGGGAATCGTGCGCTGCTGCGCCTTCATTTTCTCCGTCGGATTTCTTTTCGCATGCGGCGGGACCTCCGACGCTCCGGACAGCACCGATGCGTACGTACGTCTCGGCTACGTCCACGATACCGTGGCCGTCACGCCCGAGGAGGCCCGCCAGCTCACGCACATCAACTACGCCTTCGCGAATGTTACGGAGGAGGGTCGGGTGGTACTGGAATCGGAACAGGACTCGGCCAATCTGGCTCAGCTTCGTGCTCTCAAGTCAGTCCATTCGGACCTCAAGATTCTGCTCTCCATCGGCGGCTGGGCGTGGTCGGACTACTTTTCGAACGCCGCCCTCACGGACTCGTCGCGGGTCCGGTTTGCGCGGAGTGCCGTTGCCCTCCTCCGTAAGCATCAGCTCGACGGCCTCGACCTGGACTGGGAATATCCCGGCCAGCAGGGCGAGAACAACGTCTACCGTCCGGAGGACGACTCCAATTTTACTCGCCTGCTGCAGACCGTACGCCGCCACCTCAACAGACAGGGCCGGCGCGACGGCCGGACTGGAGACGACCGGTACCTGCTCACGATTGCTGCCGGGGCCAGCGCCGACTATCTGGCACACACCAATATGGCGGCTGCCCACAAACCGCTCGACTACGTCCACCTCATGACGTACGACTTCCACGGAAGCTGGACGTCCCACACCGGCCATCACGCAAACCTCTACCCGCCCGCGACGCCCGACACAATGCAACTGTCAGCGGCACACACGGTGACTCAGTTCATCAAGGCCGGCGTGCCCGCCCGGAAACTGGTGCTCGGCGTGCCCTTCTACGGACGGGGATGGGCCGGGGTGACCCCGACGAATAAAGGCCTCTACCAGTCCTATGAGGCATCGCGCGGCGGGTATCCTTACGACACGCTTGCCAGTCTCGCCAAACAGGAGGCCTTCGTGCGACGGTGGGATTCCACAGCGCAAGCCCCCACCCTCTGGAACGCCGACTCCTCACTGCTAATCACCTACGAGACCCCGGCCTCCCTGCGCGCCAAAACCCACTTCGTGAAGTCGCGTGGGCTTGCCGGCATCATGTACTGGGAGCATAATTCCGACGACGGCACTCTTCTCCAGACCCTCTATGACCACCTGCACTAACCGACCGATGTCCGTGCCTGCTCGTCTCCTCCCGACTGGTGATTCGGGGAAATCAGCTTGGGGACCGTCTCGCCCATCGGCAGGTGGCGATTGCGTTCGCGCCCTTCCACACCGACTACGTCGTCTATCACGACGATATCGGCGACTCCTCCACAAATGAGCCGGCCACAGGCGGTACGGCCGACGCTGTCCACCTGAGATCCCCCTTCGGCACGGCCGCCCGAATCAGTAACGAGTAATTCAGTGACGAGTAATCATGCTGGAGCGGCCGTACGAGCAGGTCTCTCCCTATTTCTGCCGTCCGTATGCTCAATCGGCCCGTCCCCTTTGACTCTGAGCACGCTGATCCCGTCCCTAATACTGTCGAAGACGCCGTCTTTCTTTCCCTCACCCCCCAAACAACCAATGGTCCGAAGGGCTCTTCTCCTTTTTCTTTTCGTCCTCACCACGCCCCTTCTGGGACACGCCCAGGAGCAATCGTTTTCTCGAATGGATGTGTTCGATCTCGAATGGGTCGAGCGTCCTCGCATCTCCCCAAACGGCAACCACGTGGTGTACGAGCGGCGGGGCATGGACGTCATGGCGGATCGCCGAACGTCTCACCTCTGGATCGTGGACACAGACGGCACGGAGCACGAGAAGCTGACAACACGAGAGGCGAACGAGTCCAGTCCTCGCTGGTCGCCCGATGGGCGTAAAATTGCCTTCACGAGCAGCAGTGCCGAGCACGGCACCGAGATCTACCTGCACTGGGTCGACTCCGGAAAAACGGCCCGGCTGACCCAACTGGAGCACGCCCCGAGTGGGCTCTCCTGGGCGCCGGACGGGGAGCACCTCGCCTTTTCGGCCCACGTGTCGCAGCCAGAACCGAAGCTCGTATCGCCGCCTACGGCCCCGGAAGGTGCCGACTGGGCAGAACCGCCGCGCGTGGAGACGCGCCTGAACCACGAGGCCGACGGCGCGGGCGTCTTGAAGCATGGATTTGACCACTTGTTCGTCGTACCGGTCGAGGGAGGGCGCGCCCGACAGATTACTTCGGGGAATTACCACCACTCCAGCCGTCCCGTCTGGACGCCTGACGGGGAGGCTCTGTTGTTTTCGGCCAACCGGCACGACAATTGGCGACGAGAGCGACGCAACAGCGAGATCTACCGCGTGGCGCTCGACAGTGGCGAGAGTACCGCCCTGACCGATCGCTTCGGTCCCGCTCATACGCCGCGCGTGTCCCCCGACGGAGAAACCATTGCTTACCTCGGCTATCAGGACGAGGTGCAGACCTATCAGGTCACCTCCCTTCGCGTAATGAACCGCGACGGCACCAACCGGCGCACGGTGGAAACGGGCCTAGACCGCTCCATTCAGAGTCTTGCCTGGGACGAGGACGGAGAAGGCCTGTACCTGAAGTACACGGACGAGGGAACAACGAAGCTCGCCCACACCCGCCTACAAGGCAGCGCCACACCAGTCGCCGAAGACATCGGGGGAACGTCGATCGGACGCCCCTACGGCGGAGGTAGCTTTTCGGTGTCCAATGCCGGTCGTCTTGCCTTCAACCAAACCGCTCCGTCTCACCCAGGCGAGCTGGCCATCACGCGCCGGGGGCAGGAGACGCGTCAGGTTACCGACCTGAATGGCGACCTGCTCGACCATCGACGCCTCGGGCAAGTGGAAGAAATCCGATACACGTCCTCAGCGGACGGGCGCGAAATTCATGGCTGGGTCGTGACGCCCCCAAACTTCGACCCCGAACGTACTTATCCGCTCATGGTCGAGATTCATGGGGGGCCAATCAGCAACTACGGCCCCCGCTTTTCCGCCGAGCTTCAGCTATACGCCGCCAACGACTACGTCGTGTTTTACCCCAACGCGCGTGGCAGCACCAGCTACGGCGAGGAGTTCGGCAACCTGCTGTACAACGACTTTTCGGGAGGCGAATATCAGGACATCATCGATGGTGTCGACCGTCTTGTGGAACGAGACTACGTGGCGGCCGACAGCCTTTACGTCACCGGGGGCAGCGCCGGAGGCACCTCCGCCGCCTGGATCGTTGGGAAGACCGACCGGTTTCGAGCCGCGGCCGTCCAAAAGCCTGTCACCAACTGGATCAGCAAAACGCTGGCGGCGGACAACTACTATGGATACCACGACTACCGGTATCCGGGACAACCGTGGGAGAACCCGATGGAATACTGGGAGGTCTCGCCTGTCTCTCTCCTTGGAAGCATCAACACGCCGACAGTCGTCATTGTCGGAGGCGCCGATCTTCGGACGCCCCCCTGGCAGGCGAAACAACTGTACAACGGATTGAAGCTTCGCGACGTTGAGGCGGCCTACGTCGAAATTCCGGGGGCGTCTCACTTCATTGCCCAGCGCCCGAGCCAGCTGATCGCGAAGGTCGACCACGTGCTCGCCTGGTTTGACCGGTATCGGTAGCAGGAACGCGCGAAATGCAGTCCCCGCGGCACATATCGAGACCAGGATCATACCAGGGCTACATGGGAAACTCTCCTGCCTCTCCCCCTTGGGGCTTTCGTTCCGGCTGCCGTTCCCTCTTCTCATCGACCGCTCTCCTTCCTCCTCATGAAAACCCACGAACCGCTGTCCGGCGTCGATGCGGCCTGGCTCCGCATGGACGACCCGACGAATCTGATGACGATTACGGCGGTCCTGGTTCTTGAGGATCCAATAGATGTGGGGACGTTGAAGGAGGTGATTGAGGAGCGCCTACTCGGCTTTACCCGATTTCGCCAGCGCGTGCGCGACCCAGAAGAAAGTCCGCGTTGGGAGATGGATCCGCACTTCGATCTGGACCGTCACGTGCGCCGAGCCGCTCTTCCGGGCGCGGCAGATCAGGAGGAGTTGAAGGCGCGGGTGAGCGACCTGATGAGCGATCCGCTCGACCGCTCGAAGCCGCTCTGGCACATGGAGCTGATCGAGGATTACCTCGGCGGCAGCGCGATTATTGTGCGACTGCACCACTGCATCGGGGACGGCATCGCCCTCGTGCAGGTGCTGCTCTCGCTCACCGACGAGCACTTCGATCCGGCCCGCTTCCCGACCACTGAGCACACGGGCCGCCTTTCGGGATTTGTGGAGGGGGCATGGAAGACCCTCAAAGAAACGGCGACCGTCGGGAGTCGAATTTTGGCAGAGGGGACTGAATCTCTCCTCAATCCCTCCCATGCACTCCACCGCGCCAAGCAGGGAATGAGCCTCGGCGCTGCGTTGTCGAAGTTCGCCTTCTTGGGGACCGACACCGACACCGTCTTTAAGGGCGACCTGCAGGTCGCACAAAAAGCAACGTGGTCCGGCCCGCTCGACCTCACCACCGTGAAACGCATCGGCCACGCGATTGACGCCAAGGTAAACGATGTGCTGCTCGGCGCTGTGGCGGGCGCGCTTCGGCACTACCTGGAGGCCCACGACGAGCCCACAGACGGGGTGGTGATGCGCGCCCTCGTGCCAGTGAACCTCCGCCCTCTGGAGCAAGCCTTTGAGTTGGGAAATCACTTCGGACTCGTCTTCCTCAACCTCCCGGTAGGCACGAAGAACCGGTTGGAGCGCGTAATGGGCGTCAAGAAGCAGATGGATGAAATAAAAGGCTCTGCCGAGGCAGGGGCTGCCTTTGGGATTCTGGAAGCGCTCGGGCACTTCCCGATCGAAGTAGAAGAGCAGGCCGTCCGCTTCTTTGGCAACAAGGCAAGCGCGGTGATGACAAACGTACCGGGTCCGCAGGAGCAACTGCACATCAAAGGCCGCCGTGTGCAAAACGTGATGCCGTGGGTGCCCCGCGCCGGCCACATCGGGCTGGGGGTCAGCATCTTCAGCTACAACGGCGAGGTACGGCTCGGCATTGCCTGCGACGGGCACCTCGTCCCCGACCCCGACACGATCATAGAGGGCTTTGAGCTCGAGTTCGACGAACTCGCCGCCGACCTCTCTCCGGAGGCGTGATCCTCCCTCTCCATTCCAATGGGACGCTCCTCATCGCACGATGACCAGCCCCTCCCACGTCGAACGTGTGAATATCTGCCCGGAAAAGAAGTGGTCGCTCCTCCCCCTGGCGGTGACGTCATGAATCGTTGGAGTCGCTGTCGATCGCATCCGCCAGTTGATCCATCCGCTCGGCGAGGGTGTCGACCTGGTTCCGCAACTCGTTGATGTCGTCGCGGTGCGGAACCCCAATGCGGTGAAGGGCTTCGTTCACTTCTTCCCGCACCCGTGCTTCCACAGCCTCGACCGCCTGCGTCCCCTCGTCCGTCAACTCCTCGACGCGCTTGGCCGTCTGCTCCCGGCGCTTGCGCTGGGCCTGCTCCCAGGACTTTCCCTCTTCAACCAACGCGTCGAACACCTTCGAGCCCGCATCCTCGGCTACGGAGACCACCCCAAGGCCGGCCCACCACAACTCCTGGGCCCGCTGCATCACGCCCGATACGAGCGACAGCGGATCGGGAAGCAGGGACGACCCGGACGATTGTTTGCTCGACGAAGATGTCCGTCGGGTTCGCTTTCCGCGGGTGACGTTGATGCTAGGGGAACCGTTGTCACTCATGATCGGATCGTGTTGCGAATGAAGGGGCAACCGGTTCTTCGAAAGATGATCGGTGGAGGAAGGCTCTTCTGCCTACTCCCCAACCGAGCCTGCCGAACGTATGTGGATATGGGCACTGGATTTCGCTCTCTGCGAACACTCCCAGAGAGATCTCGCTGATGGTATTGCCGGGAGGCCTTCCGCTTCAACACCTCCACATACAATACGACATGCCCAATACGGAAGTTACGCTCCGACCTCACACCTCACGATTCAGTACGACTTCTCAACGTTTGCGGACACCTTGTTCATGCCACGAAAGACGCCCATGTTGGACATAATCCGCATCATGGCGCCTTCGATCTGATAATCCGGCGACGCGAGAGCCTCGGTCGATCCCATCTCGCCCTTGTCCATCTTCACCCACACGTCGTACGGGGCTGTGGCCCGGACCATCACCTCACTCTTGTCCACCTCTTCTTCGCGCATCTGCTCCGAGGGCGCTTCGTCAATCCAGAGATCCACGTCGACGATCTGCCCATCCTCAAACGTGTACGTCGCAGAAACGTCGTCCCCATCGGGCGTATCGAAACACCGCAGCTCGACGGTTTCGGAAAAGGAGCCCGCCTTGTCTTGAAATTCCTCGTCGTTATTGATGGCCTCGACGAAGCGTTCGACGAATTCGGGTGTCCAGTAGCGGGGTGTGTCGTCACTCATGTGCGGAAACGAATAGTTCTATGAAAGGATGTGTTTGTAGTGTAGCCGAGCGGCGGGGAGAGTGGCAAGCGGCCGTTGGGACGAGGCGATAGGCACGTCCTGATCGCGGGAACGCACAATCGCCGTCGTCCTCATGCCTCCGAAGTCGCCATCGTCCCTGGGGTTCCATGGAGAACACAGGCATTTTCTGGCCCAACGCGTTCGTTTGCCCCCGCCTATCTACCCCGTCCGTCGTACCAGCACCAGACCACCGATAATGAGCCCACCCCCAACGACCTGGAAGCCGGTAATGGGCTCACCGAGGATCACGATCCCTGCTACAAGCGCGACCACCGGTACGAGATAATAGTAGACGGCGGTATTCGAGGAGCCAACGCGACGAACGCCCTGATTCCAGAGAACGAACATGAGCCCGACGGCCAGCCCGCCCGAGAACAGGAGCGCCCCCACGGCCCATCCATCCACCGCCCCCCACGTCACGGTCGGCTCGTACACCGCCCCTACGGCCAGGAGGACCGGCAGGGCTCCCAGCACCCCGAAGAAGGTCATGGCAAGGATCGACGCCCGGTCCACGAGCCGTTTTGCAAGCGCCGTGTAGCTGCCCCATAAGATGGCGGCGACGAGCATCATGCCGTTGCCGAAGAGCGTGCCGCCGCCCACGGCCCCGTCGGTTCCCCCAGCCGCAATGACCAGACCCGCCCCGGTGAGCGCCACCAGCAAGCCGCCCCACCCGCCGCGCCCCAGTCGCTCAGTCCCGAGAGCCCAGCCCAACACGGCCGTCCAGAGGGGATTGGTCGCCATGATGAGCGCCGCGTTGCCCGCAGTCGTGTGGTTGAGCCCGACGACGAAGGCGGCCTGGTGTGCCCCAAAGCCCAGAAATCCCAGCGGAATCACGGCCTGCCAGTTGGCCCGAATCGGATCGAACACCGACGTACCAGTCCACCAGCACCGGAGGCCGTACACCGTTCCCAGCACGCCGGCCGACACAACGAAACGCAGCGCGTTGGCCACGTGTGGGTGCATTGCCGCCAGGGCCCACTTCAACACCGAAAAGTCGGTCCCCCATACTAGCACGACGAGGAGGAGCAGGAGATCGGCGGGGGAGAAACGGAACACAGGCGGTGGGAAGCGGAAGAGTAGTGAAGCCGATGCTCAGTCGACTTTTGACAGATGGGGTGATTGTAATCGGATACTGAGCGTCGGAGAGGGACGAGGGGGAATCTGGAGGCCAAACCGTTCTCGCCTCCATGCATCCAGGCGTTTAAGCCATCGACGGCGGCAGTTCGGCTTTTTTCGTGCCGACCTCTTCGTCCGACTTGGCGCCATCCCCCCCCGGCGACGGGAGGTCGTCCGGCACGTCGGGCTTTTTAGTCTCCACGGCGTCCGGATCGGCGGTCTGCTCGGGAAGGGAGGCAGAGGGAATCTGGATGTCCGGCGCGTCGGGCTTGAAGTTGAGCATGACCTCCAGCACGCCCTCCTTCGTCTCCGGCTGCATCAGCTTGTGTCGCAGCGTGGAGGCGTTGCGGAAGCCCTTGAAGTAGCTGCTGTAGTTTTTGCGCATCTCCATCACGCCGGTGCGCTCGCCCAGCCACTCGCACTTGAGCGACAGGTGCTCGGCCACGACCTGCACGCGCTCCTCCCACGAGGGCGGTGGGGGCAGCTCGCCGGTCTCCATGTATTTCTTGGCCCGGTCAAAAATCCAGGGGTTGCCCAGCGCGCCACGGCCCATCATCACGCCATCCACGCCGGTCTCTTCAAACATCGCCTCGATGGCTTCGGGGTCCAGCGCATCGCCGTTGCCGATAAAGGGCATGTCCTGCACGCCCTCCTCCTTGATCTTGCGGAGCCACTCCCAGCGCGCGTCGCCTTTGTACTTCTGCTCGCGGGTGCGGGCGTGCACCGTGAGCGCCGCCACACCCATCTCTTCCAACATCCGCGCCACGTCCACAATGTGGATCGAGTCGTCGTCCCACCCCAGGCGCGTCTTGACGGTAACGGGCCGACTGGCTTCTTCCATCACCGCCGCCGTGATGCGCTTCATTTTGTCGATGTTGCGCAGCACCCCCGCCCCGCCGTCCTTCTGTACAATCTTGCGTACCGGACAGCCAAAATTGATGTCGATCACGTCCGGCCCTGCGGCGTCCACCATCGGCGTGGCGTTCTTCACCTCTTCGATCTCGCCCCCCCACACCTGAATGCCGATGGGCCGCTCCTCGTCGAAAATCTCCAGCTTCTGCTGCTCGTGCTCCTGCTCGCGCAACAGGCCGGCCGAGGAGACGAACTCGGTGTACATCATGTCGGCGCCGTACCGCTTGCAGAGGATGCGAAACGGAGGGTCGCTCACGTCCTCCATCGGCGCGAGGAAAAGCGGCCGATCGTCAAAGTCGAGGTGGCCGATGCGCATCGTCGGTACAGGGAGTGGTGGCTTGGCAATACGAACGTCCTAGAAACGAAGCAGCCGCGGGCAGTGGTTCCGAATTTTCGTGTCGGGTTGGACGTTCAGCGGTTGCTTCCGTGCAAAACACCACGCCCATCCCTCTATCCCTACACTCAACTCTGAGTGCTGTACCAATTCCCAATCCCAAAACGTATCTTTGACTGCCGAGTCCTCTTCCACGGATTCCCATACCTCTATGTCAACCGAACGTCGGTCCTCCCTCTCGTCTCGCCTCCTGCTTCTCCTTGCTCCCCTCACGGTCCTGCTCACCGGCTGCGGCGGCCCGGACCTCATCGACCGCATGACGCGCCCACGATGGGGCTTCTGTGGCACAGCGATCATCGTCCTCGACATCGTGGCCCTCATTGATCTCTTGGGGGATGAGGGTCGAAGTACAATGAACAAGGTGATCTGGGCCCTCCTCATCGTCTTCTTCCCCATAGGCGGCATCATTCTGTACTTCCTGCTTGGACGAGAGTAATCCGCACTCGGGACGCTGCCCCCTTATAAATCTGTGGATGCCGGATTTGAAACAAACGTTCCAGAAAAGACTACCACGGGATAGAACGTACAAATACCTTCTCATGGCCCCACTCACGGATTTTCTGCATCTCGCTCATGGAGTCCCTCTCCGCTACCGACGATCGAAAGACTGCTGCTCCCGATCACGACATCCTTGATATATTTGCCGAGCGGTGGAGCCCGCGTGCCTTCTCGGACCAGCGCGTAGAGCCCGAGAAGATTCGCCGGATGCTGGAAGCAGCGCGGTGGACCATGTCGTCGTACAACGAACAGCCCTGGCGGTACATCGTCGCCTCTCGACACGACGATCCGGAGACCTACGAGACGGTGCTGACGTGTCTCGCGGAGGGCAACCAAGCGTGGGCTGAAAACGCCCCGGTCCTGATGCTGGGCCTCTACAAAAAGGCCTTCTCCCGAAACGACACGTCGAACCGAGCAGCCCCGCATGATCTGGGGGCCGCCTCCGCCGCCCTTACCTTCCAGGCCACGGCAATGGACCTGTACGTTCACCAGATGGCTGGAATCAAACAGGAGGTCATCCGCGAGGCCTTCGACGTTCCTTCCGACTTTGAACCGATGACGGGTCTTGCGGTGGGATATCTGGGCGCCCCTGAACAGCTCAGCGAGAAGATGCAAGCGTCCGAACAGTCGCAGCGATCGCGTAAGTCCCTCCGCGACTTTGCATTCGGTTCGACCTGGGACTCGCCCACCAGTATTGTGGTCGACGAGTGAACACAATTTTATTCACGTGTATTCTCGGGCGCCGCGAATGAGATTCACCCGAACAGGCCCAAACAGAGCTGAAAGGAAAAGAGGACTCGTTTCTGTAACGAGAGTGCCCCCGCACGGGACTTCACAAACCGGAGTACGAAACTGGATCGATTTTTGGTTAAGATTAGAGTCCCGTCAAGAGCTGATGGGCACTACAGGGAGGTGTCCTCCCCCGTCGGACGTGGGCAAACGCCGACCTTCCGGCTGTACCGGCGGCAGGGTGAGCCTGCCCGGTTTATGATTCTCCCAGGTGTACTGTACCTTACGACAGAAGTCTCCTGTCGCGATCACTGTGCGTCGGATCTGCATACCGTCCGACCATTCGACACAACTTCCAGTTAGCCCCTTATTTTCATGGATGCGATTCGTTGGGTCCGCCAGTTTTTCGAGGAACAGTTGGCCGATGTAGACGCCGACAGTCTGTCGCTCTCCCCAACCACGACTGTGTCGACACAGCACCTCATTTCCTACCTTGTAGACCAGACTGTGCAACGGGCGGCACTCGATGCGGCCACCCACGGGGACGCCGGCACTACGGCCGACGTGTCGTGGGAGCACTGTCTGATGGTGGCGGCCCTCACGGAGCTGCGATCGGTCAAACTGCTGGCACGGAACCAGACCTAACCATTCCCAGACGGACTCTCCTCCGTCCTCGGACTTTCCTTCCCGTGCCATGCCCGACTCTGTCTCGTCCAGCCTGGACTCCTCGCTCCGAATTGGCGTCCTTGGCTGCGGGCCGGTTGCTCAGGCCGCCCACTTCGAAGCGTGTCGCAAGGCCGACAATGCCGAGCTCTACGCCCTGTGCGACGTAGCCAACGACCTCCGGGAGCGCATGGCTGCCGTACACCAGCCGCAGGTCCAGTATGGCTCCTACGAGGACATGCTGTCGGACCCATCGGTGGATGCTGTGATCGTCGCTACGGCAGATGCCTTCCACGTCCCCGCCGCCCGACAGGCCGTCGAGGCCGGGAAGCATGTGCTCGTTGAAAAGCCGTTGGGCACTGACCTCGATGCCTGCCTCGATCTCCGCGAACGCGTTCAGATGAACGACGTGGTCCTGCAGGTGGGCCACATGAAACGGTTTGACCCCGGTCTAGAGTACGCCCGCGACTTCATCGGAGAACAGTTGGGAGAGATGTTCGCCTTCAAGGCGTGGTATGCAGATAGCTCCCACCGCTACGACATGACCGACGCCACACAGCCGGTCATTGTGCAGAGCGATCAGGCCCGGACGCCGGAGGACGACCCGAAGGCCGATCTCGCGCACTACTACATGCGGGCCCACGGGAGCCACCTCTTCGATACAACCCAGTTTCTGGGAGGGTCGATCGAGGCCGTGCGGGCTCGTCATACGAACGAGGCCGGCCCGCACTGCTGGTTCATCGACGTCGCATTTACGGACGGCACCCTGGGCCACCTTGACCTCACGGTTGCTGTCCGCATGGACTGGCACGAGGGCTTTGAGATCTACGGCGAGCAGGGAAGCGTACAGGGGAAAACCTTCAACCCCTGGTACTTCAAAGCAAGCGAAGTCGACTGTTTCTCCGAGTCAGATGAACAATATCATCGTCCGTTAGGATCGGATGCCCACTTCTACCGCCGTCAGGTGGAGGGCTTTGCAAATACGATTCTGAACGGAACGCCCCAACAGGGGACTGGCATTGACGACGGAATTGCCGTTGTGCGGGCCATGATCGCCACCGCTCGGTCCGTAGACTCCGAACAATGGGTGGATCTCAACCAGGTACAGGGATCGTTGTAATGACTGTCGGCATCTTTGCCAAAACGTTTGACCGGGAGACAGTCGAAGCGACCTTTGACGCTGTTCGGGCACAGGGGCTACGCCTCACCCACTTCAATATGTCTTGTGCCGGCCGGCCCTCTATGCCGGAAACCATTCCCGACTCGGTTGCCGAACACATCGGAACCACTGCGGCCGCCCGCTCTCTTGACCTTGTGGCTGTTTCCGGCACGTTTAACATGATTCATCCGGATGTATCGGTCCGCACACGAGGCCTCCGGCGCTTGGAGGTTCTAGCAGCTGCTTGTGACGCGATGGGGACGGACGTCATTACGCTCTGCACCGGCACCCGCGACCCAAACGACAAGTGGCGTCGTCATCCAGACAATGACACCTCCGCCGCCTGGCACGACCTCTGTGAAAGCATGGAGCGAGCCCTTGCAATCGCGGAGACGTACGACGTTACGCTTGCCTTTGAGCCCGAACATGCGAACGTGGTGAATACTGCCCAAAAGGGCCTGCGACTCCTTAAGACCATGCGCAGTGCGCACCTCAAGGTCGTCTTCGACCCAGCCAATCTCTTCAAAACGGCCGCTCCTGACGAACGACGGCGCCTCGTCAAAGAGGGCCTATCCCTCTTGGGTGAGCATGTGGTCATGGCTCACGCCAAAGACCGACGGCCCGATGGATCATTTTGCCCGGCCGGACTCGGCGTTCTGGATTACGAGCACTACCTTCGAGAGCTCCGTGCTACGGGTGTCGACGTGCCGCTCGTCTTGCATGGACTCGACGAAGCAGACGTGCCAGACTGTCTTTCCTTTCTACGGCAGCACCTGGAGACGAGCTAACCACTCTTCTCGCCGTCAAGCGTCCTCTCAGATCGGAACGGAATTTTCCTAAACAGTCGGGCGCATGCCGTCGTGCATTGATCGACGATTGTGGGTTCGTCCCGCTCCGTGCCGCCGACGTTTCGCTCCTGTCCCCGATCTGCCATGTCCGACATTGACAACGAGTCCAGGGAATCGACCCTCACCATTCTGAAAAAGCTCGGGCGTGTGCTGGCGCCGTACAAGACCCGCGTCGTAGCCTTAGCCCTCCTCATTAGCTTCTCGGCGGCACTGGAGGCAGTGGGGCCGCAGTTTGTGCGGTATGCCTTCGACACGGTCATCCCACAGGGAGAAATGCAACTCTTTCTCTGGTTCGGCCTCGCGTTTGCGGGCTTCTATCTGTTTCGAGCGGTGGTGGAGTACGGGGGAATGTTCTGGAGCTTCGCCCTCACCCAGCAGGTGGTGAGTGACGTGCGCATGCAGGCCTACGAGCATCTCCTCAAGCTCCCCGTCTCCCGCTTTGCCGATGAACAGTCGGGCTCTCTGAGCTCACGGGTGGTAAACGATCCCAATGCCCTGGAAGGCATGATTCAGGCCGCGGCCTCCCGCCTGTCGGGCCAGCTCGTCGCCATCCTGGTCGTGGCCGTCATTTTGGTCTCGATGAGCTGGACCCTCGCCCTCGTGAACCTGGTCGTGCTCCCCCTCCTGGCCGCTATCACGTACTACTACCAGGACCCGCTCCGCCAGGCCTCCCGCGATATTCGAGAGACGGTGGCCCGCATGACGGCCGCCTCCACGGAAGCGATCTCTAACATCCGCGTGGTGAAGGCCTTTGTAAGCGAAGACCAGGAGCGCGAGCGCTTCGGCGAACAGAACCAGACGTACGTTGACCTCAACCTGGACCGACGGAAGGACGTGGGGGCGATGGAGGGCCTCATCAACATCACTGCCAACTACGGCATCGGAGCCCTACTGCTCGTAGGGGGCTGGATGACGGCCAACGGCAGTCTCACGATTGGAGAGCTCACGGCCTTCATCATGTACCAGCGACAGCTACAGGGCCCAATCAAGTCGGTTATGTTCTTCAACGATAAGCTGCAGGCTGGGATGGCGGCCCTGGAGCGACTGTCGGACCTCACAAGTACGGCCCCGGAAGACGGCGGAGACAAAACGGACGTCCCCGTTGGAACAGTGGCCCTGGAACAGGTCCGATTTACGTATCCGGAGGCCGACGAGCCGGCCTTGAAAGGGCTATCCCTTCAGATCGAGCCGGGAGATACGGCCGCCCTCGTCGGCTCGTCCGGCGCCGGAAAGAGTACAGCCGCCAGCCTCATTGGACGCTTTTGGGATCCCCAAGAAGGCCGCGTCACGATCGACGGACAGGATCTGAGATCGTTCGACCTGAACGCCCTCCGGCAACGCATTGCTCTCGTCCCGCAGGCCCCCACGCTCTTCTCTGGCACAGTGGCCGAGAACGTCCGCTACGCCGATCCCACCGCATCCGCAGAGGCCGTGCGACGGGCCGGCAAGATGGCCAACGCCCACGACTTCATCCAGCGCCTCCCGAAAGGCTATGAGACCCAAATCGGCGAGCGCGGCGTGCGTCTGTCTGGGGGACAGAAGCAACGGGTAGCCATCGCCCGTGCCATCCTCAAGGATGCGCAGATTCTTCTGTTGGATGAAGCTACGTCCGACCTCGACAGCGAATCGGAAGCCGTAATCCAGGACGCCCTCGACGGTCTCTTTGCTCGCGGTCAGCGACTCACGTCGATTGTGATTGCTCATCGGCTCAGTACCATTGAGGACGCTGATACGATCTTTGTTCTGGAAGAGGGCCGACTGGTCGAGGCCGGATCCCACGATGAATTATTGACCCTAGATGGTCGCTACGCAGAACTCCGGGCGTTGCAACGCCGCGACGCAGACTCCGTCCCCCTCGGATCGAGTGAGAGCATCGCATAGCCGTAAGACCGCCGTATTTCGTCCCTTTCCTCTTTACTTCCACAGCCCGACCGGCTCTACCACCACGTTACAAGAACGTTGCTCTTAGTTTACTCGTACCTGGGGGTCGGTTTTGTTATACTGGTAGTAGATGAGGATGTAAAAAACGCCGCTCGGGGTTCGAGACGGCGTTCTTTTTTTGTCTCTATTGTCGTCTCGGACGCTCTCGGCGACCGCTCCCAATCGTCCTTCCCCTTCAGGCGCTTTCCCGCGGAGATCTCTCCCCACCTGGCGATGGGCAGACCGAGGCGTCGACGCGCGTTCCTCATGTGGTACTAAACTCCCCCCTCGTTGGCCCGAGCGCTCTTTTCCCTTCCCTCTTCTCATGCGCCTCTCTGTTCTTGCTGTTCTCGTCACTGTCCTGCTCTGTGTAGGATCGGGGTGCGGATCGAAGTCTTCTCCGTCTTTTTCTCCCGAGATGCTGACGCCCCCTGTGACGCCGGGAAGTGGGCAACCGCGCCTACAAGTGGATTCTGAAGGGACGATGTGGCTGAGTTGGCTGGCGCCCCTTGGAGGGGAGGACCAGTACGCCCTCCGGTACACACGCCGAACGGATACACGCTGGACCGACCCAGCGACGGTGGCGACGGGGACCGACTGGTTCGTCAACTGGGCCGATCTTCCCTCGGTACACCCCCTGCCAGACGGACGCATCGCTGCCCACTACCTGGAAAGCAACGGAGAACGCGCTCTTGCGTATGCCGTGCGCATCACCCAAACGACGGGAGACGGGACGTGGCATCCGCCCGTTACGCCTCATCGAGACGCCACTCCGACGGAGCATGGATTCGTCTCGCTCCTCCCGTGGGAGAATCACCAATTGCTGACCGTGTGGCTCGATGGACGCAAGATGTCCGACGACGGGCACGGACAGGGGGAGATGACGCTCCGTGGGGCCGTTCTCGACTCAACGGGAACTGTCACCCATCGGGCCGTGCTGGACTCTCGCACCTGCGAGTGCTGTGCGACGAGTGCCGTACGGATCGGAGCGGAAGCCCTGGTGGCCTATCGCGACCGTTCGACCGAGGAAATCCGCGACATCCATCTTGTACGGTTCGACGGTGAACAGTGGTCGGATCCGATGCCCCTGCACGACGACGGATGGAAGATCGAGGGCTGTCCCGTCAATGGACCGGTCCTTGCAGCACAGGATGGTCGGGTCGTGGCCGCCTGGTTTACGGCAGCGAACGGAAAGCCACGTGTCAAGACAGCATTCTCGGACAACGGGGGGCACCAGTTCACCGAGCCCGTGATCGTAGCGGACGGACAAACAAAGGGCCGGGTTGATGCCGTTCTGCTCGACGACGGCACTGCCATTGTGAGTTGGCTGGGGGAGCAAGAGGACCGAGGAGTCATTCAGGTGAGGGCTGTGAGCCCTGACGGCCCAACATCTCCCCCCAAAACCATCGGCACCGTGCCGTCCGCCTCGCGAAGCGTCGGGTTTCCTCAACTCGTACGGCGAAAGGAACAGCTCTACGGGGCCTGGGTGGGGCCGGATAGCGCCGATGCCTCTACCGTGCGCGTGGTGCGCACGCCAATCTCGGCCGTACACTCGGGATCGTGAGTTCGGTTTGGGCCTAGATCCACTTCCTACTCCCTCGACAGCTCCGGCAGAACTGGGACACGCACGAGGAGCAATGGTGCTGAAACGGAGTAGAATGGCGTTGCAAAGGCAGGGACCGGCCGCGTCATGTGCCCCCCTCCCGACCCGCGATCTCCCATGTCCACTTCCTCGTCTTCCGGCTGACCACACTTCCTTCCCCCGAGGCATGGCACCCGACCCTTTCCCCCACATGTGGACGCAAATCGTCGGGAAGATTCGTCTGGAGCAAACGTCCCTCCTCAACCACTGGTAGAACGTGACGCTATACGTCACCTGCCGAGGACTCACCACCTCTCCCATGCCGCACGGCAACCGACGTTTCCATATCGACTTCGATTTCATCGACCACAAGCTCCACATCGGCGATGATCAGGGGGCGAAACGGTCGTTTCCCCTCGAACCGATGTCGGTCGCCACCTTCTACCGGACCACAATGACCACACTTCAAGAAATGGCCCTGGGAGTCGATATTTGGCCCGTCCCACTCGTAGACCGGGCGAGTGGTCAGTCAAACTGAGATTGGAGGGGCAGCCGTATTGAATACGGCATTCAGCAGCCTGATACCGAATCCTGCTGCAGACTTCAGACAGGAGGTCCGGCGGTACAATACGCCCCCCTCTCGTGTCGTCGGCGCCGTCAAGGAGGGCACCAGAAACAGCGTTGGACTGTAGGATTGGGGAGTCTCCGTCAGACGAGGGAAAGGCCACCTGTGTAGCGTCGTTGGAGTCCAACGGCGCTACGGACGCCTGCTTCCTACCGGAATAGAGAGCACCCGGAGTTGGTATGAATTCAGTCCACAAGTAGCGTTCTACCCGATCTGGAGCCCCTGATGCCCCACTAGGGCGTCCCGGCCTCCGTCGCCGCCACCGTGTCTGCCGGTGCCGGCGTCGTTGGTGCCGGAGTCGCAGGCGCCGGCGCGGTAGTCGTATCCGCCACCGGCACGTTGCTCAGCACCTCTTCGAGCTCGTTGAACCGGTTGCCAAACTGCGCGAAGTCCCCACTCTGGAGTGCATCACGGGCCTCCTGGATGAGCTCCTTCGCTCGCTCCAGCTCCTCAATGCGTTGCGGGGCTGCGGCTTGAGCAGCAGTCGCCGCTCGCTGCATACTCGCGAGCGCCCGCTGCCGACGCGGCTCCACCACCTGTTCGCCCATCACTGTATTGAGCGACTGTCGCAGGGTCGGCTCCATGGCCACTCGATCGCCGTACGCCACGATCACCCGCTGCATCTGCGGGATCTGAATGTTTTCGGCAATGAGGAAGATGGGCTCCACGTAGAGGAAGGATTCCTCAATGGGCACCACGATGAGGTTCCCCCGCACCACGTTCGATCCACGCTGATCCCACAGGGAGAGCTGCTGCGAGATTTCCGTGTCCTGGTCGATCCGCGACTCGATCTGGTTCGGCCCAAAGATGAGTCGCTCCTTCGGTAGATTGTAGACCACCAACTCGCCATAGTTGGGCGCGTCGGATTTTGCGGCGATCCAGCCAATCATGTTGTCCCGGTTTTCGGGCGTCATCGGCGTCATCAGCATAAACTGCTGACGATCGCTCCCGGGCAGCTTCGTCATGATGTAGTAGGGCTCCATCTTGCGCTGCCGTCCCGCGTACTGCTCGTTGGGACGTGTCCACAGGTCCTCGTTGTTGTAAAAGATCTGCGGCTGCGTCATGTGGTATCGCTTGTACCGCTCAATCTGCATCTCAAAGAGGTCCTGCGGATAGCGAATGTGGCTGCGCAGGTCTTCCGGCATCGCACTCAGCGGCTGGAAGAGATCCGGAAAAATGTCCTGATAGGTCTGGATGATGGGATCGTCCGGATCGGTAACGTACAGAGACACGTCGCCGTTGTACGCATCCACCACGATCTTCACCGAGTTGCGAATGTACTGGGTCCCCTCATAGCCGCGCTGATCGCGGATCGGTTCCGCATAAGGGAACGAGCGAGACGTGGTATAAGCGTCCTGAATCCAGTACTGCCGCTTGTCGCTGAGCACAAAGTACGGATCGCCGTCAAACTGGAGGAACGGCGCTACGCGGCGCACCCGCTCACTGAGGCTGTTCCAGAACTGGATCTGGCTGTCGTCGGTGAGATAATCGGTGAGCAGGATGTTGAAATCCCCCGTGTAGTAGGAAAAGAGGAGCTGCCGCCAGAAGCTGCCGATGTTCACGCCCCCCGTCCCGTCGTAGGTGGTGTAGACGTTTTCGTCGCCCTTTGGATAGTCCAGCTCCTGCGCAGTGGTAGTCACGAGCCGATAGGTCGGCACCCGCTCGCCGTAGTAGATGGCCGGGTTGTCCACCGCGAGGTTCGAGTCGCTGGCCACAGGCGGCAGGTCCTTCACCAGAAACTCAGGCGACCCCTCGGTGCCCTGTCGTGCCACGAGGTTTGCCACGGAGCCGTAGCCGTGCGTGTACTGCAGATGACGGTTCACCCAGTTGTTGGAGCCCTGCGGCAACTGCTGGGTCAACTCACGGGCCGAGAGCATGACCTGCCGGTACTCCCCGTTGATGTCGTACCGGTCGACATCCACATCGTAAAACTCGTAGTAGGTCCGGATCTGTTGGAGTTGCTTGTAGGTGTCAATCAGCAGACGCGGGTCCCACAGCCGCACGTTTTCGATCGTCTCCTCATTGTTCTCAATGTCCTGGGTCGTGAGGTTGGGCCGGGCCGGATAGGAGGTTTCCTGCACCTTATTGAGATCGAACGCCTCGCGCGTGAGCTCGATGTTGTGTTCCAGATAGGGGCGCTCCACCTCCAGCTCGTTCGGCAGCACCGTGAGCTGGGTCACGAGGGTTGGGGCCACGACAAGCCCGCCCACCAACAGCACCACGTATCCGAGCACGCCGATGCCCAGAAGGCGCAGGTTTTCGCGGTACAGATTGTACGCCACGATGGCGACCAGTGCGAGTGTCGCCACAATCATGAGCCACAGCGCCGGAATCATCACATTCACGTCGGTATACCCAGCGCCATAGACGGCCCCACTGCCCCCTTCCTGAAGCATCTCGTATCGATCAAGATAAAAGCCCCAGGCCCATCCCAGCAACAGCACAATGAGGTTGGCGCCCAGGTGGCGCAGCGGCCCGGACTTGACCTTAAACTGACCGTTCTGCACGCCGATCTCGCCCGCCATCACGTAGCCGGTGCCCAGTGCCAGAAGGCCCAGAAAAACCAGCCCGACAAGGGCGCTTTGCATTGCCTGAATGAAGGGCAGCTCTAGCATGTGGAACGCCAGATCGTGGCCGAAGACGGGATCGGACGTGCCGTAAGAGCCGGCATACCAGAACCGCAGAAGGTCGTCCCAACGCCCCGAAAAGCCAGTCGCAAAGAGGAGGCTCAGCACCCCAGCAACGACGTACGCAAAGCGCTTGAGGCGAGCGCGGGTAAGGGGCTCCCCTCCAAGATCGGGCGCCTCTCCGCCCTGCGCCCAGCGGGAAGCCCACAACGGCGGAATGCGGCGGAGGAGGACGTTGAAGTTTCCCCCGAAGTAGAGGCCAGCGATGACGAACACGAGCAGGAACAGCAGCACCTGAGTGGACCGGATGGTCCAAAACACCCCTTCGTAGCCCAGTTCCCCCAGCCAAAGATATTCCACGAGTAGCTCCGGCGCCACCAGTAGAGTGGTCAGAATGACCCCGAGAATTCCCAGAAGGATCTGGAAGGTGCGACTTGATCGCAAAAGAGACATGATCCGCGCGCGGGATATAGGTGACAGAGCGTCCAACGGAGGCAGAGAGAATGTCCGAACGCCTCAGTATGAACATCAACAGTGGCTCTATCAAATGCGTGCCCCCCGGGCGGGATTCACAGCACTCGTCCCCCACCGGAATTCTTTCCCAAAATCCACGGACGGCGCGTTGGACTCGCCCGCCCACCTGCCCTCCCATTTCCCCCTGCCGACCCTCAGTAAAACGCCCCGAGTAGAATGCCATAGACGGCGTGTGCGATAAGCGTAATCGCAGGGGTGTTGCGCCCGTAGTTGAGCGCCATAAATCCAGGCGGTTCCAATTGCCGGGTGGGCGTGGGTCCGTGGTGCTTTCCGGCCATGCGGGGATGAACATCGGGCAGGGCTGGCATGATGACGATTAGGATGAACAGCCCGTGGAACGTCCCGAGAAGAGCGCCCAGCCACCACGTGGCCCACTGCCAGTCAATCGAACCGTTCATTTCCACAAGGGCGGCGCTGGCACAGTCGCCAATGATGGCATACTCTTCTATGGGCGTATACTCTGCGGGCAACGTGGAAGACATAGGGACACGAAATGTCCTTGAGAACCGCGACGGACGACAGTACGATAGGAAGCGTAAGGCCTGACGACGCAACATCTCCTCCTGTTGTCCACCTCGTAAGAAACGGGCCCTACAACTCACATATCCGTAACGCCCACTCCTTCGTTTCCACAATATTCCTGCCGCGCGGCCCGTTGGGTTTATCGTCATGGGGATGCCCCCCTGTTCATTGTTTTCCTGAACAGTTCCCCCCTCTTCATGCGATACCGGCTCTCAGCTGCCGCCCTGCTGATCGCCCTTGTCGCGGGCCTCGTGCTTGCCCCGACAGTCGACGCACAGTACTTCGGACGCAACCGCGTCCAGTACGAGGAATTCGATTTTAAAACCCTGGAGACGGATCATTTTATTTTCCACTTTTACCCGGCCGAAGAAGCAGCGGTGCGCGACGCTGCCCGCATGGCCGAGCGGTGGTACGATCGCCACTCACAGGTCTTTCTGCACCGCTTCGACGAGAAGAAGCCAATCATTTTCTACGCCAACGACGCCGATTTTCAGCAAACGAACGTGGCCCAGCAAGCCATTGGGCCGGGCACGGGGGGCTTTACGGAATCCATCCGGGAGCGGGTGGTGATGCCCTTCTCAGCCTCGTACGGCGAGACGAACCATGTCCTGGGCCACGAGCTGATCCACTCCTTCCAGTATGATCTCGCCCTCAATGCGGATAGCCTCAACATTCGCCTCCAGAATCTGCCGACGTGGCTGGTCGAGGGCATGGCCGAATACCTGTCGGTAGGCCGCCGCAGCAGTCACACGGCCATGTGGATGCGCGATGCCGTGCGCCGCGACACGATGCCCACCTTCGAGCAGCTCAACAATCCGCGCGCCTACTTCCCGTACCGCTACGGGCAGGCGTATCTTGCCTATATCGCCGGAAAGTACGGCGACCAGGCCGTGACGGATCTCTTCAAGCGGGGCGGGCAGGTCGGCCTGGATTCGGCCTACACAGAGCTTTTTGGAATGAAGCCGGATTCGCTGACGAAGGAGTGGGCCCAGGCCACACGCGACACCTATCGTCCGCTCATGAAGGGCCGAACCTCCCCAGACTCGCTCGGAACGACCGTTCTCGGCCCCAAGACGACCGGAGCGAAGACGAATGTGGGCCCGGTTCTGAGCCCGGACGGGCGCTACGTGGCCTACATCTCCGCCGAACAGCTCTTCGGCTTCAACCTGTACGTGGCCGACGCCCAGACCGGCGAGGTGATCGCGAAACTGGACCGCGCCGGGACGACGCAGCACTTCAACGCACTGCGCTTCATCAGCTCGGCGGGAACGTGGTCGCCCGATGGGCGTCGCCTCGCGTTTGTCAGCTCTGCCCAGGGCGACAACCAGCTTACAATCTGGAACGTGCAGACGGAGGAAATTGAACGCAGCATCCAGATAAAGAACGTAACGGCCCTTAAGAATCCCGCGTGGTCCCCCGATGGATCCCGAATTGCATTCTCGGGCACCGAGGGGGGAATCAGCGACCTCTACGTGCTGAACCTGAAGACCGATGCGGTCCGTCAGCTTACGAACGACCGCTACGCCTACCTTCAGCCAACCTGGGCCCCCAGCGGCGAGACCATTGCCGTCACGACCGACCGCGCGGAGACCGACCTCGACCTGCTGGCCCCCTCCTCAAACATGGATCTCGGCTTCATCGACGTCGAAAGCACCGAGGTCACCGTGCGCGAGCCGTTCGGGGATGCCCTCCATCACAATCCGCAGTTTTCCCCAGATGGGGAAAGCCTGTACTTTATCAGCGATCAGGACGGGTTCAAGGACGTGTACCGACTGAACCGGGCCCGTGGCGACCTGCATCGTGTCACGCACCTCAAAACGGGAGTCAGCGGCATCTCGGCCCTGTCGCCCGCCATGTCGGTCGCCGCGCAAAACGGCGAGATGATGTTGTCGGTCTACGGCGGAGGCGGCTATACCGGCGTGCGGCTCGGGACCGACGCTCTTCAGGGAACGCCGCTGCCACAAACGACGGCGGAGGGGCCACTGCGGGCCCCATCCGATGCAGGGGACGCCGATACGACAACCGCCGGCGTATTGCCGCCCATTTCGGCCCTCGGCACCGGCCTCGTGGCGCAGAATCTGGCGGATGCACGAACGGGCCTCCCTCCTGCCTCGCCCGATTACAATGTCCACGACTACGATCCGTCGCTCTCCCTGGAAGCGATCTCCCCTCCGCAGGCTGGCGTATCGATCGGGGGGCGATACGGAAGCCAGGTGGGGGGAGGGATCGGCTTCCGATTCGGTGACATGCTGGGACACCAGACGCTCACGGTTTCGGTGCTGGCCCGCGGCACACTTCGAGACATTGGGGGAGGGGTATCATACATCAATCGACGCGGCCAGCGGAACTGGGGAGGATCGCTGCGGCACCGTCCCATTGTGTATGGATCAAACAACATCCCCATCTCAAACGAGTCCGGCCTCGTTGCCGGGTATGCAAGCGTGGTGCGCCGGGCCTACCTCACGTCCAGCGGCGCCTTTACCTCTTATCCTTTGGATCCAACCCGTCGGTTTGAATTCGGATTGGGCGCCACCCGTTACGGGTTTGGCCTCAACGTGCGTGAAATCGGCATCCGGCAGGACCTCACCGTCGACGACGTAAACCAACTCCTAGGAGAACAGGTCTTTCAGGAGCGGGCCCCCGCCTATCTCGCTAACGCGAGTGTAGCGTACGTGCGCGACTTTTCGGTAAATGGCCTGACCGGGCCCATCCAAGGCGGACGCTGGCGTCTGGAGGTGGCCCCGGCTGTTGGAGAGCAAAGTTTCGTGACTGCCCGGGCGGACCTCCGGCGCTACCTCTACGCCAACCCAGTCACCTTTGCATTTCAGGGCCTCCACGTGGGCAACTATGGGGCCGAGTTTGGGGACGGGCTCGGGATTGGCAACGAGTACATCGGGTATCCGTACGGTCAGGGCTTCGTGCGGGGCTATGGCGTGCAGTCCATCTCCAACGGCATCCGGGAGGCGGAGAAGGGGTGTACGCCGGTCCAGAATGATCCAACCCGCTCGCAGTGTGCCGAAATCGACCGTCTCTTCGGGACGCGCTCCCTCACCGCTCGGGCCGAAGCCCGGGTGCCCCTTCTCGGCCCGGAATCGGTTAGTCTCATCCCTTTTCGGTACGTGCCAACCACACTCGCAGCCTTTACCGATGCCGGAGTCGCCTGGACCGAAGACCAGGCCCCGGACTTCCAGTTTACAACCGACAGCCCCAAAACGAACATTCCCGTGGTGAGTACCGGCCTCACAGCCCGCTTCAACATCCTGGGGAGCCTGTTGCTGGAGGCCTATTACGCCCGGCCGTTCCAGCGCGGCGACACCACCTGGACGTGGGGCTTTCGCATCTCTCCCGGCTTCTAACGATGAGTACCATTGCCCCCACTCGAAAGAGCTTTCTCCCCCCAGAAAAACGCTCCCTCGTCGCCCCAGGCCATCCAGAAGCAACGTGAGAAAAATTTCGAACGTCGAGTTGCCCCTTGCCTCCAGAGAAAAACCCGGGTGTAAATCGGGATTTCGTTCAGTTGTAGAAACACGTCCGCTGGGGGGGCGTGCATCTACCGGATAATTTCGAACGATCCATCCTCTCCCTGGGGGCGTCAGGCCCCCGGTTCGTCTTCAGCGTTCGTCCCGCGTCCTTCCGACCAACCCCTGCACCCAACCACCAGATGCGTATATCTCCTTTGTTCAATCGACTTGTTCACTGCCTCGGCCTATCGGTCGCGGCCCTCGCCCTTGTCCTGACCGGTTGCGGCTCAGGAGGGTCGAGCTCCAGCAACGGCGTACCCTACCAGGTAGGCGACCCCCTCTCTGACAGCACGCTCGCTGTGGTCGTCTCGTCCCAGTACGGTTCCGATACGCTGACGGCCCGCCAGTACCAGCGCCGGTCGAAGATGCAGATGCAGCGCCTCTCGCCCAATCAGCGCAATTCGGACACGCTCCAGTCCATCCACCGCGACCTCGTCCGCCGCTTCGCTGGTGGACACATGCTTCGCGGCAAGGCCCAGGCAGAGGACGTAGCGGTGGACAGTGCCCAGGTCAACCGGCGCCTCCAGCAAATCAAGCAGCGCTACCAGAACCAGGCCCAGCTCAAGAAGCAGCTTGCGCAGAACAACATGACGATGGACTCCCTGCGCAGCTACATTGCTGAGCAGTTGCAGACGCAGGCCCTCCAGCAGCAAATGGCGGACAACGCTGAGGAGCCCACCTCCTCCGAGGTCGAGTCGTATAGCCAGGAGAACCGCCGCATCCGCGCCCAACACATTCTGCTTCGGGCGGGGCAGAACGCGCCGCAGTCGAAGGTCGACTCGGCCCGTCAGGCCGCCACCGCTCTCATCGACAGCGCACAGGCCGGAGCCGACTTTGGGGCCCTTGCGCGGCGGCACAGCGAAGGCCCGTCGGCCAGCGAGGGCGGCGATCTCGGCTTCTTCACGAAAGACCAGATGGTGGACTCGTTCTCGAAGGCGGCCTTTGCCCTCGCCGATTCCGGCGACATCGCATCGGAGCCGGTCCGCACCCGATACGGCTTTCACGTCATCCGGCTCACCAACGCCGGCGAACCGATGGACACGAGCAAGGCGCGTCAGCAAATGATGCAGGAGCGGCGCAAACAGGCCGTGGACACGGAGGTCGAGAAGCTCATGCAGGACGCGACCGTGCGGGTCCACCCCGACGTCGTGCAAGCCGGCCTTTATGAGGAGTAACTCCTCATCCGGCACGTATTGCAAGCTCAGGCGCCGCCCCCTCCCATCGGAAGGGGCGGCGTTTGCTATTGATTGTTCGTGTCTCCTTCGTGCCGCATCATCTCGACGTGCGGAATGCCGACCTCTTCGAACCGGTGCCCCGTGGACGTGAAGCCGAGACTGGCGTACCATTCTTCCAGGTGGGCCTGGGCATGGAGAAGGAAGGTCTCGAACCCAGCCCGCCGGGCGTCCGCAAGAACGGCCTTTACGAGTTGGGTGCCGTATCCCTGCCCTCGGTGCTCGGCCAACACTGCGAAGCGTTCGAGCTTGGCCACAATCTGTTTGTTGTGAGCTACGCTGCGCCAGCGAGCCGTCGCCACCGGCTGCCCGTCGACGCGCCCGACCACATGACGGCTCGTCTCGTCGTGGCCGTCCCACTCCTCCTCGGGGGGACAGTCTTGCTCGTCAATGAACACCTGCCGCCGGATGGCCCGGACGGCCTGCCAGTCTTCGTTGCTCTGTACCGGAATGATGTCGAGGGAGGCCATGATGATGCGGCTGGAGATGGTATGCTGTCGAGCGGGTTCGGTCGAAGCAGGATGAAAGCTCCCTCTGTCGGATACAGACGGAAGGCGGAAGGCGTGCACAACCCCAGACCCAAAAGGAAATGCCTTTCTGCTTTTCCCGCCCTGTCCGTGCCTTCGGGCCGTTGCCCTTCTGAAATCAACTAGAGCCCCTCATGCCTGAATTTCTTTCCAGCAACGAATGGTCCGCCTGGGAAGATCGGTTTTCTGCTTTCCTGCACGAACAAACGAGCGACGCCGACGCCGCACACGATCGTGCCCACATCGAACGAGTGGTGACCACCGCTCGCCGATTGGCCCGGATCGAGGACGCGCACCTGGAGGTGGTCGTCCCCGCGGCATGGCTGCACGATTGTGTCGTCGTTCCAAAAGATGATCCTCGGCGGGCACAGGCCGCACAACGTGCCGCGGAGGCCGCTACCGACTTTCTTCGGGGCGCTGGGTATCCTGACCACTGGATCGATGCAATCGGCCACGCCATCGAGGCGCATAGCTACTCGGGCACCGTGCAACCGGACACCATCGAAGCGGAGGTCGTGCAGGACGCCGACCGGCTGGATGCGCTCGGCGCCGTCGGCATTGCGCGATGTTTCATGGTCGGGGGCGACCTTGGCACGGCCTTCTATGACCCGGAGGACCCCTTCTGCGAGTCTCGAGCTCCGGACGACGCTACGTACTCGCTGGATCACTTCTACGCTAAGCTCCTTCGCCTCCCGGACACGATGCAAACGACCGCGGGACGCGAGGAAGCCGAGCGCCGTGTGCAATTCATGCAGTCGTACCTCGATCAGCTCGCGTCCGAAATTGAGGAGCAGTGATCGGTGCTACCTGCCCGCCGGGAACGAAGGTGTCGTTCCGTATATCGTGAACACGAGTGATTGCAGGAGTGCTGCACAGCCGTCACGCCTCCCGGATCACGCTTCACGTCCTACTCGTCGTCAAACCGATATCCGATGCCGTAGACGGTTTCGATGTAGGTGGGCGCCGACGGGTCCGGCTCAATCTTCTTTCGCACAGAGGCCATGTGACGATCGATGGTGCGGGTGACGATATTCTCATCGATGCCCCACACGTCTCGTAGCAGCTGCTTCCGCGTCACGGTGCGTCCCTTGTGCTGGATGAGATAGCGGAGAATGTCAAACTCCAGGGCAGTGAACTCCACTTCCTCCTCATCCCGGTAGGCCTCGTGGGTCGTAAAGTTGATCTCCACGTCCCCGATCTCGTACACATCCATCGGCGCCTCGGACGGCGGCATGGTACGCTGCAGAATCGCCTTGACCCGCGCAGCCAGTTCCTCCACGTTGAACGGCTTCGTGATGTAGTCGTCCGCCCCCAACCCAAATCCTTTGAGCTTCGACTCCTGCTCTCCCCGGGCCGTAATCATCAGAATCGGCGCACTGAAGCCCATTTCCTGCGACTCGCGGAGCACCTCAAAGCCGTCCTTCTTCGGCAGCATTACGTCGAGAAGAACGACATCACATTTGTCCATGTCTTGCATCTTCTGGAGGGCCTCCTCCCCATCCTCTGCCGTCTCCACCTCGTATTCTTCGAGCTCGAAATATTCCTTGAGCCCCATGAGGATGTCGGGGTCATCCTCCACGATGAGCATATGATAGGTTTGGTCCGTCGTCTTCGACATAATGGAAGAGGCACTGCGTGAGTGAGAGTGGCGAGCAGAGAGGTCCGCCGGGAGCTGTCTGCTGGATCGGCTGCAATATACGGAAGCGACGGTCTGTTCCCAAAGATCCGTCCGTAACAGGCAGGTTAGAAGATCGGCGTCCGCCGTTCCCACCGATTCCGGTCCCGATTGGACACCACCCCGGTGCCCTTCGTATCATGGGACTGGCACGATTTGTTCACCGACCGTACCCGATGATCGCATGACCGACGAGACGAAGTCTTTCTTCTTCAACCTCCTGGATACCCCAAGTCCAACGGGCTTCGAAGCCCCCGGGCAACGCGTTTGGGCCGACTATGTGCGCGACCACGCGGATGCCGTGGATGCCGACGAGTACGGCACGGCCTGGGCCACATTACACGGAGCGGACGACGACGGCCCGACGCTGATGCTCGACGCCCATGTCGACGAGATCGGCTTCATGGTGCGCCACATTACCGACGAGGGATTCATCTACGTCACCCGGATCGGGGGCTCCGACCGCGCCATTGCCCGCGGCCTTCGGGTGCGCGTGCTGGGCGACGACGGTCCCGTGACCGGCGTGGTGGGCAACACGGCCATCCACATCCGCGACACGAAAAACGAAAAGGTGCCCGAGGTGCACGAACTGTTCGTGGACGTGGGCGCTGAGAACAAGGACGGCGTGCACGAAAACGGCATTCGCGTGGGGCACCCGATGGTGTTCGACGTGGCGCCCACGGAGCTCTCCGACACGCGCATCACCGCCCGTGCCATCGACAACCGGCTGGGCGGCTTCATCATCGCGCAGGTGCTGAAGCGTCTCTCCGACGATCCCCCCGCGTGGACCGTACAGGGTGCCAACTCGGTGCAGGAGGAAATTGGCGGCCACGGCGCCTCGATGATCACCCACCGCCTCCAGCCCGACGCCGCGGTGGCCTTCGACGTAACGCACGCCACCGACTCCCCCGGCATCGACAGCACGAAGCATGGGCAGGTGAAGATGGGCGAGGGCCCAGCCATCACACACGGCACCTCCACGCATCCACAGGTGGTGCAGCGGCTCATGCAGGTGGCCGAGCAGGAGGACATTCCACTTCAACACGAGCCCAGTGACCGTCGCACCGGCACCGACACCGATTCCATCTTCAAAAGCCGAAGCGGGGTGCCGAGCGGCCTTGTCTCCGTCCCGCTCCGCTATATGCACTCTACCGTGGAGGTCGTCGATACGGAGGACATCGAGCAGTGCGTGCAGCTCCTCACCGCGTTTGCCCGCTCTCTCGCCCCGAACGACGAGTTTGGCGTATCCCTATAGGACTGAAGTGTGCAGGGGCGTACGTGTGTACGTATGAAGGCAATGGACGTACCTCCCTCCATACATACACACGTACAACCTTATACCAACTCCGGGAGCTCTATTCCGGTAGGACGCAGGCGTCCGTAGCGCCGTTGGAGTCCAGCGGCGCTACTAGTGTCCTCCTTGACGGTGCCGACGATCCGAGAAGCTTTTGCGTATTGCACCGCCGTACCTCCTACCTGAAGTCTGCAACAGAATTCGGTATTACCGATGGAGTTCGCGATACTTGCGTACGATGCTGAATGCCATCTCCAAGGACTGCTCGTAGTTGAGCCGCGGATCGACCGGGGATTCATAGGCCTGCCCGAGGTCGGCTTCGCTGAGCCCGCGGGCCCCCCCGATGCATTCGGTCACATTCTCACCGGTAAGCTCGAAGTGCACGCCGCCCAGGTATGAGTCTTCGGCCGCGTGGATGTCGAGGGCCTGCTCCAGCTCGCCGAGAATATTGTCGAACCGGCGCGTTTTCGTACCATCGTCGGTCTTCTCGGTGTTGCCGTGCATCGGGTCGCAGATCCAGAGGACCGTCTGCCCCGTATCGCGGACCGCGTTGATGAGGCCGGGGAGCCGATCGGCGATTTTGTCGTTCCCAAAACGGGTGATGAGCGTAAGCTTGCCGGGTTCGTCTTCCGGGTCAAGGGTACGCACGAGTCGCTTGAGCGTGGACGGAGTCATGTCCGGTCCCACTTTTAACCCAATCGGGTTTTCGATGCCACGAGCGTACTCGACGTGTGCGTTCTCGGGTTGGTTGGTCCGCTTGCCAACCCAGGGCAAATGAGTCCCAAGGTTGTACACTCCCTCCTTGTGGGGCACGGTGCGGGAGAGTGCTTCCTCGTAGGGCAACAGCAAGGCCTCGTGACTCGTGTAGAAGGTCACGCTCTCCACGGTGTCGAGTTTCTCGTTTGTCACCGCCTCCACGAAATCGAGCGTATCCTCAATCGCATCCACCATGGCGTGGTACTCCTCCGCCAGGGGCGAGTGCTGCATGAAGTCGAGGTCCCAGTACTCCGGATGCCGGAGGTCGGCAAAGCCGCCTTTAACGAGCGCCCGGACGAGGTTGAGCGTAAGGGACGAACTCGCGTAGGCCTCCACCATGCGCTGGGGATCGGGCTCCCGGGCCTCCGCCGTAAACTCGACGCTGTTGACGATATCGCCCCGGTAGCTCGGCAGTGTCGTGCCGTTGCGCGTTTCGGTATCCGACGAGCGGGGCTTGGCGTACTGCCCGGCAAAGCGGCCCACACGGACGATGCGGGTATTGAGCCCGTAGGTGAGCACGAGACTCATCTGCATCAGGATCTTGAGCCGGCTCGTAATGACGTCGGCCGTGCACCCCTGAAAGGACTCCGCACATTCTCCTCCCTGTAACAGAAAGCGCTCCCCGTGAGCGGCGCGCGCCAACTCCTCTTTCAAATTCTCCACCTCCCAGGAGGTGACGAGGGGCGGGAGACTAGACACGTGATCAAGAGCCTCGTCCAATGCCGCTTCGTCCGAGTAGGTGGGCTGTTGTAGGGCCTCCTTCGCCCGCCACGAACTCAGCGTCCAATCCGTCGCTACATCGTGCGCCATGGTGCATCAAGGTGTTGGGGGAATTACGGAACTGTCCGATCTACGAGCGGGGACCGCACACGTTTCGGGAGGCGAATCTCCCCGCCGGATGCCTCCGTACAAAATCATACCGCCTACCGACGATGATTGCACATTTCCGAGCCCCTCACGCAACGCCCATGCTTTCTTTGAGAGCGGAGGCCTCCCCCCAATTCGGGATCTTATCCGGATGAAGTAGGCACCCGAAATCGATTCGGAGCCTCCGGCGATGTGTAAAGTAATCCACGGCCATTGGTATAAGCTGCAGGCCTTCCCTCGACGCCCTACCAGGACGAACCGTAACGCCAATGCCCTCGATCCCGACAGTATAGTCTCCCCCTCACGGCCTCCGAACCATTCGTCCCACTCATGACGGGCAATTCCCTTTCTCCTTGCCGCCCTTAACGTCCCTGCTGCTTGTCCCCCAACCGTTGCTCTCCCCGTGACGCCTCCTGCCCCCAAACACATTCTCCTCGTCGAAGACGATCCCGACATCGCCGACCTGCTAGAGCTGCATCTGACCGACGAGGGACATGAAGTGGATGCGGTCGACGATGGCGACGAAGGCCTCAAACGAGCGCTGGCGTGCAGCTATGATCTCATCGTCCTCGACATTATGCTCCCCGGCACGGATGGCTTCGACATCTGTCGGCGCCTGCGGCAGGAGAAGTGCCATACCCCCATCCTGATGGTGACAGCCAAAACCGAAGAGGTGGATAAGGTTCTGGGACTCGAGCTGGGCGCGGACGACTACATCACGAAGCCGTTTAGCATTCGGGAGGTATTGGCGCGCGTGAAGGCCATTTTTCGACGTGTGGAGGTGGACCAGGAGGGCCCTTCCCCCTCCGACGACGAGTCCCCAATCGAGTTTGGCCGTCTCGTCGTCGAGCCGACGAAGCGAAAAGTGACGGCCGAGGGAGATACAGTCGACCTCACCAGTAAGGAATACGAGTTGCTGCTTCTGTTTGCCCAAAATCCAGGGCGCGCCTACAGCCGACAAGAACTGCTCGACGAGGTGTGGGGATACCAGTATAGCGGCTACAGCCACACCGTCAACACGCACATCAACCGCCTCCGCAACAAGATTGAGCCCGACCCGTCCTCCCCCCGCTACGTAAAGACGGTCTGGGGCGTGGGTTACCGCTTCGCCGAACGGGAGGAGCTGGCAGAACAGGATTCGTAGACCGTATTTCGTATTGCGTCGTACGAGGGCAGCCACGCGATACGAAATATGCAACATGAAATCCATTCTGCCCCGAATTGGGCGCTCCGCTGGACCTATTTCTCCCGACCGTTCAGGCTTTCACCATGCTCAACAGCTTCTACGCCAAGCTTTCCGGGCTCTTCCTCGTTATGATTGTGGGCCTGGGGATCGTGCTGGCCGTGCTGGGCGGACGGACGGCACAACGCTACGCGGACGAGGTGGAGCAAAAGCTCAATCGAACGCTCGCACAAGAAATGGTGCCCCGATTCGAGCCCCTGCTCAAAGACAGCATCGACCGGGCGGGCATCCGCGAGAAAATTACGGACATGACCGGCATCAACCGGCGGATTGAGATCTACCTCCTCGATCGGCAAGGAGAGCTCAAAGCCTCGTTTGCTTCCTCCGCCACTGCCATCGACCAGCAACGAATCGACATGGCCCCGATCCGGCGGTTCATGTCGGGCGATGATCTGCCCATCCTCGGTGACGACCCACGAGATCAGGGCGAGCACAAGCCCTTCTCGGTAGCCCACATCGAAATTATGGGTCGCAAGCAGTGCTACCTTTATGTCATTCTCGGCAGTGAACAGTATGCCTCCGTCGCGGGCATGATCGAGGACAGCTACATCATCCAGGGCGCGCTCATCGGCTTCGGGCTCATTCTGCTCGTCGTAGCGGGACTGGGCCTCCTGCTCTTTCGTCGGCTCACGCAGCGCCTTCGGCACATGCAGCACGTGGTGGCCAACTTCGAACAGGGACACTTCGACCAGCGCATCGACGAGGGCGCCAACGACGAGATCGGTCAACTCGCCGCCTGCTTTAACCGTATGGCCGACACGCTCGTCGAGACGATGGAAGAACTCCGCCAGGCCGACCGCATGCGGCGCGAGCTGGTCGCCAACGTGTCCCACGACCTGCGCAGTCCCCTCGCCTCGATCCAGGGCTACCTCGAAACGGTTCATATGAAGGACGGGGACCTCGATTCGGACGAGCGTCAGCGCTACGTCAAAACGGCCCTTCGCAACGCCCAGCGGCTGAATGATCTCGTAGGCGAACTCTTTGAGCTTTCCAAGCTGGAAACCGAGCAGGTCGAACCGACGATCGAATCCTTTCCCATCGCCGAGCTCGTGCAGGACATCGTGATGCAGTACGAGCCCCAGGCAGAGGCGCAGGCGGTCGAGCTGCGGGCGGAGTTGCCGGAACATCACGCCCGCGTAGAGGCCGACATCGGGCTTGTGGAACGGGCGCTCTCCAACCTCATCGACAACGCCATTCACTACACGCCGGAGGGCGGACACGTGCGCGTACTGCTGACCAATCGGGAGCGCGCGGTACGGGTAGAGGTGGAAGACACCGGCCCCGGCATCCCCGAAGACGACCTTCCGCACATCTTTGAGCGCTTCTACCGGGTCGACAAGAGCCGCGACCGCGAGAAAGGCGGCGCGGGACTTGGCCTCGCCATTGCAAAAACGATTCTGGAACTCCACGACCGCACGCTGGAAGTGGAGAGCACCGTCGGCGAGGGCACTACCTTCCGGTTTTCTCTGCCCCTCGTCGCTTCCCCCACGCGTTCCTCCTAACATGAGGGCGGAAAACCAACCGGCGGAGTCTCCTCACTCTCCGACCGGCTCCCCCAACCCGGATAGAAGGACGGTCCCGATTCTGTCAGCCCCCCGCCCCCCTATTCCAGCATGAAGACAACCTTCGTAGCGCCGTTGGCGTCCAACGACGCTTCTAATGCCACGTCGCGCCCCCTCACGGTTGTCTGATTTGTCCTGGGCACGAGGGCAAAATCGGAGGGGATTCGTCCCCCATTCGTTCTCGTCCCCCTCATTGATCGGAGGCACACGAGCCTCACCGCCGTCGAAGCAAGTAGCAATTCACAACTGCACTGGGCGCGTTATAGATCTGTTAGACCTTGTCATACAACGGTTAGAAGGGCTGACTCTTCTGTGAGGATGTTCCAGGCCCTCGGGAAGACATTCAGGAACTGCGATGGCCGGCCGCACCGGAGGCCTCAGCGTCGGCCTGATCGGATGCGACAGCTCCGGGATGACCGGAGATGAGCCGCCGCCCAATCAAGCGCCGACGGCTTCCATCTCCCTCGACTCGCGCAGCGGCCTCAGTGCCGCCTTCAGCGCCGCCGGCAGCATGGACCCGGACGGCAGCATTGCCTCCTACGCATGGAACTTTGGCGACGGAAGCACCGACACCGGCGAGACCGTGGTGCACGACTTCGACAGTGGCGGCACGTACACCATCGAGCTTACGGTCGAGGACGATTCGGGAACGACGGCCTCGACCGCGATGGACGTGATGGTGAGCCGAACCCCGACCACGTTCGACGTCACCATCGAGAACGTTGGCACCGCCCAACCGCTCACGAAGGCCGGAGTGTTCAACACCCCGCAGGGGGCTAGCAGCCCAGGCCCGCTCACACCGGGCAATTCCTACCAGTTCTCGTTTACCGCCGGCCCGAACGAGATCCCAGGATCGGGCATGAAGCTCTCGTTCGCCACAATGTTCGTACAGTCGAATGACATCTTTTACGGCTTTGACCCCGGTGGCCTCTCCCTCTTCAAAAGCGACGGCACCCCCATCGGGATGGACACTCCTGCGGATGTGACGAAGCACATCTCGTACTGGGATGCCGGGACGGAGGTCGACCAGGAGCCCGGCACGGGCAGCAACCAGGCGCCGCGCCAGAGCGAAGCGGATACGGGTCCCGACGAGGACGGCTCCCTGGTGAAGGTCACGGACACCGACGGGGACGGCACGCCCAACGATGATGGATTCGAATACCCGGCCGTGGCCGACGGCCTCAACATGACCATCTCCAGTACGATGGACGACGCCACCGGATCAATCCAGTTTACCGTGACAATTGAGAACGTGGGTGGGGGACGTCAGGTGAACGGCGCCCCGCTCGTAATCTCCCCGGGTGCGTTTGCGGCCCACTTCGACCAGGCTCCTCCCAACGGGAACGAGGTCGCCTTCTTTGTGCCGGATGCCGCGGAGTCCGAAAGCATCGACGGCATCGAGGAAATTGCCGAGGACGGCGACCCGAGCGTGCGGGCCGAAGCCGCCGCGCCGCTTACGGGCCCCACGGTGCCGCTCTCCCCGGGCGCCTACGCCTCCCACGCAGACGCCGTGCAGGCATTTACGGTCGGCGAACGTGCGTCTGCCGGCATCGAGGGCGTGGCAGAGGACGGCCTGCCCGAGACCTTGGCCGGGGAATTGGACGCCTCAACCGATGATATTCGAGACGCGGGCATCTTCAACACGCCGAACGGCGCGGACGAGGCGGGCCCGCTTGCCCCGGGCAACACCTACTCCTTCACGGTGGAGGGACAGCCGGGCGATCGGCTCTCGTTTGCGACCATGTACATCCAGTCCAACGACCTCTTCTACAGCTTCCCGGCAGAGGGGCTGCCCCTCTTCGAAAATGATGCGCCGATTAACGGGACAATGACCGAATCGGTCATCCTCTACGATGCCGGCACCGAGGGCGACGAGGAACCGGGGACGGGCCTCAACCAGGCCCCGCGCCAATCCGGCCCCGACACTGGCCCCGACGGCGAAGGCCAGATCGCCGCGGTTCGTAATGCGGACGAGGATCGATTTCTGGACGACGATGGCTTCGAATACGAGGAGACGGCCAACATCCTTCGAGTGACGATTACCCCGCAAAATTGATCACAGACCGCCGCCTCCTTCAACGAATCAAATGCCGCTCGGCGGTTTCGTACCGCCGGGCGGCTTTTTTCTTGCGGGCGACCGTGTTGCCACAAACAACGGCCTGTTCGAAAAACCGTCCGCTGGTTTCCGGATCAGACGTGCTCAACCCGTCCCCTCTGCCTCAGAGCCCCTTATCCAAAGCTTCCGATTTCTTGTAGGGAGCCTCTGCGCCCGTAACACAGCTTGCGGAATTGTCGTAGTGAAAAAGACCCGTGCGGAGAATCCGACTGGAATTGTTACCTCCTTGCAGCGAACGCGACGCGGATATGTACGGGGACCGCCGGCATTCGCCCGGTATCATTCATAACCGTCCCCTGGACCGATGACCAACAAACCACAGTCTGCTCCTCAAAAGACCCGCGCTCAGCTACTGGAGCGAATTGAGTCGCTTACCGATGCCGTACAACGACTCCGCGCCCAAAAGGAACGCCTAGAGGCCGAGCGCGACCAACTCCAGGAAGAAAATCGCACACTTCGACGCGACCTCACGCACTCCCGGCTAATCAACGAGATTGAACAGTCGATTGCCGATGCGGACGATCAGGAGCAATCCTCGCGGCCCGTCCCCCCGATCGCCGACCGGCTGTACCAGGCGCTGCCCCCCTCCTTCTCATTCCCCGCCTACTTTCAGGTTGCGGAGAGCGAGGGGATGGAGATGGACACGGCCCGACGCTGCCTCCGCCACTTTCTGGCGAAGGGGTATGTCGCACGAGCCGGCTCGCGACTGCAGAAGAAAGATCCCCCGCCGCACGAACGAATGCGGGGCCGGGACGGCCGGTCCGTCCAGCTATCTTCGTGATGTCGTGCCTGACCTCCCCCGCACTGCATATCTTTCATAGATCAATTTATCTCGGGGACGTCACTGTCGCTGCGTCTGTTCTCATTTCCTTGATGCCGTCCACCGCCTCCACCGTCTCGGAAGGGGTGGGCAGGCATCCGCTCTTCTTCGAAACGCTCCCCCGTCCCCCCTCCAGCGCGTCAATATCCTCATCTAATAGGATACGCACATACACGTACGTTTTTTGACATTATCTCCTTTGGGTAACTACTCTTAAATGTAACCTTATCTTTAGTCTCCTCATGTTCATCTTCTCTGGGGGACACCCAGCACCATCCTGTTCCGGCCGATTGTGTGTATGTCTTCGACCGACCTGGATCCCGTTTCGTCCGATCCCGAACCGTCCACTTCGTCGCAGGAGGACAACACGTCTCCTCCTTCTGGCCTCCAAATCTGGCACATCGCCGGTCTTCTACTCGTTGTGGCCATTGCGGGCCTGGGTCTGTACGGACTTTGGCCCATGATCACCGGACAGGCCGCCGAGGACGCCGCCCAGGAAAAGGCGGACGCTCCGTCGTCGGAAGCGGTGATTGACGTCGTGGTGGCCAAACGGGTCGACTTTCCGCTCCGAACACAGGCCAACGGACATCTCACGCCGTGGAAAACAGCCACGCTCCGCGCCGAAGCCGAGGGGTACGTCACCGAGCGTGCGGTACAGGAAGGCGATCGCGTGTCTCGGGAAGCCCTTCTCGCCCGCCTCGAACACGAGGAGGAGCGCATTGCCCTCAAGGAAGCCCGGGCCAAATTGCTCAAAGCTCGCGCTGAATACCAAGCGAAGTACGCCAGCGATTCTGCCGTTCCCCTCGCGTCGGCGGATACCTCCTCCGTCACGTCCCTCGACGAGCGTCGGGCCACGCAGGCGGCCGTGAGCGGCCTCACCGCTGCCCGACAGGCCGTCGAGCGGGCCCGGCTCAACCTGCGGCAAACGCGGGTTACCGCCCCGTTTTCCGGACGCATCGCCAATCTCAAGGTAGAGGAGGGGCAGTACGTAAGCCCAGGAACTGAAGTCTGCACCCTGCTGCGGGACGACCGGATGAAGGTAGAGGTGGACGTGCTGGAAAGTGACCTCGTGCACGTTCGAGAAGGCGCCACCGCTCAGGTACACGTTCCCGCCCTCGGCCCAGCGGACGATTCAACTGCCCAGTTTGTAGGGCAGGTCTGGGCCGTCAATCCGCAGGTCGAGCGCCAGTCGGGCACCGGACGGGTCACCGTCTCCATTCCGAATCCGGAGGGCCGCCTCGTGTCGGGCCTCTACACAAAGGTGCGGCTGGAGACCGAGCGGCTGCAGGATCGACTCGTGGTGCCGGACGAGGCGGTGCTCGTGCGGCAGGGGCGCGACCTCGTGTTCGTCATCAAGGGAGGGCGTGCGCAGTGGAGCTACGTCGAGCTCGGTGCCCGCTCGGGCGACTACGTCGAGATCACGAAGGGCGTGGCGCCGGGCGACTCAATTGCCGTAGATGGACACTTTGCCCTCGCGCACGACGCGCCGGTGACAGTTTCAGACGTACGCGAGGTCGGGCTGGAATAGCCCTTCCCCCCCTTCTTTTCACATTGACGGTAATTCCTGATATGTCTAGCTCCTCCTCTCAGACCGTCCGGAACGAACGGGTCGAGCGAGTGACCTCCTACATCGAGAAGAACATCGGCGAAATCGAAACGGCGCGGGAGGTCGCGACTGTCGTCGATGTCTCCTATGAGACCCTTCGGAAGCAATTTCGACGGCAGAAGAAGATACCGCTAGGGAAATTCATTCGGCAGGTCCGCATCGACGAAGCCCGGTGGCTCCTCCTCGAAACCGACGAGCCGGTCTACGTCATCTGTTGGAAGGTTGGATTCTCAAGCGATAGCAACGGCATCCGAGCCTTCAAGCGACACACGGGGATGACGATGGGGGAATACCGGCGACAATACAAAAAAGAGGACTAGATTTTTCATGGTTCCACCACTTGTAAAAATTAACAATACACACCATATATAATAACCTATAATGAGATAAGCATTTTGTTGATGAGTGTTATTTCGTTTGTAACCATTCAACTGGTGACTGGATGCTCGCCCCATCGATCGAGTACTATAAACTAACACCATAACGGTTGTCATGCTCAAGAAGAAAGGTCTTCTCTTTTCGTTCGCCCCGTTCCTAGTTATGTTCTTCATCGCTACAACTCCGCTGAATATTGCGGTAGAGCCCCCCACATTTGAGGTTGGAAGTAGGGCCGAAACGATAAACTACGAGATGATGTCAACGGTCTTCTCTGGATCAAGTCAGATTTCTTGTGTAAAGCACGCCGCCGATTAGGCAGGTTGAAGAGAGCGATTTGTTGGTTCAGATTGGAAGTCTGTGGCCTCTGTATCGGCCTGCTCATCGAGCCAGTCGTAGAACTCGTCGGTCTTCAAGTAGCGTCGGCTGGTTGACCTGGGCAATCCCAGATTGCCATCCTCGTGCTTTTCCGCCAGTAAGGCGCCGACGAGACGCCATGCCGAGTCCTTTCTGGGGAGGATTCGAATCACCTTTTCCCGCCGCCGGATCTCCTGGATGAGCCGTTCTAGCATGTTGGTCGTTCGAAGCCAGCGGTGGTACTTCTCCGGTAAGGCCAGTACGGCAGTCACGTCAAAGAGACCGTCCTGGAAGGTTTCCACGGCATCAGGAGCCTCCTCTCGCAGCTCGTCGGCCCCTTCTTCGAAGCGCTCCAAGGCCTCCTGCTGGGAACTGGCTTCGAGAACCCGGTCAAGGAGATCTTTCATCTGGTCGTGGCAATCGGCAGGCGTCTTATCGAGTACGTTGCGCTGGAAGTGGCCCAGGAATCTGAGATTCCCAGCACCGATTCCAGATGCAGCCTGGGAAGCAAGCTCGCAAAGCCTTCTCCAAGCCCTCATGTGACAGGCGGACTCGTCCGCCACGCTTACGGCGAACTCAACGCCTCGGAGTCCTCGCTTTTTCAGGTCCTCGAACAGCTCTTTCCAACTCTCTCCAGTTTCACTCAAGGCGATCTTGAAGCCGAGAATCTCCCGGTAGCCCTCTTCGCTGATCCCAACTACGATCATCGCTGTCGTCGAGCGGACAGCTCCCTGACGTCGCACTTTCAACTGCATCGCATCGACCAGGAGAAACGGGTATTTCCCGAGAGGGCGCTCTGCCCAGGCCTGGACCTGCTCGTCGAGCTTTTCGGTCAGGTTGCTCACCGTCTGCCGGCTGAACTCTCGACCGCAAAGCTCGGTGATGATTTTCTTGACTCTGCGAGTACTAACGCCCTGAATCACCATTTGCATCAGAGCCGTCACCAGCGCCTTCTCCGACCTCTGGTAGCGTTCGAACAGTTCGGTGCGGAAGGTCCCGTCTCGGTCGCGTGGCACCTCCAACTTCAACTGTCCGATTCTGGTAGTCAGCCAGGCGGACTCGTCCGCCACGCTCGTAGCTTCCGTTTCGATAGCCGCTACGCTCATCGGTTCGCTCGCCAGGCTCGGCTCCAAGGTGCTCAGTCATCTCGGCCTGTAGAACCTGGTTCATCACTTTCTCCAAAAGCACTTCGGCTCCCCGATCACCGAGCCGAACTTCGCGAATGGTTTTCTCGTCCAAAGACACCTCAATTTGGGTCATCGTCATCGGTAGGTTGATTCGACTTGTGGTGAGTCCAATCAACCTAACCGGCGGCGGTGGCCCTTTTCTATCCGACCTCGATTCCGGGAAGACCATCATCGGCGTTACACAAAACTATTGACGCATCCCGTCAGGAGCTCCGGACCGCAAAATCCAGAAGATGCCGTTGATGACCTTCCGGTAATCGTTGTACGGACACCCACGACCTTCCACCTCCGGCAGGAGGGGCTCGATGCGTTCGAATTGCTCGTCAGTGAGCTCATAGCGGCGTCGAGGCATAGCAGAACGGCTGAACAGTCCGGTAGACTGTGCACGCCGTTCATGCAGCCTTCTTATCAAACAGTGCCTAGTGGTCAATCCATCACCAAAGGAGGGATAGAGCCGTCGGAGTTTGATTCAAGCATCCTCGGTTCTGAACCGCCAGTTGCCCGGCTTTCCAGCCCGATTACATGGGGGTTGCCGGCTTTTGCCTCTTGAGCCAAGCGCGCTAGACTCTCGATCCGCCGGTACTCGTAGTCGGTTCGCTGAAACACATCCCGCCCCTGGAAAAGGGGCGTTCGCACGTGACTGTGAAGTGAGACCGGCTTCTCGTCGAGACAGACCCGTTTACAAAGAACTCTGGGCGGCTGGCTTTTCGAGCAGTTGAAGCGGCATCCGGACGCTTAGACGCGAGACGGAGACTACAATGGAAGAGTACCGACGGCAGTATCGGACAAAGCAATGCAAAGAGTCGTGGGGTACCAAAATTGAACACTATGCCTACAAACCATAAACGTAAATTATTTAGGTAAACAGAATTTATTTTTTTATTGATCGTCAGCAGTCCATTTTACAGAGTACAAAATGATGGATTGCCGTCGCGAAATGCGCTCCGAATAAAAATGGTACGTGTAGTCCTCAAACTCGCAATCGGGACCGTCGTGTTGCTGACCAGTGTCGGTCTATGGTGGAGCGCCGAACCCGAATCAGCCAGCCCATCTGATTCTCCGGTCTCAGAAGTGAATTGGGATGCATTTCCCGTTGTGCTAAACAACAAGGCAGCGGACGCCCCTCTTCCCCCCGCTGAAGAGGCAACAGTGGTCTTTTTCTACAGCCCGTACCAGTGCTATTCTAGCCGGGACGCCATGCACGGCTGGCACCGCGCAGCAAGTCAGGTGGAGGAGGTGCACGCCGTAAACGTGTTGCAGGAGCGAAGTCGCCTGTCCGCCCGACGGTACCTGAACACGTTCACGACTCCGTACCGAACACGCCTCGATACAATCGGCTGGTTTCAAACTACGTTCGACTTGAGTACCACCCCGGCCGTCATACTCATGTCGGAGGATGAGAAAAAAGAGGTCATATACCCGACTGCGACTTCTCTTTCTAACGAGCAGCGACGGCGTCACGTGCAGCAGATTGTGCGCCCAACGGATTCATAATGCAGTACAGGGCTCCTTCCGAGGACTGCTGAAAACGCCCGGTTTCGCTACACGTAGAACCTAAATTTCTTAACTTCGACCATGAACATGAAAAAGAAAAATATCCTTAGTACTGCGTTTCTTGTTCTCAGCCTTATCGTCGCAGGAGGATTCGCAGTCGATACGTTCAGCCCACAGCAGGCCAAGGCAAACGTAAACCCGGACCTGGAGATTTGTTCTACGGGCCCAGCCTGCGTAGGCCCTCCGGTTAACTGTTACTGCGAAGTCGTTATCACCCCCGAGCAGGAGTAACATTTCTACAGGGGGTATCGGTCGTTGATGACGTACAAACCACGGGGCTCCTCTAATGCGGGCCTCGTGGTTTTCTCTTTGCGGTCTCTTTGTGAACACAATTCGTTATGAGATTCACCTCCTTCAATATCCCCCTCCTCACACTTCTTCTTTCTCTTCTTCTATCGGCATGTGGAAGCGGCGACGCCGAGGTCGTGTCCCACGACAAAACGACGGCGATCCAATTGATCGACTCGTTGGCGATTCACGAAACCGACGATCGCTTCATCGGGGAGCTCGTCGACGCGGACGTCGAGCTTGACCCGCTTCGAATCTATGTGGCCGACCGAAAGATGCGGCGCGTCGCGGTCGTCGGAGACGACGGGTCCATCAGGCAGTTTATCGGAGAAGCAGGGAGAGGCCCCGGAGAGCTCGGGCGACCCGTCTTCCTGTCGGTCGACGGAGCAAGAATTGTCGTCGCTCAACAGCGCTGGCGTGGATTCTCGGTTTTCGATACCTCGGGGACGTACATCGACAATTTTCGCCTGCCGGATGGCCACTGGGTGGGAGGGTACGATCTTTTCCAGACTGCAGACGGATACGTGTTGCCGACCACCAGCTTCAACCCTCGAATACAGGGAACGCTGGAGGTTCCGCCTGCGGCACACACGATCGCAATGCTGACCGATACGTTCACCGTCGAGAAGCAATTCGGCACGTTTCCCTCGTTGTATCAAGACGGCGAGTACATCCTGCAGAGAAGGACGATGGACGTGCGAGCCGACTCCTTTGCAGCGGTGGGGCATCAGCTCGTGCCGAACGTACGCCTATACGACCTCGGCAAATCGGATAATCCGCTCACAAAAAAGCTGTCGGTTGGCCATCCCAAATTTCGCCCCCCTGAAGAAGAAACGCCACTACAGATTACGACAGAGAATCAGTCGGCGCTATACGATCGGATGGCGAGCTATGTGATCGTCGAGGGGACATTTTTGCTACAGGACGGGGTCGTGATGCAGGTCTTTGCCGACCACAGCGAAGGATATTATGAGCAAACCGAGTTTGAACCGTCTGAGCAGAAATACTATGCGACCCTCGGAGCGATCAATTCCAACGAGCGGCTTCACCTTTCCCTCCCCGGTCGCGTCCTTGCTCGCGACGCAAACGATCGGATCTACATTGAACGCAATCCAACCCCCGACGAGCGCACAATTGGTATCTATAAAGTCACCTGGCCCTGAATAATATACTCCTGTCTACCGAAGAGGAGTGCCCATTCCCAAGGGCCCTTTCGTAAAGAAATCGCTCTCGACGTTTTTGCCCCAAGATGGCGCAGGCTGTATTGCCTTGAACCCGACGTTCAAACGTACGTCTCGACCTCGACCTGCACCGACGATAGTAAGCCTGAATAACGAAACCGTGATTGCCAAAATAAAAGGCAAGAGTTTTTTATAAAATGTTATATAAATGTGTGCACGTCTTAATTCGCTGTAGCATACCCCAATCTCATCGATCCCTAATATAAAGTTCGCTTTCCCTCCCAATGCAATTATCGATACTTCTCGTATTCGCTACGTTCATGAATCCCCTCGTGGCGGACGACTCCATTCGGGCCGAGAAGGTGCTCACCCTATCAGATACGTTGGCCAAACATGAGATCTTCGAGCCCCGTGCCCTTACCTTCGCCGACGACGGCACTGTATATCTGTTTGACGATGGGGCCAAACGCATCCACGTCTTCGACAGCGACTTCAATCACCAATTCGCCTTTGGCCGAGAAGGACCTGGGCCGGGCGAGTTTGAGCGGACGGTGATGCGCTTGCTCGTTTCATCCGCGGGCGAACTTGTCGCGCTGGAAAAGTGGGACCGCACCGTCCACTTCTTTTCGCTAGACGGGGTCTACCGAGACTCGTTCTTCATCCAGAAAGACCTGGAAGTGTCGGGGACGCCGCAGAGTCAGGGATTCGGTATTCCTCTAGACGTAGCATTAGATGACAAGAATCGCATCTACCTGACGGACCGGGTCTGGTACTACAATCGAGACAAGGTGCAGGTCTTCAATCGAGAGGGGGAGTTCGTCGAGAGCTTCCTGCCGCAGGACCGCTTCCGTACCTATGAGCAGGTACAGGACGCGCACTCGACGCCGAAGAGGAGACAAGAGCGTGTGGCGACGCTGATGAACGACTATCAGATCCGACTTGACATCGACCAATCGGGCAACGTAATCGTGGGACACCGAGGCGACTACGTGCTTGAGAAGTATTCGCCGGACTTCGAGCGGGTGTGGCGTCGCGAGTTGGCGTTCGATCCAGTGAAACAGTCCTACGCCGCTGAGATCGCTCATATGGGAAGCACGGGATACAGCGCATTCATGGGTGAAGGGGCGGTTGCCGACATCGAGACCAACGCGGACAATGAGATTTTTGTCAGTGTCGGTACCTTCGATGGAAGTTTGGACGAGAACCGCCGAAGTAATCTGAACCACTGGATTGACGTGTTCGATGCGGACGGCACCCATCTCGCTCGTCTACTGGAGGACAAACTCCCTCCCGTTCCCAGCCGTCGGGGCTACCAGATCGATGTGCACGACGGGCGCCTTCTCGTGCTCGGGGGGACGGAGCTCTGGGCATATAGAATTGTCCGAGAGCAGTGAGGTCATCTGTTCTTTTGCCGTCGGTTCAGCCCCCCCCCAATCTTCCGACTCCCCTTATCTCGGAAGTAATCAGTTTGTAAAAGTAAAGAAAGCGGGATACGTTGCTGAGGCGCTCCATTCAAAGGCCCTTGGCATCTTCCCTTCCGATGCGCGCCCTCATCCGCCTCTGCTTTCGCCGCCCGGTGGCCGTCGGCTCGGTGACGGCCCTGCTCCTCGCTATCGCCGCGGTGGCGTACGTGCGATTGCCGGTGGCGCTCTTGCCGGACCTCGGCTACCCCGCCCTCACAGTGTGGACGGCCTACCCCGACGTGCCCCCCGAGCGGGTGGAAAAAACCGTCACCGAGCCGGTGGAAGAAGCAGTGGCCGGGACCGAAGGCTTGGAGCGCGTCACCGCCCGGAGCCAGCTGGGCGGGAGCCTCGTGGAACTGCGCTTCGGGTGGAATACGGACCTCGACCGCGCGCTTTTGAACGTCCGCGAGCAGATCAACCGACTGGGCGACCGCCTGCCGGAGGCCGCGGACACGCCGGTCGTCCTGCGCGTCGACCCCAGCGACCGGCCCATCCTGATGCTCGCCCTGCGCGGGTCGCAACCAGATACGAGTGCGGTCCAACGCACTGCGACGGCACGTGCCCCCCCCTCTGATCGGCCCCAGGACCTCGTCCGCCTCCGCGAAGTGGGGCGCGAGGTCATTGCCCGCCGCCTCGAACAGCTGTCCGACGTGGCTCGCGTCCGGGTGACCGGCGGCTACCAGCGGGAGGTCACCGTTCGCGTCGACGAGGACCGCCTGGCGGCCCTCGGGCTCGGCCTCGGCAACGTGGAGCGGGCGCTGCGGCAGGCCAATCAGTCACTCCAGGGCGGCACGATCCGCCGCGGCCCGTTCCGCTACGCGGTGGAGGTGAGCGGGGAATTTCGGAGCGCGGAGGACGTAGCCCGGACGGTGCTCTCTCGCCGGGAGGGGCGCCCCGTGCGGCTCCGCGACGTGGCCCGCGTCAAGAGCGGCGTGCAAGAGCGGCGCGGGCTCGTCCGCTACGACGGGCAGGAGGCCCTGCTCCTCTTGGTCGAGCGCCGCCCGGACGCCAACACGGTACAGGCCGCCGCCGAGGTGCGCGAGGCTCTCGGCCCGCTGGAAGAGGAGTTAACCGGCGTGCGGCTGGACGTGGTCGTCGACCAGAGCGTCTTTATCGAGCAGGCCATCGGCGGCGTGGTGCAGGCGGTGCTGCTGGGCGGAATTCTCGCTGTTGTCGTGCTGTTTGCCTTCCTGCGACGCCTGCGGCCCCTCCTGGCCGTGGCGGTGGCGGTGCCGCTCTCCCTCGCCCTCGCCCTGGTGGGCTTTGAGATGCTCGGCGTCACCTTCAACATGATCGCCCTCAGCGGCCTCGCGCTCGGCGTGGGGCTGCTGGTGGACAACGCTATTGTCGTGACCGAAAACGTGGCGCGGCTGCGGGAGGAGGGACTCGGGCCGGTCGAAGCAGCGCGGGAAGGCGCGGAGGAGGTGGCCGGAGCCATCGCTGCGAGTACACTCACTACGATCTCCGTCTTCCTGCCGATTACGTTCGTCGAAGGACTGGCCGGGCGTCTCTTCCAGGACCAGTCCCTGGCGGTGGTGGCCTCGCTTCTGGCGTCCCTCCTGGTGGCGATTACCGTCGTGCCCCTGCTACTGCGCAAGGACCAGGGAGCCATTGGGGAAACGGGCGCGTGGATGAATCGCCTGCTGGCAACGTACGAGCGCGCGCTGCGGTGGAGCCTCGATCATCCGGGCTGGGTCCTCACAGGGGCTCTCGTCGTGCTCGGACTGGCCGGCGCGGTGGGCTGGCAATTGCCGCGCGAGGTGGTGCCCGCCTCCAACCAGGGCCGCGTCGAGGCGCACCTGACCCTCGCTCCGGGCACAGATTTGCCAGTTGTCGAGGAGCGGGCCGCCACGGTGGAGCGCACGGCCCGGCGCACTGTGGGGGCGACACACGTCTTGGGTGACCTGGGCGAGCGGAGCACGGCCCGCCTGGAGCTGGACCCGCGCCCGCCCTACGAGGCGGACCTCACGGTGCTCTTGCCCGACAGCGTGCGGGCCCAGACGGCCGCCCGTCGCCTGCAAGATCATTCCTTTCCGCCCGACGTGACCGTCGAGGTGCAGCCCTCAAAAACGCAGCTCGGCGAGCTCCTCTCCCCTGGCGAAAACGACCTCTTGATTGACCTTGTGGCCGAGGAGCGACGACGCACCGAGGGGATCGTCGACTCGCTGCTCCGGCGCCTGCAGACCCGGCCCGAGCTGGCGGGCGTTCGGCGGGCCGAGGCGGCTGAGGTGCCGGCCTATCAGCTCCGGCTGCGGCGGCAGGTGATGGCCCGCTACGGCGTGACGCCCGAGGACGTGGGCCGGGCGCTGGAGTCGGCGGCACGGGGACGGCGAGCCACTTCGCTGCGGCAGGTGAGCAAGGAAGTGCCGATTGTCGTGCGGGGCCATGCGGTCGGCTCGATCGAGGCCCTCCTGGAGCGCACCATCGCGACGCCGAACGGCCGCCTTCCCCTCCGCCGCTTCGCTATTGCCGAGCGGACCGACCTCCCCGCGGCGCTCCTGCGGGCGGAACAGGCGCCGGTCGTCCGCCTCGTGGCCGACGTGTCGGAGGGAGAAGGACTCTCTGAGGCTGTGACTGCCGTGCAATCGGAACTGGACGCGGCACTGCCGACCGGCGTGCGGGGATCGGTGGGCGGCGCGAACCGGGCCTTTCGCGAAAGCCTCCGGGCGGTGGGCTGGAGCCTGCTCCTGAGCCTGCTCCTGGTCTACCTCATCCTTACCGCCCAATTTGAGCGCCTACGGCAGCCGTTCGTGATCTTGGCGGCGGTGCCCCTTGCCGCCGCGGGCGTGGCGCTGGTACTCTGGCTGACGGGGCAGACGATCAACCTGATGAGCCTCACCGGCTGCGTGGTGCTGGTCGGGATTGTCGTCAACGACGCCATCATCAAGGTCGACTTCATCAATCAACGACGCGAGCGCGGCATGCCCTTCCGTGAGGCGGTCGAGGCGGCGGGCCGGGCCCGCTTTCGCCCCATCCTCATGACGACGATAACGACGGTCCTGGGCCTCCTGCCCCTCGCGCTGGGGCTGGGAGCCGGAGCCGAGATCCGGGCGCCCCTTGCGATTGCGGTCGTGGGCGGGCTCCTCAGCGCGACGGTACTCACGCTGCTCGTGGTGCCGGTGCTGTATCAGTTGGTGGCACAGGTGGGGTAGTGCCCACTACAAACTCATCTCATTAGACCGATTACTAACGCCATGTCGAGCCCTCAATCATCCAAAACACCCTATGAGATTATCGAGCAACAAAAAGAGGACTACCTAAAGGAGGAGGTTAATGAACCCAGTCCGGACTGGCCCCCAGATGTACAGGAAGCATACATCATTGTCCGTAATCAGCTCTTCGATATGAATCTTGATGTTAAAACAGTGATTGAGCAGTGTAAAACCTGTAGTGGCTCAGGTACTCAAAGTCGCTTTAGACATTTTGTTGGTTATGGGATTAAAGAGTTCATAATTAACCACCGGCTCGCGATCGCCAAGCGGCTTCTTCACAACGAAGACCTATCCATCACCAAAATCGCTCTCTCGATAGGCTATAATACACCGAGCGGGTTTAGCACTACATTTAAACGGCGCGTAGGTACTGCCCCTTCAACCGTGCGCGAGAAGACAAATTAAATTATAAATGAGAACCTGTATGAGATGAATATCATGAAACTCACCTCAATATTAAGCACTCCACTCGCTAGAAGCCAAATCAAACCATCAGTAAGATGAAAACCTTAACCTCTAAGGCAAAACGGTTTACCCTCGGAGCTCTATTGAGTGTCGCTATGCTTTCAGGGGCAGCAATCTTCCCGGACGACGTTCAGGCCAATCCCGAATTGCAGTGTGACGGCAATATCTGTTGCACCGTTGAAGATGATGGCACGATAGTCGACTGCGAGAAAGTATAGACGTAACTTTATACCGACCACATACACCACCCCCGACATTGAATCGGGGGTGGTTTTTGTAATACACACTACATCATAAGTTTATGAAATATATTCTAAATAAATATTTTATTTTTGGATTAATACTACCCATACTTATTTTTGCAATATACAGTTATAGTTTTAGTAACGAAAATATTGACAAGTTAAATATAGGACTGTATAATAGACTTAAAAATAACCCTCTAGCATACAAATATGGTGATACTAGATCAAAGGATGAAATACTTTTATTAACAGATTACGAATGCGACGGTTGTAGGACTATTCATAGATGGATATGGCCTACCATAAACAAAAAAATAAAAAATGATAAAATAGATTACTATAGTTTAGATGCAATTCTTCCTGGTCATGAGGGTGGTTTATTAGCAGCTACATTTAGCTATTGCCTCAAAAGGAGCAGCTTTCATCAAGCTAAATATTTTCGTGTCTCAGTTTTTAAAAACAAATTACCCTTAAAAAGAAATGATTTACTATACAATGAACTTAACGACCTACAACAAAAATTTCGAAATGGACGTGGATCTCTTCAATCTTGTGTACAAAATAATAATGGCAAAGTAGAACAAATTAACCAGAATACACTTAAATTAATTAGTAGTTTAGGAATAAAGTCTATCCCAGCTATTTTAATAAATAGACAAAAAGTTAAAGTCAAGACATCTAAAGAGGAAATGCTGGAGATAATAAACAACAAAATTAACAAATAATTTTAAATATTTATGTGTAAGAGATTATTCATATATATATTTTACTTAATTTTTATTTATATTATTTTTAACTTATTTATAGGTGGAGCTTATTATGTTAATGGAAGCAACCCTTATAATACTGAAAACTTTCCCGAACCTGCATACACGTATGGGAATGACCATATTCTATACAGAATAGAAGATGTAGATATTGATTCATCTACTGTCTATATCCTCACACAACCAGAACCTGTAGTTCATATCTTCGAGGATGGTGATTTCTCTAAATCATGGGGCAAAAAGGGACGAGGCCCGAGTGAACTAACGAATCCACGGAGTTTGGGAGCGAGTCAAAATAGAATAGTTGTCGCCAACATGCACCCCAATCGAATTCTTTGGTTTTCTCCATCTGGCACTCTCAAGGCAGAAGCAACTCTCCGAACCGGTCTTCTTACAGGTATCGAGGTGAACTCAGAGGTAGTTATTGCGCAGACCGAACAGTTTCGTGGATCAAGGGTGACTCTTACGATGGTCTCGTCATCAGAATCGACAGAAAGACTATTTTCTTTTCAGTCGGGTCCTTCAGTAAGGATAGAACCACCGGCAGGACCGAATCTCACTCTCCCTGCTCCGTTCCAATCAAGAACTGTGTGGACACTTCTCGAAAATCGACGAATTGCACGAGTGGAAGAAGGAAGTAGAGAGATAAGCATCATTGACCTCCATGGGAACCTCCTTCAAACATGGAAGATTCCAAAACGCACTTATAGGGTAAGAGAAGAAGACGGCCGAGCCTGGATTTACCGACAATTGGATCCCCACACTGTGGCTTTCGGTCAAGAGGACCCATTTCAAAAAACCCGGAAAGAAGCTCTGGAAACTGTAGACTTTCCGGATAGATATCCACCAGCGCTTGAAATCTTGTCCGATGCTAAGCAAGGAATCTGGGTACTCCGAGCTGACAGAAAGAAAGGCCAAATCTGGACGCATCTCTGTAGTAAGCATCCCCCTCGCACAGTCTCATTTCCCCCTGGACTCCGTATTTCGGCCTTCGGTGCAAAATACATTGCCGTGAGAGATCGAGGTAAAAATGGGATTGAACTCGTTAAACTCTACAATCGTAATCAGGTCCTCAAGCGGGCAGAGTAGTAGCCAGTACCGCCCGTTTCAAGCAGTTGCTTGCTGAAAGTCGGCATCGATGTAAAAAACGTCCCGTCATCCAAAACCGTGAGTAGGACATACTCTTCCCCAGGATCAAGTGTGTCGCGAGACCGGCCCGCTGTCCCATCCTTATAACGACGATCAAAACCGTCCTGGGCCCCTGTGGATAGGGGCCAGCGCCGAAATTCGTGCACCTCTCACCATCGTGGGCGGCCTCCTCAGCGCGACGGTACTCACGCTTCTCGTGGTGCCGGTGCTGTATCAAATGCTCGAACACAAGTCTACTCTTTAACCGAGTGAGAGGAAGCGGAATACGGTCTCCCCTCTTTTCGTCACGCTCACGGCCTGCTACGCGGGAAGGCGATCGTCTACCGCCACACGTCCGGACTCCAACTCAGAGGAATCCAACGGGGAACGAGACAGGCAACGTTGTGGCTGTCCGCGACACATCCGTTCACACCTATCATCCTCCCGGGGATGCGCGGTGACCAGACTATCGGCCCCCTCCCTTAACTTGCAATGAACAATACAGAATGAATAGGTTTAGGAACCCCGGACCCGTCTTGCCCCTCTGCCCCTTCCTCTCGCTCAGTGTTCATGTCCTTCTCCCCTTACGTCCGCTCGCGTTTTCGTTCGTGCTTGGCCGTACTGGCAATCCTCGGTCTGCTCGGGTGCGGCTCCGATGATTCAGAAACTGAAACGGATGAGTGGACAACTCAAGAGGGCGCCCTTCAGCTTCAGGAGAACCTGCACGTCAGCGAGGGGGAGGACTTCTATTTCGGCCGCATGGCCGACGTGGCCGTCGCAGATGACGGGCGGATCTACGTTGCCGACGTTGAAGCCCGCCACGTCAAGGTGCTTTCGCCCAACGGTGTGCTACAGGACACTGTGGGCACGCAAGGGGAGGGCCCCGGTGAGTTTCGGCACCCGCTGAAACTCGGACTGGCTCGGGGCGACTCGCTCTACGTGCTGGACGGTGCCGACGGCCGCGTGCACGTCTTCACACCTGAACTCACGTTCGAGCGGACGTTTCTGGCCCGAACCGACCGGGGCAGACCGATCAAGATGATGATTCCGGACGGGACAGGATCGAGCCCCGACCGCGCGTTTCTCTTCGTGTATTCGCCGGGGGCTCGGGCCGTGGTTCAGGAGGATGCCCAGATGGCCGTGCGGCCCGTCAGTTTGGGCGGAACGATCGGACCCACGCACATCACCACGCCGCCCTATCGCATGACCTCGAAGGACCTCGGGGACGGCAGAAAGTTGTTCCTCTACGTCCCGTTCACACCAACTCCCCACTTTGCCCTCGGCCCAAAGGGACGGCTGCATTATGCCTATGGAGACAGCCTAATGGTCACCGCCTACGGCCCGACCGGTCGCCCCGAACGGACGATCCGCGTGCCCTTCGCGTCGGTGCCCCCCGTCACCGACGGCGAGATTGCCGCTGCGCTCAGCGACCGTACCCGCGGCCGAGAAGAGATCCAAAACGCGATCCCCGCCTCGAAACCGGCCTTCAATCAGTTCCTCGTGGACGACGAGGGCCGCTACTGGTTCGGACGCCCCACGGCGACTCCTGACAGCACGGCGTGGTGGGTGGCCGCACCCGACGAGAAGCGAGTGGTGACCGACACGCTGCCCTCGAGCGTGCGGATCCTGACCGTCCGAGACGGGCATGCCTACGGCCGTGGCACGACGGAGGCGGGGGCACCGGTACTCGTCCGGTACACGATTGACACAGACACATAAATCATTTCTCCCCAACTACAAACCACTGTCTTTCCGTATGCCCGCGTTCGAAGCGACGAGCGGTTTCAGACTGTATCTTCTTCTCTTTGGACTTCTCCTGGTTGGATGCGAAGACGCCAGGGAGGCACCAAGACTGGGGGACTGGACTCTGCGCACCGATCCTCTCCCCCTCCGCAAGACCCTCCAGGTGAGCGAGACGGAAAACTACTTCTTCGGCTCCATCCGAGACCTGGACGTGACGAGCGCGGGTCGCATGGTCGTTCTCGACGGAGAGGCCACCCACCTCAAGGTGCTCCGCCCCGACGGCACCCTGCTCGACACGCTCGGCCGTGAAGGCCAGGCACCGGGCGAGTTCCAGTTTCCCGCGACAGTCGAGGTTGCTCGGGGCGACTCGGTATACGTGTTCGATGCCGAACCGGATCGACTCACCGTGTTCACCCCGCCCCCGGCGCCCGCGTTGGCCCGCTCGATGACAATCACCAGAGAACAAGGCCCGAGGGGCACCGACGCCTGGGGCTCTCTCCAGACGGTCCGGGTGCTGGGCGACACGCTCGCGACTCAATTTCGGCCGTACTACGCCCGGGAGGAGGGCTACCGGCAGCCCGCGCCCGCCACGTGGCGCCTCCTGAGCGAGACGGGCGTCCTGGGCGACACGCTTCTGCAGGAGCGACGAAAGCACATCTCCATCTCGTTTGAAGGACAGGGCGTGGGGATTGAATCCCTTCCATTTGACCGATCGACGCAGGTTGCAGTCGGACCCGATGACCGCTTCTACCACGGCTGGACCGACAGCCTCCAGATCCAGGCCACGGCGCTCGATGGCACCACGGAGGTCATCGCACACGTTCCGACAGCCCCGGTGCCCGTTACGGATGCCGACCGGGACTCCGCCTTGTCCCCCATCGAGCGGACCGACATCCGGCAGCAGTTTACGGACGCCTTCCCCCAGACGAAGCCCGCCTTTACCGATCTGGTCGTTGCGAATGACGGGCGGCTCTGGGTCCGGCGCCCAGCGGAGGACGCGACCTCCGACACCGTTCCGTGGTGGATCCTGGATCCCGAGACGCAAACGATCCATCAGGTGCGGCTCCCGCGCGACGTGGCGCTTGCGGTGGTGCAGGACGGGAAGGCCTATGGAAAAACCACGACGGAGATGGGCGCCCCGGCAGTGGTTCGATACCGAATGGAAGCGAAGGACTGAGCGTTTCTACCGTGCTTCTCATTGATTCTCGATTTCAGCAATCTCCTTCTCATCAGAACATAGCAGTCATGACCAATCACTGGTTCTGGTCTTTTCTCGGGGGCTTGCTCCTCCTCGTCGGATGCGGAGACACGGACAGCCCGTCGTTTACCGTCGAGGAACGAGACGGCGTGACCTACGCCATCAACAAAGGCACGAACGTGTGGCCCGACACCGCTTCGTCCCCGATTCAGTTCACGCACATGCAAACGTACGGCACGAAAAATGGCCCCGAAGAGACCCTGTTCGGGCGCATTGCGGACGTGGCCGTCGGCCCCGACGGCACGGTGTACGTACTGGACGCGGACGCCCCGCGCCTCGTCGCCTTCAAACCGGACGGGAGCGTGCTGTGGTCGGTCGCCCAGTCGGGGGAGGGACCGGGCGAGTTCAAGCGGCCGACGGCCCTGGTGAAGGGCTCCGGCCCCCGCCTGTACATCGCAAACAAAAGCGGGCGAATCCTCGACGTGTGGACGACGGGCGGGACATTCGTAAAGAGGCATACCTTCGACGACTCGGAGGTCCGGTTCTTCCAGCTCGCCGGACGTGTCGGGGATCGCCTGGTGGGCGCCGAGCCCTTCCCACCCAAAAAGGCGCAGCTCACCCGGGTGATCGACCCGACGACTGGCCGCCTCGCTCACAGCTTTCCGCTGGAGCTGAGCCTGGACCTTCCGGTGGGAACCAAGTCCGCCGTCACGACGATCGGCGACCGCGTCGTTGCGAGCGGGGTGGCCGAGTACACGCTCAGCTGGTACTCGCCCGAGGACACGCTGACCCGTCGCATCACGCGCGACACGCCGTTTCCCATGGAACCGGCCGAGGCCAAGACGGACAACGGACGGACCATGAGGAACAACTATAGCCAGCTTCACGCGCCGGTCCAACTGCCAAGTGGCCATTTGCTGGTGACGGCCTCGTGGGCGACCAACGTGGACGACCCGGACGCGTACCTCCGCCGCTCCCTCAACGATAACGCCGAGGACCCCGCGCTGGCGACCGTTCTCGACGTGTTCGAAAAGGACGGTCGGTACCTCGGATCTTTGCGGTGGAACGGCCGGCGAACGTCTCCGATCGGAGAGCCGCAGATGGTTGGACCGCAGGGTCGGCTCTACACCACGACCGACGAGCCGTTTCCGCAGGTTCGCACGTACGAGGTCACCATCCGGAAGCAGTAGCTTCAACAGATCCGAGCCCCCTGCTCAACGCCTGTAACGCATCCTGCCCCAACCCCCCCAATCGCTTCTTTCTTGAATCGGTTCACTCAAAACGCCCATCCGGGCTATGCTCCGCTCCGCCTCCCGTTTCTGCATTGTCGCCGCTCTTTGCCTCGTTCTCGTCGGCTGCGGCTCGAACGACGCCCAGCATCTGAAAGTCCTGACGCCTAACGGGTCACTCATCGAAACCCTGGGCCAGAAAGGACAGGGACCCGGGGAATTCCAACGCCTATCAAGCCTTCAGATCAGCGGCGGCGATTCGATCTACGCCGACGACGGGCGGCTGTGGGTCCAGCGCCCCGCCGAAGGGGCAAATCCGGACACCCTCCCGTGGTGGATCCTCGACCCGGACACGAAAACGATTCACGAGATCACGGTGCCCGCGGACGTGAATCTGGAGGTCGTGCGGAACGGAAACGTCTACGGCACGACCACGACCGAGAGAGGCACACCGATCCTCGTGCGGTATCACATCGACACGAACGCATAACTTCTCCTCAAGAGCAACCGCTTGTCTCAACTCCATGAGCGTCAACCGCTTCGCTCTTTCGTTCCTGTGCATGCTTGGCCTCCTGCTCGGTGGCTGCGGCGATTCTGACGAGTCGAGCTACGGCGAGTGGACCGTAGCGGAGGACTCCCTTCGCCTCACCGAAGACCTGCGCCTGAGCGAGACCGAGGACTTTTACTTCGGCAGCATTACCACCCTCGACGTGACGAGCGAGGGCCGCATGGTCGTGGCCGACCGGGCGGCCAGCAACATCAAAGTCCTCCGCCCGGACGGCACTCTGCTCGATACGCTCGGCGGCCCGGGGGAAGGCCCCGGCGAGTTTCAGATGCTCACGCGCATCGGGGTGGATGCTCGCGATTCGCTGTACGCGCTCGACCTCCGACGGCGCCGGATCACCGTCTATGCACCGGAAGCGCCCTATGAGCGGAGCCGCACCTTCACGGTTCCTCCTGGTCAGGGCTTCATGGCCCTTCTGTACGTGTTGCCCAACGGCCTTGCCGGCTCCTTCGGGTCGAGCATGTCTCCGGAAGACGGCGTAACGCGACCGGCGCCAAGTGCCGTCCGTCCCCTCGATACGAGCGGCACGCCCGGCGACACTCTCTTCCTTGACCGGTCGAGACGAATGGCGTTCGTCTTCGGGGAGAACGGCGGGTTCACCACGGACGTCGTTCCCTTTAGCCGCGAAACGATCGTAGCGCCCGGCCCGAACGGCCGCCTGTATTCCGGTTGGACGGATAGCCTTCACATTCAGACCCATACGCTCGACGGGGAATCAGAAGTGGTCGCCTCCATCCCAACCGAGCCGGTGCCGGTCACGGAGGCCGCCCGCGACTCGGCCCTGAGCGACCTCGACGAGAAGGTGCGGTCGATGGCCGCGTCGGCCCTGCCGGACACCAAACCGGCCTTCACCCAACTGCTCGTGGCCGAGAACGGGCGGCTCTGGATCAAACGTCCGACAAAGGCCCCCGACCCTGAAACCGTTCCGTGGTGGGTGCTGAATCCGGAGACACAGACGATCCACAAAACCCAGCTTCCGTCGACGGTGACCCTGACGGTCGTGACCGACGATTACGCCTACGGTACGACCCAAACGAACCTCGGGGCCCCGGCGGTGGTGCGATATCGGATTGAATCGTGAAGCGCGAGACGTGATGCGTGATTCGGAAAGCAAAGGCCCCGCATGCACGTAGAGCAACCACGCGACTCCTCCCATGCGAATGAACTGGCTCCAGCGCTGGATCGAGCGACCCGTGCCCGTCCTGGCGTGGGCCATCGCCCTGCTTTTGGGCGGGGGGTGGATGGCCACGCAAGTGCCCCTCGAATGGGCGCCGACGGTAGAGCTGCCCGAGGTGCGCGTTTCGGCCTCCTGGCCCGGCAGCTCGCCCCGCGCCGTCGAACGCTACGTGACCGCCCCCCTCGAACGGGCGGTGCAGAACGTGGAGGGCACGGCGGGCGTCGAGAGTGTCTCGCAGGAGGGGCAGACCACCGTCACTGCGCAGGTGGCGGAGGGGACGGACCTGAGCCTCTACACGACCCGCATCAGCGAGCGGCTGCGGCTCGTGGAGGAGACGCTGCCGGACCGCGTGTCGCCGCGCCTCACCAAGCGCGTGCCCGAGGCGCTGCGCGACGAGCAGGGCTTCATGACGCTGCAGCTGGTGGGCCCGCAGGCCCCGTCTGCGCTCCGCCGGTGGGCCGACGACCGCATTTCGCCCCGACTGAGCAGCCTTCCGGGCGTCTCGGACCTCCGCGTCCGGGGCGGCACCACGCGCGAATTGCTCGTCACGCTTGACCCCGACCGCCTGGCCGCCCAGGGCATCGAGGCGGCCGCCGCCCAGCGGGCGCTTCGCGACGCCACCACGAACGCCGTCTACGGCCGACTGCGCGCAAAAGGCCGGGCGCCTCTGCTCCTCACGCCCGCCACCGATCAGGTCGGAGAACTGCGAACTCTCGTCGTGAGCAGTCCCACACGCACCGGCCCGCCCGTCGAGCTGCACCAGGTCGCCACCATTGAGCGGACGCCCGCCCCCCGACGCTCCATCACCCGCATCGACGGCGATCCGGTGGTGACCCTGACGCTTGACCGGGCGCCGGGCAGCCACATGGTGGAGGTCGCCGAGCGGGTCCGGGCCCGAATGGGCAGGATGGAAGACACGCTTCCCCCCGACGCACGGCTGGAGGTCGCCACCGACAAGAGCGAGGACGTGCGCCGGCAGCTCCGCAACCTGCGGTGGCGGGGCGGGATCGGACTGCTGCTCGTCGTGCTCGTGCTCCTTCTCATGCTGCGGAGCGTGCGTGCCGTCGGCGCCGTGCTCTTCACCGTGAGCGTGGCGCTGGCCGTGGCCCTCGCTCTGCTGGAGCCACTCGGCCTCACGCTCAACCTGATCACGCTCGCGGGCCTGGTACTCGTCTTTGGTCTGCTGGTGGACAACAGCGTGATTGTCACCGAGCAGCTGCTCCTGGAGCGGGAGCGCAGGCCGGGTGTGCCCCTCGGGCCAACCGCCGCCACGGCCGTCCGGGCGGTGGCACTGCCCCTCGTGGGCGGGACAATAACGACCATAGCGGTGATGCTGCCGCTCGTCTATCTGAGCGGGGAGCTGCGCACCCTCTTCCTCCCCTTCGGCATCCTCACGGCGCTCACCCTGGCGGCGTCGCTCGTGAGTGCGGCTCTCCTCGTGCCCGTGCTGGGCCGATGGCTGCCGCCCCCCGTGCGCGGCGTGCGTCTGCCCCGCTGGATGCGGCGCCTCGTACAGTGGCCTTACGCCCTCGGCACGTGGGCCCCGAAGACGACGATGATCGCGGTGCTGCTGCTCGTCGGCGTCCCGACCTGGCTCCTGCCCGCCACAATTGGCGTGTCTGCGAATGGCGACGCGTCCGTGCCCGTCCAGCGGCTGGCCCCTCTCTACAACCAGACCGTAGGCAGCGATCTCGTGCAGGAGGCGCGGGAGTGGATCGACCCGGCGCTCGGCGGCGTCGTGCGTCCCTTCATCCAGCAGACCAATTTTGGCGAGCAGTGGGACTATCAGGCCGACCCAGAGGTCTACGTGCGTCTCGGCTTTCCGCCCGGCAACCCCATCCAGCGGGCCGACTCCCTCCTCCGCCGCTTCGAGCAAACGGCGCTGGCCTCGTCGTCCGTCCGTCGCACAGTGGTCCGCATCAGCGAGCGGAGCGCGCGGCTCCGGGTGCTCTTTCGTAAACCGGCGCTGGAGACGTCCGAGCCGTATATTTTGCGGGAGCGGCTCATTCAGGAGGCGGTGCTGCTGGCCGGGATCGACGTGAGCGTGGGCGGCCTCCTGCCACAAGGCTACTACAGCCGGAGCGGCACCAACATCTCCGGCTTCACGGTCACGGCTTACGGCCCAAACTACGAGGACCTCTCGGCCCTCTGCGAGCGGTTTGCGCGGGAGTTGAAGCAGGCCAGCCGGCGCGTGGCCGCGGTCAACACCAACGCGGGGCGCTACGGCTACCGGCAGCCGCGCGAGGTGCTGCGCTTCCGGCTCGGGACCGACGCCCAGGCCCGTACCGGCGTGACGCCCCAGCGCATCGCCCGGCGGCTCCAACCGGTCCTCTCCACCCGGCATCCGTCGCTGTGGGCCGACCTCGAAGGTGCGCCTCAACTGCCCGTCCGCATCGTGGTGGACGGCGCGCCGCAGCTCGACGTGGAGACGTTCACCGATCGGCCGCTCGTCCTGGCCGGCAGCACGCAGGTGAAGCTCAAGAGCGCCGCGTCGTACGAGGTCGAGACCGTCCCCAGCCGCATCGTGCGCGAGGACCAGCAGTACAAGCGATACATTGAGGTGGACTACCGCGGCCCGCACCGCATGGGCGATGCATTCCTCGACGAGGCGCTGAAGGGCTTTTCGACGCCGCCCGGCTACCGGCTGGAGCGCGATCAATCGTCCTTCTTCACGGAGGAGACCGAGCGCACGTTCGGATGGGTGATCCTGGGGACGATCGTGCTCGTCTTTCTGGCCACCGCGGCGGTGTTCGAATCGTGGCGCCTGCCGGGCGTGGTCCTCCTGAGCGTGCCCACGGCGCTGGTGGGCGTGGCCGTGGCCTTTCTTCTGGCGGGCGACCTGGCCTTTGCCGAGGGCGCGTTCATCGGGGCGGTGCTGCTGGTGGGCATCGCGGCCAACGACTCCATCCTGCTGGTGGACCGCTACCGGACGCTCCGCTCGACCTACGCGCACGCCGTGCCCAAACGGATTGGGGCGCTCGTGCGACTGGCCCTACGCGAGCGCCTGCGCCCCATGTGGACGACGACCTTGTCGACCTGCGTGGCCATGCTGCCGCTCTTGGTCTTTCCGCAGGAAGGCGAGTTCTGGACCGGCATGGCCGTGACCGTCACCGGCGGCCTCCTCACCGCCACCCTCCTTGCCCCGCTGGCGACGGTGGCGCTGGTCCCCCTCCTCGATCGATAGAAGGGTGGCCGGAAGCCCCTCAATGATGACCAGTAGGAGGTGCCACTGTTTCTGTAGGTGGCAGAAGCGAGTGCCGCTGTACGGAGGGCCGAAGCGAGTCTGGGATGGGCGGTCCCGGCTTCTCGACGGTACACGCTTCGGCGGGTGGGATCGTCAACTCCATGCCCGGATGCAGCTCGTCGGGATCTGCTAGCTCGTCTCGGTTGGCCTCCCAAATCACTGTCCAGCAGTACAGCGTGTCGTAGTAGTTGCGCGAGAGCTGAGCAAGCCATTCGACGTGCTTCACCTCGTGCTTCTCGCCGGTAGCCGACTCGTCCGTGGACGCATCGGACGTCGAGGAGGATGCGGTGAGTGTCCGTCCGGAATCAGTCGACGAAGCTGACGTTCGATCTTGCGGCATTGCCTCCCCACCGAGCGTCTTGCCCGATTGGGACGCGGTCGGGTCGTTCTGGGAACGGGGCACGACCTTCACCGTAACCGAATCGGTCGCACCCGGCGTCAGCTTAATCGTGTGGGTCTCTTGGGTCAACACGTGATCATCGGGCAAAGAGGGGTCGACGAGACGAAGCGTCCAGGTGCCCGGACGCAGATCGTCGAAGCGCGCCGTACCGTCTGCACTCGTCAGCCGTCGCCGGCGCCCCTGGTCATCCTCCACCGAGACAACCCGCCCGAGGCTGTCCACTGCTATCGGGTCTTCTCCAGTGAGGGCGGCACGGAGAGTAGAATGGTCGTACAGCACGATCCGTGCCGTCAGCGAGGCACTATTTGTTACCGGCACGACGATGGGAGACGACGTCTGGTCCCGGTCGATTTTCAATGGCATCGGCATCATCGGGACCCGGTCGAGGCCGATACTGGCCCGGTCGAGGCGGAGGTACTGCGCGGAGCGCGAAAGGGTGAAGCGACCGTTCTCGTCGGTGTACTGCTCCGTGTCTCCGAGCCGAATCAGTGCGTCAGCAATGCCGGCCCCGTTTCGGCATCGACGACTCGTCCGGTGACAGCGCCCGTGCTGCGTTCCTGGACGACCGGCAGCCCCACCGGCACCGTGTACGAGACGCGATACGACGGCACCTCAGTCCAGGGAGCGGTTGAGAACGGCGTATCCGCAAATCGGTTGCTCCGCGCCTCCACGGAGAGCCGGTGCCCGAACCGAAAGTGGTGATCGAGGCGAATGGACACCGTTCGGTACCCGCCGAACGACGGCGTGCCGGATTCGCCCCAGTGGGCCCGAAGCGACAGCTCGGTGCGGTCGGTGAGCTCCACCTGGGCCGACATGTTGACCGACAGGCGTGGGGCCGGGTGAGTCTGATTCTTTCCTGCTACATAGACGCGGCCTCGATGCGGAACGAATGGGGCGCGGTCTGGGCTCTCGGCGCATTAAAATGGCGAGGCTCTCGCCTGCGTCTGCTGCGGACCGATGCGGGCTACCCCGAGACACTGGCCTCGTGAGCATGGCGGATTCTGAGCTGCCTCGTTGAAATCGTCCACCGCCCCAAGGGACAAAAGGATTCGTCGTCTTGAAAAGGTGCTGGGTGATCGAGCGTACGTTTGGTTGGCTGGGTCGAAGCCGACAGCTGTAGAAGGATTATGAGGAAGCCCCGGACTCAAGTCGAGCTATGATTCTGTGGTCGATGGTCCATCTGATGCTAAAAGACTGTATCCACCCCCTCTTTGAATGCAGGCTCTTAGACGGGCGAAGACAGAATCGCCTTATGTCGTAATTCGGGATCATCCTGCCCCAAACCACTCTTTTGTTTATGATATAATTAATTAACCTACCCACCTTTACATTTAAGAAAAATTAATTTAGTCGTTTTTACGCATTGTGCCTGCGACCATATCTCTATCGCTGAGGCTTTCTGTTGCTGAAGATCCCTCTTCTATCCAATGTCATCCAAATGTGCTGTCAACAAACGTGCCCTTTACTCTTCGAACGATTGGACCTGGCTTCTGGCCGTGGCCCTCGCCTTTAGCCTCGGGGCCTGCGATCTCACCAGCAGCGACCGGACAACCAAAAGCAAAGAGCCGGTGGTCGATCCAGACAGTGCGGCGCTCTCCTACTCACACATGCCGACTGGCACCTCGCTGCCGGATCCTGGTGAGATTCCCCTGGAGCAGAAAATCATAGGGCCGGGCGAAGACCGGACGCCCGGACCGAAGAAATCTTCTCGGTCCGAGCCCTCGCCGTACGGGTGCTACCTGGCATCTCGTCCGTACACGGACACTGTTCGGTTCCGGAGCATCTACCTGCGGTTTCCGAAGGCGATTGTCAAAAGCGCGGAGACAGCGACCCAGCGGGTCGTCTACCGGGTCCTTCAGACGGAGGGGAGGACGCGCGAGGGGGAAGGCGTCCGGTTTGCGCACTGCACGATTCCAGAGACAGAGGCGGCCTACAGCCTTGCGCTACAGCAGGTCCTTCGAGTCGACGGGGGAAGTGCTCATGGGAGACAGGCAGAGGCAAAGAGAAGCGCGGAGACGAAAAGCAAGGAGTGTCATCTGAGAGAAGCGATAGTTTGTGTGCGCGGAGATTGCGAGGTCAAAGATCGGTGGTGGGACTGTAGTGGATCGACCGGATCGGGGGGAGGACCGATCGGTTCGGATCCCCCTGATGGGGAACCGGAGCCGTATCCGGGAGATGACGGAGGTGGGGGAGGAGAAGACGAGGGAGGAAGTGGCGGTGTGGATTGTACCGAGAAGCTCCCAGCGCCAGGGTCGGACTGCGTGCCGGAGGAGTCGAATCCTGAGGTCAATGAGACGAGACTCTGTCGGTCGGATCCCCTCAAAGACATGGACATTCGACCCACCTGCGCTGGAATCGAAGGGGGACGCTTCGGAAACACCCGAGTAGCCGAAGACGGGAATGAGAGATTCCATGGCGGACTTGACCTCGGTGGGAGAGATGCAGAAACCGGGACCGAAATAAGTGCGCTCGAAGGAGGGACCGTCGTCTCCTCAGGTGCTTATAGTGATGATTTTGGAAACTACGTGATAGTTAGTAATGATAACACGTGGTATCTATACGCTCACCTCAGCAAAGTCACCGTTAGGGAGGGAAACTCTATCAATGAAGGTCATAAAATAGGAGAGATGGGGAAAAGCGGAAACGCAGAGGACGCTAGGTGTAACTCGGTCCATCTCCACCTCGAAGTACGTAAGGGAGATGGAGGTTGGCCTACTGACGATGAAAGCAAGAAAAACCCAGAGAAATACATAGGTACACAGTTCAATAAAGAGGGAAAACCAACCTCCGATAATTGTTCTCCAGTTTTCAAGATTGCATAGGTACAGGAAGTACCCTACACAAAGGTATAATTATAGTTATTTTTTCAAATAGAATTTCTCTAAAAATGAGAATACTAAATGCGTTCGCTTTCATACTGACATTGGCTAGCCTTACTAGTGTGGAGGCAGTCGAGGCTCAAACTAAGAAGACGGTACCGGGGCAACACCACCCGACGCCGTACATTACCTACGCCGAGTTCCGGGACATCTCCGTCGAAGGGGGAACTGTTTCTGGAAAGTCCTCAAGTTCTCGAACAACGTTCAGGGACATATTGACCGTAGCGTCCCTTGACGAAGTGACTCGTCGCTTCGGAGAACCTACGTCGACTGAATATAATAGATTTCCGGAAGGAAGCTCTACAGACTACACAGTATATCTAACCTATGATGGGCTTGAGCTAAAATATAGAAAAAGAGAAAGAGAAATAAAGCTTGAGACGATGGCGCTTACATCAGAAGAGCGGTTTCTGAGGGCTGGCGGGGTGAAGCTCCAACCCGGAATGGGCACCGACTCCCTCAGCCCCGTGATTCATAAAGCAATTGAAGATGACGGCGATGGTGTCGTTGGCGTAAAAGTAGCACGGCCAGGCAAAAGTGAGGACCCCCGCTCTATTCTGAATAGTGAAACTGAAATCCAGATTTGGACAAAGAAAAAAGCAAAAAAAAGTATAATAAAGGAAATTCGCTTTCATAGAATTGCACCTTGAAATAGGGGGCCGTTTAGGAGAGGCCCAACCAGGTTCGTTTGCTTGCTGGTCTTTATTGTCTTTGCTCAGGCGAAGTACGTTCGGGCCCAGCGAGGAGAGTGACTTGCGTATGTCAACTACGAAGTCTGGCGCTAGAGCATGCGAAGGCGCAAAGACCTAACTATCGGCTGCGGGAACTGAAGATCACGTCGCCCCTGGAGTGGTACTTCACGGTTCGGTATTGAGAAGGCGAAGCGCGCCGTACCGTCTGCACTCGTCAGCCGTCGCCGGCGCCCCTGGTCCTCCTCCACCGAGACAACCCGCCCGAGGCTGTCCACTGCTATCGGGTCTTCTCCGGTGAGGACGGCGCGGAGGATGCACCGAGGGTCGCTGCATTCAGAGCAGGGTCCAGCGCGGTCCCGATGGAGCGGGCGAGGTCGTAGAGAAGGGCTGGATCGTCTAGACCGGTGTCCGGCATGGGGAAGAGGCCTTATGCGAAAGCAGGAGAACCGAATAGTTTGACTGTCGCGAGGCCTTCCGGGGAGCCGCCAGCTAAAGATCGTACAGCGCCCCAAACTTCTCGCGAGCGTATCGGAGCCACGCCTCGGCCGAGAGTTCGTCCCCGGTCATGCGATCCAGCAACTCGGGCGCCGTCACTTTTCGACCGTGCTGATGCACGTGGGTGCGGAGCCAGTCGAGCAGCGGTCCCATCTCCCCATCCGCCAGCCGCTGCTGCAGATGGGTCAGGTCGCGCTCGACGGCCTCCATGAGCTGGGCCGCCATGAGGGTCCCGAGCGTGTAGGTGGGAAAGTACCCGAACGACGCCATCGACCAGTGCACGTCCTGCAACACCCCGTTGGCGTCGGTGTCCGGCGTGATGCCCAGATAGTCGTCCATCGCCGCATTCCAGCGGTCGGGCAGATCGTTCACGTCCACCGTGCCGGAGATGAGACCGCGCTCCAGCTCGAAACGGAGCATGACGTGCAGGTTGTACGTCACCTCGTCGGCCTCCACCCGGATGAGGGACGGCTCGACGCGATTGATGGCGCGGTAGAACGTGTCGAGATCCGCGTCGCCCAACGCCTCCGGAAACGTCTCCTTCAACTGCGGGAAGTAGTGCTGCCAGAACGGGCGACTGCGGCCCACGTGGTTCTCCCAGAGACGGGATTGCGACTCGTGCACGCCGAGCGAGGCGCCGTCGGCCAGGGGCGTGCGGGCGAGGGCCGGATCGATGCCCTGCTCGTAGAGCGCATGGCCGCCCTCGTGGATCATTGAGAAGAAGGCCGACGGGAAAAAGTCCTCGTCGTAGCGCGTGGTGATGCGCACGTCGTCCGGCGAGAACGAGGTGGTAAACGGGTGGGCCGACACGTCCTGCCGCCCGCGATCGAAGTCGTAGCCGATGTCGTCGAGCACCTGCTCCCCGAACGCCTTCTGCTTGGGCTGCGGATAGGAGCGATGCAGCACGTCATTGTCGAGCTGCGGGCTATCGGCGATGGCGTCGACGAGCGGGACGAGGTCTTCGCGCAGCGTTTCGAACGTGTCGGCCACCTCAGCGGTCGACAGGCCCGGCTCAAACTCCTCCAGCAGCGCGTCGTACGGCTCGTCGTCGTACCCGATGGCCTCAGCCTTCTCGACCGACAGCTCCACCAGCCGCTCCAGGTGCGGGGCGAAGGTGGAGAAGTCATCCTCCTCCCGCCCCTTTTTCCAGGCCTGCTTGGCCTGCGAGGTGGCCTTCGAGAGCTCAGCCACGAGCGCGGACGGCACGCGGCGGGCGCGCTCATAATCACGACGGGTGACGCGCACTAGGCTCGCGCCGTCGTCGAGGGGATCGTCGTCCGCAGTGGCCTCGTCGGCCCGATCAAGCAGCTCGCCGGTCTCGTCTGCCACGAAGCGCTCGTGCGCCATCGACTGAAGGGTGGAAAGCTGATGGGCGCGCGCCTCGGCCCCTCCGTCGGGCATGAACGTTTCCTGGTCCCAGGCCAGTACCGCGGCGGCGGACTCCAGGTCGTTGATGGGGGCGAGGTGATCGCGAAGTTCGTCGAGAGCATCGGGCATGGACGACGGGGACGCTGTTTCAATTTTCGGATGCATCTGGATAACTTGGGGCACGAGTCGACGTTTCTTCAGATTCGGTGATCATTTCGCCGGCTCTCTTCTCCTCTCGATCGCCTCACGGTCCTCTACCGCCGCCACCGCTACGCGATGCTGGAGACCTTCCAGACCTCCCACATCGAACACTGATCGGAGACGATATATCGTCGGTTTTTCTTTCCTTCGCGGCGCCCCGCCCATGGCCCCATTCGCCCACACCCGACCTCATCTACGCACTTCTTCACGGCACGACCACCGCCCACACCCGTTGAGATCATCCGTTCTCTTCGCCAATGACCGCTTCCCTCATGGCCCACGACACCATTGAAATCTACGTGCGCGACCTCTCGACGGACGAGGCCACCGACTGGCTCCACACGGTGCTCGACGACCTGTCGCCGGTGAACGATGCGATCATCTCGACCGTCGAGGGGACGTACGAGGGAGCGCGGGTGCCCGTCCAGATTGCGGAGGGCGTCGAAAACGGCCCGTACACGAGCGTCTGGTTCAACGCTGCCGACAAACCATGGGACAGCGCGACGGCCTGCGCCCGCGATGCCTATGCGGATCTGCAGAAAGAGGTGCTTTGCTTTCTCAACGATCCGGAGAAGCCGTGGAAAATGCTTCGCGTTTCGGACGACGGGGAGGAATACGTCGACAAACGGGAGATGGCGCTCTGAGAAGCTGTTTTGGCAGACGGTCTGTGGCCTGCATTTTGCAAATCTCACTCAAAATGGCGTCTGCACTCGCCCGACAACCCCGCTGGGGGGCCAGCCTCATTTGAGCGCTATTTTGACCGTCGCCCACTGTGTCTCGGCTGAACATCCATCCACCGAACAGCTTCCGATCGGTGCTTTCGCTCCATTATACCAACTCCGGGAGCTCTATTCCGGTAAGAAACAGGCGTCCGTAGCGTCGTTGGAGTCCAACGACGCTACACAGAGGACATTGACCTTTCAGGAAACGAAAACCCAGTGCCACGGTTGTCGCCCCTGCGGTTAAACTCGTAACGCCACAATCCAACGACGCTTCTGGGGCCACTCCTTGCCGGTGCCGACGATACGAGAGGCTTTTGCGTCGCCGTACCTCCTCCCTGAAGTCTGCAGCAGGATTCGGTATTACGGATCGTTGACGTGTAGTCATCGATGCGGACCTCGTATCCGACGGCGTCCTGTCCCCACGTCGTCACCGAAATGCGTCCCTTTTGGTTCTCGACCTCAAGAACGCCGGTGGACGCAAACTCTACGGTGTCGCTCACCGTCTTCACGTGAGGGGAGGACTGGGCCTGAACCGATCCACTGCTCAGAAGCACGAGAAGCCCCACAAGAGCAGAGACGTACCGACGAGACGAGAACATGACGAGACGAATCCCGATTACACGTGCTCTTCGGCATGGTAGGAGGAGCGGGTGAGCGGGCTGCTCTCGACGTGCTCGATGCCCTTCTCTTCCCCGACCTGCTTGTACCAGTCGAAGACCTCCGGCTCGATCCACTCCTCGACCGGCAGGTGGTGCTCGGTGGGCTGCATGTACTGTCCGATCGTCATCACGTCGAGCCCAATCTCCACGAAGTCGTCCATGATCTCCAGGACTTCCTCCTTCGTCTCACCGAGGCCGACCATAATGCCACTTTTGGTGCGCAGGCCCTCCTCCTTCGCCCACTTCAACACCTTGAGCGAGCGCTCGTAGTCGGCCTGGGGCCGCACCCGGCGGTAGAGGCTCGGCACCGTCTCCACGTTGTGGTTGAAGATGTCGGGCTCCGCCTCAAAGACGGTTTCACAGGGCTCGCGCATGCCGCGGAAGTCGGGCGTGAGCACCTCGCAGGTCGCGCCGAGGTCGTGAATGCGCTCGATGACCTCCGCAAAAATGGGTGCGCCGCCGTCCTCACGCTCGTCGCGATTTACGCTGGTGATGACGGCGTGGTCGAGGTCCATTTTGTCCACGGCCTCCGCCACGCGGCGCGGCTCGTCCCAGTCGAGGCCATCGTCCGGACGGCCCGTCTTCACGGCGCAGAAGCCGCAGGAGCGCGTACAGACATCGCCCAGGATCATGAACGTGGCGGTGCCGCGGCTCCAGCACTCGCCCATGTTGGGACAGTTGGCGCTCTCGCAGACCGTGTGCAGATCGTGATCGTCCACGGTCTCCCGCACGTCTTTGTACTCCTCGCCTTGTGGCAGCGAGACGCGGAGCCAGTCGGGACGCTGGCCGCGCTTGTTTTTGTTCGTGTTCTCGACGACGGGCAGTTCCACGAAGCCGGGATCGCCGTCGCCGGAGGGGGCAATGGGTTCCGGCTGGACGCTTCCCAGCTCCACGTCGTCGGGCGTGGCGGGCTCATTCGTGTCGGTGGACTCGTCAGTCGCAGGGGTAGGCATGCGGAAACAAACGGTTCATTCAGGCGGCCGGGCGGGGCCCAAGGTTCGGACGGGGAACCCCGACCTGTTGCGTGGAGGAATGGGTACGGGGGGACGGGACCGCCGTTCCTCCGCCCCGACGAACGAGGGCGTGCAACAGTAGACGTAACGGCGTCCTTTCGTCTCCGTCCCGCAAACCCATCGTCCGCTCCTTGACAACCGGACTCATGTCCGTGACACTGAAGAGTCCACACGTCTCTTTGCTCAACTCGATTTACGCTCATGTCCCATCGCAGCCTCTCTGTGCTTCTACTCGCTCTCGGTGTGTTCGGGATTAGTTGTTCGTCGGGGCCCACCGCCGACCTTGTGCTGAAGAACGGAACGGTCGTTACGCTCGACGAGCAATACGGCACGGCGGAGGCCCTGGCCGCGGCGGGCGACACCATTTTGTCGGTTGGCCCCACGGCAGAGATCACCGCCCACGTTGGCCCGGAGACCCGTGTCATCGACCTGGACGGACGCACGGCAATGCCCGGCTTCATTGAGGGCCATGGTCACTTCATGGGCATGGGACAGGCACAGATGCAACTCGGGTTGCTAGGAACACCGTCCTGGGCACGCGTCATATCGATGGTCGACTCGGCGGCCGCCGCCCCCTCCGCAGCCACATGGATTCAGGGCCGCGGCTGGCACCAGGAGAAGTGGGACGCGACGCCCGACCGAACGGTGCGCGGCTTTCCGACGAACGCCCGCCTCAATGACGTGGCCCCGGACACGCCGGTGTTCTTGACGCACGCCAGCGGCCACGCCGCAATCGCCAACGATGCCGCACTGGACGCAGCGGGCATTGGCCCGAACACGCCCAATCCAGACGGCGGCACGATCGTCCGGGACGCCCAGGGCCGCGCCACCGGCGTCCTCCTGGAGACGGCCGCCGGGCTGGTGCAAGACGCAATCGAGCAGTCTCGCAGCGACATGACGCCGGCCGAACGACGGGCGCGTCGCAAGAAGCAGGTTCGACTGGCTTCCGAAGAGGCCCTCGCCCACGGCGTCACAAGCTTCCACGATCAGGGCGCCTCGTTCGAGACCATTGAGCTTTACCGCGAGATGGCAGAGAACGGGACCCTCGGCATCCGGATGTACGCTATGGTCGCCCAGGATGAAGTGACCCCGGAGACGCAAGACTCCCTCGCCGCCCTCCGCACCGTAGGGGACGCGAACCATCACTTCACGGTGCGATCGATTGGGGAGATCACGGCGGACGGCGCCCTCGGCTCCCGAAGTGCCTGGATGCTGCGTCCCTACGACGACGCGCCCGACAACACGGGCATAAACGTCACTCCAATGGAGCGCATTCGTGAAATCGCCGAAATTGGGCTTGAGGAGGACTACCAGATCGCCGTCCACGCCATCGGCGACCGGGCCAACCAGGAAACGCTGGACCTGTATTCCGACCTGTTCTCCTCACACAGCGTGGATGGCGATTCGCTTCGGTGGCGCATCGAGCATGCCCAACACCTCCACCCCGACGATATTTCCCGATTTGCGGATCTCGGCGTCATTGCCTCCATGCAGGCGATCCATGCCTGCTCCGACGCCCCCTACAACTATCAGCGGCTTGGAAGCGAGCGCGTAGAGGAGGGAGCGTACGTCTGGCGGACGCTTTGGGACGACGGCGCCGTGGTCGGCAACGGAACCGACGTGCCCGTTGAGAAGGTCAACCCCCTCGCCAGCCTCCACTGCACCATCACGCGGCAGGTGCCCGGTACCGACTCCTCCTTTACCGAAGAAGAGACCCTTTCTCGACGACAGGCCCTTAAGTCGTACACCCTCAACAATGCCTACGCGGCCTTTACGGAAGACCTAAAGGGCACCCTCACCCCCGGAAAGCTGGCCGACATTGCCGTGCTCTCCACCTCGCCTCTGAACGCTCCCGCCTCCAAGATTCGCAATACAACCGTCGACTACACAATCGTGGGTGGAGACGTAGCCTACACGAGCGAGTAACCATGATGAGAGAACGAACTCTGCGGCGTATGAAATGAAAAGCGTCGTAGTCCTCCGCCCTTCCCCTACGCCCTTGTTCGTACGGGAAATACGGCATATAACTTGAAAAATTCGGCTTCCCTCCTGCATTCACTTGACCACTGGAAACGTCGTCCGGATTGGCGGATATCTTTTCTGCACGTTCGTCCATTCTCGCTCTTGAACAATGCCCCATTGATGGAAGCGGTTTCCCCCAACTCTGTCCGTCCCGAAGACGTCCGTGACCTCCTGTCGAGACACATTCTGACGAAGGGCATGATGCCCCTGGTGCTCGACATGGACGCAAGTCGGGGTGTGAAGCTCCGCGACGAAACCACCGGACGTACCTTCATCGATCTCTTCGGGTTCTACGCCTCAAGCCCCCTCGGCATGAATCACCCGAAGATGGCCGAGAACGACGCGTTCATGGATCGGCTCAAGGACGCGGCCCTCAACAAGGTGACCAACTCCGACGTCATGACGGGGCACATGGCGCGATTCGTCGACACCTTCGACCGCGTGGGGATTCCGGACTATCTGCCCTATACCTTCTTTATCTCGGGCGGAGCACTGGCCGTCGAGAATGCCCTAAAGGCCGCATTCGACTGGAAGGTGCGGAAAAACTTTGAAAAGGGCTACCGGCGCGAGGTGGGCCATCAGGTGCTGCACCTCGACCACGCGTTCCATGGGCGCACCGGCTATACGATGTCGCTCACGAACACCGACCCGAAAAAGACGAAGCACTTCCCGCAATTCGACTGGCCGCGCATCTCGACTCCGGCCCTTCAATTTCCACTCAATGGGGACGAGGTCGACCGCGTGGCGGCGAAGGAGGAACAGGCGCTCACGCAGGCCAAGCGATTCTTCCATGAACGTGAGGATCAAATCGCGGCCGTCATTCTGGAGCCGATTCAGGGAGAGGGCGGCGACAACCACTTCCGCCCGTCCTTCCTGAAGCGCCTGAAAAATCTGGCCCACGAGAACGACGCCCTTCTCATCTTCGACGAGGTGCAGAGCGGTGTCGGCATTACCGGCGACTTCTGGGCCCATCAAACCCTCGGGGTGCGGCCCGACATTCTCGCCTTCGGCAAGAAGTCTCAGGTCTGTGGCATCCTGGCCGGGCGCAAGCTCGACGAGGTGGACGGTCACGTCTTCCAAACCCCCAGCCGCATCAACTCCACCTGGGGCGGCAACATCGTGGACATGGTGCGCTTCGACCGCATCCTCGAGATCATGGAGGAGGACGCGCTCGTGGATCATGCCGGTACGGTCGGCCAGCATCTGCAGGACCGGCTGCATGAGCTCGCCGATCAGTTCGATGCCGTCACAAACCCACGCGGCAAAGGTCTGATGTGTGCATTCGACCTCCCCTCCACGGCATACCGTGACCACGTGAAGGAGCAAACGTACGAAGAGGGGGCAATCATTCTCGGATGCGGGGAGAGTACGATTCGCTTCCGAACCCCGCTCACCATTACCGCCGACGAGGTGGACGAGGGCGTAGACTGCATTCGGCGAGCGCTGGAGTCGGTGAAGCACGAACATGAATCCCACTCAAGGGATCGAGCTTAGAGACCGCGGCGTCTTGACCGTTTTGCGATAGGGGGCTGCACATCAGCGCTGGGCCCTCCGCGCCGTACAGGCACCGGACCAATGAGCGGAAAGGACCGATTCGCGGTCGACTCGTTCTGCCCCCTCGCTGGACATCAAAACACCAGTCTCTCAGAACGTCTTGTGCTATAGTGCGATATATGTGCGAGCCTTCCTCAAATATGCCGTTTTCAAGGGAAACCGGACCTACGTCGCTCTAGGACATCTGAGATGTCCAACCTTGACTGAGAGCCCATCTGACGGTAGCTCAATCTCCCTCATTTGGCTGGATGGCTCCAAAGCAAGTTTGGAGCGACGATGGTGACCGTTTCCGGCGGCTGAAAGCAGATACACATGGAATCTACATGTAGCACAAGTCGTTTTTAGAGACTGTTTTGGTTTCACACGATCGCATTTCAGGCTGAGCGTAACGACCGCAGGTCGTCGAAATCTCTCTCTGTGTTAGGGGCTTCCGAACTATGAACGGTCCCCTCAGGTCGGCGAAGCACCTCTGCGATTTTCAATCCGGCCAAAAATCAAAACAGTCTCTTAGCTCGACTTTGGCCATTTGACTTCGACCAATCGTCGTTTCTAGAAGATGGAGGCCGGTAGGCGTAGTATTTATTTGATGTCGGGGGCAAACCGCGACATGGAAATAATCAAAAAGTGCCTCAATCCGCTGGAATAGGCAGTTTTTCGGTCATTCGAAAGCGCCAAAGTCGAGCTTAGAGCACACCGGCGGTTCCCCTCCGAACTTTTCTCGGAACTGCTGGTGTTGTTCTGACTATTTATCGCACATCGACGATAAACGATTATAACAGATCGATGCTCATTCGGTATGGCTGACTACCGTCGAGAACCTGACCGCCCGCCAAGTGCGTCTGCGGTGCCAGCACAGATGATCCTCCATTGGCCCAGTCGACCGTCTCCCAGTGCCTAAACGTCCTGATAGAAGTCGGCCTCGCAGGAGATCTCCGATGGCCATCGCCTTGCTATTGCCTTCCCCAGGCGCTCTGACTACTCTTCGCAACGACTGGTCAGCCTCCTTCGGCGGGCACTCTTCCCCCTGTTCGGTTCTTTCCGCTCTCCAACTACACCGTCATGAACACGCCCGAATCTTCTTCCCATTCCGACACCGCCGTCTGGCGTCCGTTCGTCGACGGCCTGCGCTCCTTCATTGGACGCCGTGTGCCCACTGCAGACGCCGAAGACGTACTCCAGGACACGCTGCTCCGGCTGCACGAAGGCACCGATTCGCTCCGAAATGCCGATCGCGCCGAGGCCTGGGTGTTCTCCATCGCCCGTCGGGCCATTGCCGATTACTTCCGACAGGAAGAGCGGCGTCCGGTAGACACGTCGGTGAACGCCCCCACGGTGGAAACGCCCCCTTCCTCCGAAAATCTAGCCCCGTACGACGGCGACCACGATCCCCACGAGGAAGTGCTCTCCTGGCTCCGTCCCATGGCGGAGGAATTGCCCGAGATGTACCGTCGCCCGCTCCTCATGGCCGACTTTGAGGGATACACTCAGCAGGCAGTGGCGGACGAGATCGGTCTTTCCCTCTCCGGTGCAAAATCCCGCGTGCAGCGGGCCCGCGTCAAGCTGCGGGAACGGCTCATGCGCTGCTGCGAAATTGAGTTTGGACCGGAGGGACGGGCCGTCGCGTTCCGGCGGCGGAGAACAGATTCGTGCGAATCGTCCTGCTATTAGAACGGGTGGTGCTATTGAATCAGTCTGGGATTTGCCTCCAACTATGAGAAATTCTTTCTCACGTCGCTCCAAGCTTGACTTGGAGCCCATCCAGTCGGACGGGGAGGCCTCGTCGGTGATTTGATGGGTTCTGGCAATCTAGATTGCCTAGATCAAGTCTGGCCATCTAGATGTCCAGGAGCGACGATGGAGTTCATTTCTCACGTTTGGAGAGCTATTCCGTGTTGACTCAGTAGCACCAGTCTCCTGTCCTCGCCCCCCCCGCCGGGCATCCTAAACCCGTCAGGTCGTCACGGCTTCAGGGCGCTCGTACAGCGCCACGTTCCACAAGAAGGTTTCCGTCTGATAGAACCGACGGAAGCCCGCCGACTGGATGGCCTCGTCTACCCCTTCGTGCAGATAGATTCGGAAATCCATGTCCTTCCACCAACAATAGAGATCGGTGACCGGCTTTGCCCAGCGGAGAAACCAGCGCGTTCGGGGGTACGTGAGGCCGTACCACCGCGTGGCTTTGGCGGTCGAGGCCTGTATCAACTCTGTCATGTGCGGGTAGCAACAAATCACCCGATCCAGCGTCACGAGGTCGGCCTCCGGCAATTTCGGGGCCAGGTCTACGAAATCGCCGTGGCGGAAGGAGGCGCGGTCCGCATGTCCGCGGCGCCGGGTTTCATTTTCAGCGACCTTCAGGTACGCGGGGGACGCTTCCACCAGCGTCGCCTCCGACACGCCTGCCTCCATCAGTTCGTGCTGAATCATCCCGACGCCCCCGCCCACGTCGAGCAGCGTCGTAGAGGAAAGATCCAGCGTCTTCAGTCCGTCGATGAGGAGGCGTGTGGGTGTGTTCGGAGCGCCGTTCCTGCGGTACTCACGCAGCTCCGTCCGTGCCTTCTCGTCGGTAAACAGCTCTCCGGCCTCTTGACAATGTCCACAACACGCCATCGGGAACGAAGGGACTTGCGAGCATGAAGGACGATCCAGAGTTGTAGGCCCGTCGAAACGTGGGCCGAGGACAATGTTGAACGAGAGGACATCACCAGTCGATCCTGGAGGGCGAAGCACTACTTATGTGAAGAATGAAAGAACCAGTGAGTCTTTTTCAGCATTCGCCCGACTACCAGGATGAGCGAGGGAAAGAACTCGCTCTCGACGCACTCTTTCATTCAACGATGCACTCCCATGAAGCGAATGCACGTCATGCTGCGCGTGAAGGACCTCGACACCGCCACGCGCTTCTACTCGACCCTCTTCGACGCCGCCCCTACCGTCCAGAAATCGGACTATGCCAAATGGATGCTCGACGATCCGCGGGTCAATTTCTCAGTCGCCGAAAAAGAGGAGGAGTTCGGCATTGAGCACCTGGGCATCCAGGCTGAGACGCCGGAAGAGCTCAACGAGCTTCGCGAGCGTATCGCCCGTGCCGATGGTGCCGTAACGGACGAAGGGGAAACAACCTGCTGCTACGCCAACTCCGACAAAACGTGGATCGTGGACGCACAGGAGGTGGCCTGGGAGGCCTTCCACACCAGCGGGGAAGCAGAAACGTACGCCGGCGAGGGTGTGACGGAATGCTGCCCGGACGAGGCGTAACACGTGTTCGGCCCCGTTCCGCAAAACACACGACGGCGGACCATCCGACAGACCGCTTCCAGTCCAACGGAAACGTCGTCTTCGGGCTGCACCGAATGCCGTATTTCACGGCGTCCGGTCTGTCGTCCGCCGTCGGTTTGAACAGCACGGAGGCCAGCACGTGCGCTAGTCCACCAACTCCGCCCAGCGCCCGAAGACGGTCCGCGCCCTGGACCGGAGCTCCTTTTCATACGTCATGACGGCGCGGCGGATGACAGCCCCGTCACGTCCCTCCTCGGCCAACTCATCCTGGAAGGCCGTCGTCATCCAGGCCACCGTTTTCGGCGTGACCTCCAGGTGAAAGAGCAGACCGTAGGCAGAATCGCCATAGCGAAAGGCCTGATGCTCCGTCTGCGGCGTGCGGGCCAAGTGCGTCGCGCCGTCGGGCAGCGAAAAGAGATCGCCGTGCCAGTGAAATGCGACAAACGGATCCTCCAGGCCCTGAAACAGCGGATCGTCGGCCGCGGCGCCGGTGAGCGTCACCTCGTCCCATCCGATCTCCTTCTGCCGCCCCGTTCGCACCTCGGCCCCGAGGACGTGGGCCAGCAGTTGACTGCCGAGACAGACGCTCAGCACGGGCCGATCGTCCTGCAGCGCCTGCTCTATGAGGTTGAGCTCTGCCTGCAGGTGCGGATGGTCGTGACGGTCGGCCACACCCATCGGCCCGCCCATCACCACCAGCCCGTCAGCGTCGAGGGTGCCCGGGACCGGCTCGTCCCGAAACAGACGCACGGTGCGATGCGACACGTCATGGGTGTCGAGCGCCTCAGCAATGGTTGCGGGGGGGCTCGGGACGGACGTGCTGAAGGATGAGAATGTCGGGCATAAGAGACTGTCGGGACGGACGAAGCAACGAAGATCGGGCGAGTGCTTTGGCGCAAGAATAAACAGGGCGGCGCGAAGTTGGGATGCGTGAATGGGAAAACGACAGCACGCTCTCGTTCCGATTGCACTCCCATCGGCAAGAAACGGCCTCCGAGTGCACACAAGTGTAACGATGCCAATGGGTTTTTCCCCGAACGGAATCGGGGACGCACACCAGCAGTTGAATGTTCGTTCCCAAATTACTTTCACACTTCACGAATCACTTCTCATCGCCATGAAAGCCGTTTTGAACGATGCCGTGATTGCCGAGAGCGACGACACCGTCGTCGTGGAAGGCAACCACTACTTCCCGCCGGAGTCGCTCAACGAAACGTATCTGAAGCCAAGCGACCATCGGACGACCTGCCCGTGGAAGGGAGAAGCCCACTACTACACCGTGGTCGCAGGGGGAGATGAGAAAACAAATGCGGCCTGGTACTATCCGGATCCGCACGACGAGGCGTCTCAAATCAAGGATCACGTGGCATTCTACACCTCGCAGATCGAAGTGACAGAAGAGACCGCAGCGTAACAATTCCTCCTCACATCCCCGTGCCCGAGTCTGCGTCCGCATACCGCGTCCGTGTTCACGACGGAGCGGAATGGCATGAGATCGAGGCAAAGTCCGGCGCCAACCTCCGGCGAGTACTGCTCAAAAATGACCTGTCCCCCTACACCCGGTGGACGGAATCCGTTCACTGCGGGGGGCGAGGGCTCTGTGCCACCTGCGGCGTCCGCCTGGAGTCCCCGCCAGCGCCCGTACACTGGCACGACCGACTCGCGGCCCGGTACGGCTATCCTCGCCTCTCCTGCCAAATCACCATTGATCGTCCCCTGACCGTGTACCTTCTTCCCCAAAAGCGCGTGTGGGGAGACCGGAACCCGTGATGCCCTCGTCCCATCCGGAACGCCTCCACGACGCCCCCGGTAGAGGGCCGTTCCCATTCATGTGCACAGGACTGCCTCTCCCAATGCCTGATTCCGCCGTTGCTTCCTCCGCGAAGACCGATACCTATAGGGATGCCCGTCGTCGTATCGACGCCCTGCTCGACAGCGAAACGGACTGGATTGCGGCAATGGCCACGGTCGCGTGCGAGCTCCACCACTCGTTCGACTACTACGACTGGACCGGCTTCTACCGAGCGGTCTCGGACGATCATCTCATCGTGGGGCCGTACCAGGGGCCGCACGGCTGCCTCCACATTGACTTTGATCGGGGGGTGTGCGGGGCCGCGGCCCGGACGCGCGAGACGCAGCTTTGGCCCGATGTGTCCGACGCGCCGGACCACATTGCCTGCCAGTCGTCGACACAGTCGGAAGTCGTGGTGCCGATCGTGACGCCATCCGACCGCCTCCTGGCCGTCCTCGACGTCGACTCCGATACCGTCGGCGCCTTCGACGACACCGACCGGGAGCACTTGGAGCGCCTCTGCGCGGATCTCGGTGAGCAGTTTGAGGAGACGGAGGTGTTGTAGTGACTCGCGAGGCGTGAACCGCGACTCGGGACTCTGAGGCGCCCGATCCTAGAGATCACGTATCCCGCTTCACGTCCTCACGCCTCCCGAACCGTCGAACCCGGGCACCTTGTTATCTGGATCATTTCCCCCTTGCCGAATGAGCAACGTACCCTGGATTCTGAAGATGGCGTGGCGCGACAGTCGCGGCAGCCGGCAGCGCCTCGCGCTCTACCTCTCGGCCATGGTGCTGGGCGTCGCTGCGCTCGTCGCCATTCGCGGCTTCGGCGACAACATGAGCCGCACGGTCGATCAGGAAGCGAAGACGCTCCTCGGGGCCGACCTTCGATTGGAGTCTGAGCAACCGTTCGACGACTCGACGGAGGTGATGATCGACTCGATCGGCGGCACACAGTCGCGACGCATCTCCTTCGGATCGATGGCCGTCTTTCCCAAGAACGGCGGCACGCGCCTCACGGCGGTACGGGCCGTCGAGGGCGGCTTTCCGTTCTACGGCGCCCTGATTACGCAGCCCGACAGTGCCTCGCAGGTCTACCAGACGGGCCGCCGAGCACTCGTATCCGGCACCCTCCTGAACCAGTTCGACGCGCAGGTGGGAGACTCCGTCCGCATCGGGCGCGTGTCGTACCAAATCGCAGGCGAGATCCAACAAGCCCCGGGCGAATCGTCCTTTAGCTCCGCCGCCCGCCCCCCGATTTACATCCCGAAGACCGAACTCGACACGAGTCTTTTGAGTCGGGGGAGCCTGGCCGAATACGAGGTCTACTTCAAGTTCGAAGACGACCGTGACGTAAGCCAGCTCGTGAGTGACATCGAGCCGTTTGCGGAGCGGCGGGACCTCGACACCGACACCGTGGAGGAAGAGGCGGAGGACTGGCGCGAGGGCCTCGGCAACCTGTATCGCTTCCTGAGCCTCGTGGGCTTTGTGGCGCTCCTGCTGGGCAGCCTCGGCGTGGCAAGTGCCGTGCACGTGTACGTGCGGCAGCGCCTCGGCTCGATTGCGGTCCTGCGCTGCCTGGGCGCCTCGGCCGGACGCACGTTCCGCATCTATCTCGCCCAGGCAGGCGTGCTCGGCCTGCTCGGTGCCGGCACCGGAAGCCTGATCGGCATCGGGCTTCAGGCCTTCGTGCCTCGTCTGCTGGCCGACTTCCTTCCCTTCGACGTAAGTTTCTCCATTTCCTGGGTGGCGGTGGGCCTCGGCCTAGGCGTTGGCCTCGGGGTCACCCTCCTCTTTGCACTGTGGCCGCTGCTGGAGGTGCGGGGCGTCTCGCCCATGCGCGCCCTCCGCACAGACGTGGACCCGACGACGGGCGGCTGGTGCGACCCGGCGCGGTGGGCGGTCGCGATCCTCATTGCAGCGGGGGTGACCGGCGTGTCGCTTCTGCAGGCCCCCTCGTGGGAAATTGGACTCGGCTACGCAGGGGGTGTGGCGGGCGTCTTCGGCGTGCTGGCGCTCGTGTCCTGGGGCATCGTAACGGGCGTGCAGCGCTTCTTTCCGAGCTCCTGGCCGTACCCATGGCGGCAAGGCCTGGCAAACCTGTACCGCCCGCAGAACCAAACGACGGTGCTGATGCTGGCGCTCGGCCTCGGCACCTTCCTCATCGTGACGCTCTTCCTCGTCCAACAAACCCTCCTGGAGCAGATCAAGGTGACCGGCGGCAAAGGACAGCCCAACCTCGTGCTCTTCGACGTGCAGAACGACCAGGCCGACGGCGTGAAGGACATCGTCAAGGGCGCCGGCCTTCCACTAATGGCCGACGAGCCCATCGTCACAATGCGAATGCACAGCGTAAACGGCCGCACCATCAAACAAATCCGGCAGGACACGACCCGGCGCGTCGACTGGGCACACGAGCGCGAGTACCGCGTCACCTACCGCGACCACCTTACCAGCAGCGAGACGCTCGTCGAGGGGGAGTTTGTGGGAGAGGTCGACGGCAACCCGATACAATCGGGAGCGGCTGTACCCATCTCGCTGGAGCAGGAGATCGCGCGCGAGGACCTGAACGTGAGCATTGGGGATACGCTGACATTCGACGTGCAGGGCCGCCTCGTGACCACCTACGTGTCCAGCATCCGCCAAGTCGATTGGCAGCGCATTGGTACGAATTACTTTGTGGTCTTTCCGGAGGGAGTGCTGGAAGCCGCGCCGCAGATGCACGTCATCCTGAGCCGCTCCGAAAACGACGAGGCCTCCGCCCAGGTGCAGCGGCAGGTCGTGCAGAAGTACCCCAACGTCTCCGCCATCGATCTCTCGCTCGTCCTCTCCACCTTCCGCGACCTCTTCGGACGTCTGTCGTACGTGATCCGCTTCATGGCCCTCTTCAGCATCGTCACCGGGCTCATCGTGCTGGCGGGCGCGGTGGTCGTGAGCCGATACCAGCGGGCCGAAGAGAGTGTGTTGTTGAAAACGCTTGGCGCCTCCCGCAAGACGGTGCTGAAGATCATGACGGTCGAATACCTGTTTCTCGGCGTCTTTGCGGCGGCTACCGGCATTGTGCTGGCCCTCGCGGCGGCGTGGAGCCTGTCCTACTTCGTCTTCGAGGGGCCGTTTGTGGTGGCCCCGTGGGCGCTCGCCGGTGCGTTCGTCACGGTGACCCTTCTCACCATCGGCATCGGTCTCTTCAACAGCCGCGGCCTGTACGATCGTCCCCCGATGGACGTGCTGCGGGCAGAAGTATAATGCCCTCTCCGCGCTCGTCGGGAATTGTAGCCCCCCCGATAGCGACCCAGCCTCTCGATCGTCCTACCGGATGACCTTGCTCTTTTGAAACTGACGCCAGCAGGCGGCCCGGACGTGGCCCAGGGCGTTGGACGAACCGGAGGCAGCGGTTGGTATGGAGGAGAGTGAATGGCTAGTATCTTTAATTGACCTGATGGACGAGATGTCTTATGATTTATACAAGCAGCCGCCGATCCACAGAACGTGTCATCTTCGGGATTATGCCGACCCGATCGGGATATCGCTCCCTTCATTCTGTGTATCCTCTTGGAAATGAGAGACCTACCCGCTCCCCCGCGTCGTGTTATGCCGAACGGTGACCTTCCTCTGCCGTAATAGAGGATGCGTTGCTCATGTCCTAGTAGCTCAGAGCCATGCCGAAAACTGTGGAGGCTATCGTCGCCGAAGATGGATCCATCCAGCTCCCGGACTCGATTTCTTTGAAGAAAGAACAGCGGGTGCTCGTAACGATCCTTGAGGAGACCGACGAAGAGAATCAAGATTTCGAGGCTGACTCCAGCGCGGGGGAGACCGCGCTGCTAAGTGAGAAGGCCCTCGCTGAAGATTGGACTCGTGAAGAGGAGGATGATGCATGGAAGCACCTTCAGCCGGATCAGTAGTCCTGATTCCGTTTCCATTTTCGGATTTATCGGAGTCGAAACTACGTCCAGCTGTGGTGCTGGCGGAAATTAGTCGGGATGACTTCGTGCTCTGTCAGGTGACGAGCAATCCGTACGCGGATCCGAATGCCGTCGAGCTCACGGATGAGGAGTTTGCAGAAGGAAGCTTGAAGTGAGTAAGCTACGCTCGGCCTGGGAAGCTTTTCACCGCCAATCTTCAGTTGTTTGAGGGAGAGGCGGGAGTACTCAAGAAGGAACCGAGAACAGAAATTGTCGAACAGGTCGTTCGGTTGCTCCGCTCCGGAAGTTGGTAAGCGAGCTATGCATAACGACCACTTCACCTGAACCCGGGCTGATGCCGCTCTATCAACTAACTACTCTACGCCTATAAATTGGAAACGTATCTTTCTTTTCATTGGTCTCACATTCGTCGCCACATTCATTGCAGGGTTTGTACCCGGCGTCATCCGTGGCTTTTACAGTGCCAGCGGCAGCGTTCCTCCGAGTTGGACACCAATTCTCAAGAGTGGTCTCGTCGTACTCGGGATCTTTCTTGTATTTTTCCAGCTGGGCCGTGTACAGCAAGATCGCCCCTGGAAGCACGCTGCATTTGTTTGGCTAAGTTCAGCAGTTCTCTCGTTCCTGAATTTTTTTCTTGACCAAGGGATTGGCCAATTTCTGGTCGGTATTACAACCTCCGCCATCATGGCAGCCACTGGAATGGGAGTCGGGCTTTGGAGACAACCAGAGTTTGACAAGAGAACCACTGAATCGCTGGCATAACACGGCCGCTCTTATTACGCTAAGGTCAAGCGGTAGGGCCTTATTTGATCTGCCCCCTCAAACCGCGACTTCTACGTTTCGTATGTACAGACTCCAACTCCTTGCCGTGCTCACAACGGCGCTCATCACAGTGAGCACCACACAGGCAGTGGGGCAGTCTCCCCCGAACTCAGCAACCCCAGATTCAACATTTCAGGCGTTTGCGACCGATCTCGACTCGCTTCGGCAGGGAAATCGCATCCCCGGTCTAGCGGCGGCCGTCGTGAAAGACCGCAAGATCGCCTGGATGAGTGGCTATGGTAGTGCCCACTTCGACACCGACGACGGTGCCCCGGACGTGTCCGTCACGCCCGACACGCCCTTCTGGATCGCCTCCCTCACGAAGACCTTTGTAGGCCTTCTCTTCTTGCAGCTGGACGCGGACGGCATCGTCGATCTGGAGAATCGCATCAGCGACATGCCGAAATGGAGGGACTTCTGTACGTGGCTGGCACAGTCCGGTATTGTCTTCGGACGCGACCTCCGCTGCGATGTGCCGATCACACTCCGGAACGTGCTGCATCACCGGGTCAACGGCACGCCGGGGACCCGCTTCCTCTACAATCCGATCATGGACTCGCGGCTCTCTCGCTACGTCGAGCACGTGTACGGCCACCCGATTAGCGCTGCGGAAGGGCGACACAACACGATGGCCCAGCTGGTTCAGAAGCGCATTCTAGAACCGGCGGGAATGACCCGTACGATGGCGAGCCTGTGGCAACGCGAAAAGGCGGATGTCTTCTTCGACATGGCACAGGGCTACGGCCTCCAAGATGGCGACTATGTCCAGCGGAGACAACCCGAGCGACATCTCGCTGGTGGGGCGGGCATCGTGTCGACTGTTCGTGACCTCGCTCGCTACGACGTGGCACTTGACACCGGTACCCTCGCCTCCGACTCAGTCATGAACACACTGTTCGATCCGCCAAACCAATCGGACGGAACGGAATCCCCATACGCGTTCGGCTGGTACGTGCAGGATTACCGCGGCAAGCGGCTGGTTTGGCATGGAGGCTGGGACGAGGAAGCTGGATTTTCGGCGCTCTATCTGAAGGTGCCGGACCGCAAATTGACCTTGATTCTACTGGCCAACAGCGAGGTCCTCCATTGGGGCAACCCGCTCGACCGGGCAGCAGTCGAGCAGTCGCCGTTTGCGCAGATATTTCTAAACCGATTCGTGTTCGGAGGAAAAGGACCTCAAAAGTAGAGGGGTTGCAAATACAAATCTGCTGTATAACCCTATTGCAGCCGACGACGAGCTATTGTCGCTCTCATGCCCCCTAGTCTCTCGACCATAGAATGGTTCGGACGCCGGACCTTTGTGGGGAAAAGCCGCAGATTGCAGGACATCGCATTCGACGCTCGAGAAAACACGTCGTCCTCGTGACCCACGAGGACGTTTTTCTGCGACGGGAGATGATCCGGTTCGAGAACGAGATGAATGGCCCATCCCACTTTGGCATCACGCCCTTCCTCCGACAAGAGTCGTTCCGTCCGAATTTGCTCCCATCGGGGGTACACCGGTCTTCGGTATCGAGTATCAATTCTCGTGTACCGGGTACGTTGCAGCCGGGCTACTGCCCCACGAACAGGAGACGTATCCCCGGACGCGGCGTAATCTGGAGCGCTGGCGCAGGCAGGTGGTATCGATTCAGGAGATCGCCGGTCGTGCGTCCGAGCCAGGATCCTCGCGGGATAATCTTGCGCCAGTCAACATCCACACTAATGTGAGTCGAGAGGTAAGCGTCCGGATCCGGGTACTCCTCCCACTTGTTCAGCGACACGCCGGCCGAGATCTGAAGCCACCGGGGCCAGTATGGTTGCGCCGACGCCGGCAGGAGATCCCAGACGCGCATGCTCACCCAGTAGACGTGCCCCGAATAGTCGTTCGTGAAAGGGGTGATGTCCTTCGATTTGTTGAGCGGAGGCGCGTTGGGGTGCCAGTACGAAAGTCGAACGTCAAACCGCCGAAGGGCCGGCACGCGCTCGTGGGCGTAGAACCAGCTTACCCCCAGCACATTGGCGATCTGGTCGTACACGTCGAAGCCCCACTGGGCGTTGAAGCCGTCGTGGATCTCCACGTTGGTCTGCCCGGCGAGGCTCAAGAGGGATCCCGCAAGCGCCGCCTTCGACGACGACACGCCTGCCCACTCCAGGAGCCGTGCATTCGTCATGGCCTGAATTTCGGCTCCATAGAAGTGGGCCATCTTGTCGAGACCGTGGGCATACTCGAGCTTGCTGTCGAAGTGAAAGCCCACCGTTTGTTGGGACCACCACTTTTTACGTTCAATCACATACTGACTAACGTAGGACGTCGTGAGTATCCCTGAGACGAGAGTAACCCGTCCCCACCGAACGCCGGACGAAGAAGCGGACGACACGGGGGGAAGTTCGATAGCCAACGACGACGGCGCGAGGGCCCGAACCGGAATCGACGGGTGAACCGAAACTGGGGCCGCCTCCGGGACGCGCCCTTCTTCTGGGGCCACCTGCTGCGCCTGCACAGAGAAGACGAAAAGGAGACTGCCCCCAACGGCAAGCACTACGCTCCCGACGAGATAGAAAAAGAAACGACGGGGCCTGACGAACATCCGATGGAGGAAAACCGAAGTCACGCTGGGACTGCAAAGACGAAAAGAGACAATGACGACAGCCGCTTAAAGGGAGGAGGCCAAAACTCATTTTTAAGGCTTGACCTAAGAAATAGCGGCCTTCCAACGAGAGGAAATTTTTGAAGATCCGTGTCCCCCAAACGTTCGTGCCTCCACTCCAGCAACACACGTCCCCCTTCCCATTCACATACGCGAACAGATTCAGCACTCGGTTTCGAATGACCGTTCGGGCGGACCTTTCGTCTTCGTGGGCGCCTATCTCTACACTGTATGCAAATGTCTGGAGCTGAACAATTCCTTACCGGGGGAAACAGAGCCCCAAGCACCCTGCGGGCAACACGTCGTGAAATGTTTTCCCTTAGTAACGTTGCCCACCGGTAACACATCGGGAGAACCACACCTCCAGTCCCATTCATTGCGGCGTCGAGGTGCATTTGTAATGATGTGTTTATGCACGTCCGTATCGAACGCCCGACGCATTGATCGGCACCTCATTTGCGGCACGTGAGCGAGCGATGGTCGGCCCTCGTCCTGTGCACCAGTATTGTTCTCTTCCAACAGTTTTCCTCTCTCAACGGCATGGAGTCCTCCACGTACTCAAACGCGCCTGATCTTGAAGACACCAGCAAACGGCAGGCGGCTCTGCGGCGCTACCACATCCTTGATACCGCCCCTGAGAAGAATTTCGATCGCATCACGAGCCTCGTGGCGAAGGTGTGCGACGTCTCAACCGCCCTCATCACGCTCATCGACGACGAGCGCCAATGGTTCAAGTCGTGCTTCGGCTTCGACGCCCGCGAGACCGACATCGGAGTCTCCTTTTGCGTCCACGCTGTGCACCAGGGCGAGATGCTCGTCGTTGAGGACGCAACGAAGGACCCGCGGTTCAAGGATAACCCGATCGTGACGGGCCCCCCGCACATTCGCTTCTATGCTGGTGCCCCGCTCACAACCCCGGAGGGTGTCCACATCGGTACGCTCTGCATCATCGACTACGAGGCACAACCCTTCGACGCCTCCCAGCGCGAAATTCTTGAACGGCTGGCGGACGTGGTGGTGAATCAGTTCGAGCTGCGCAGTGCAGAAGCGCAGGTACGGCAGCTGGTAAATGAGAATCCGCAGCCGATGTACGTCTATTCCGAGAGCGACGGCTCTCTGATGTACGTCAACGAGGCTGCCCGTGACACATACGGCTATGACAAGTCCGACTTCGCCTCGATGACCGCCGACACCCTGGAGGCCCCACCGGAGGACCAGCCGTCCTCTGCCGACCTGTCGATGCACAAGCGAGCGGACGGCTCCTTCTTTCCCGTGCAGCTCCGGGAGCATGAGGTGCTCTTCGACGGGCAGGCTGCCCGGCTGGCCGCCCCGCAGTCCGTCTCCCAGCGGCACGATTCCGACAGTACCGTCTTCTTTCAAACCGACTTGGAGGGCAACACGCAGTCCTTGAGTGGCGAATGGGAGGCCGCGACGGGCTTCTCCGTCTCGGATACCATCGGGCGTCCGCTTACCAGCTTCGTCCACCCACTCGACCGGTCGGCAACCAGCGAAGCCTTCTCGGCGCTTCTGGCGGCAGACACGGACGTGTGCCAGCACGAAGCCAGCTTCCTCACCAATCAGGGCGAGCAGAAATTTGAGCTACACGCTCGACTGATGCGGGACGACACCGGCAGTCCGTCCGGCGTGGCGGGAACCCTCACCCCCATTCTGGACGAGGATACAGCGCCCGAGCCGGAATCGACGTCTCCTGCCTCTGCCTCCTCTGCTGAGGCGGACACCTCCGACGACATCCCCGTTGAGTCGTCCTCAGCGGAGCCCGCCCCCTCCGACGAGGCCGAATTTCCCCCTGAGGAGCCCTCGCCCGAGGCAGCGTCTCCGTCGCCTGCAGCCCAAGCAGAGGAGGAAGAAGAGGAGGACGAGAACGAAGGTGCGGAGGCAGCCGACGCGCCGGCGCACGATGCCGATGATTCAACAGAGACCTCCAGTGCGAAAAACGAGAGCGCTCCGGCCGCTGAATCCAACGCGAACGACGCCTCGGCCGACTCGTCCGCCCCCGACGAGGCCTACGACGTCTTCTCTCCCAGCCTGCCGACCTTTTCCGACGAGGGCTTCGAAGATCCAGTCCCGACCGACGCAGACGACGGATCCGACTCCGTGTCGGATGCCGAGTCGACCTCGGACCCGGCGGCCTCCAACGCTCTGGCGACGAACATGGAGGAGTCCGGAGACGCCATCGATCTCACTCCGGAACCGTTCGACCTCGTGACGCATCTCCATGCCGTCTTGGACCGGCATGAAGGAGACACGCAGTCCGTAGAGCTCCGGCGCACCCTGCCGGACACGTCGGTGCCGGTGCGCCACGATCCGTCGGCCGTCGAAACGATTGTTGACGCTCTTCTCGCCAATGCCCTGACCCACACGGAGACGGGAACCATCACGGTAAAGGCCGAAGCTGGCGAGGACGAGGTGGCCTTGCACGTAATCGATACAGGCTCGGAGGTGGAAGAGCGATTTATGGAAGTGTACCTGGATGAGGCGTCGGGCCCAGAAGCCTCCGGGCTCCATCGCATTCACCAGCTTGCCGGTCACATGGAAGGCACACTGGACATGAAAAATGGGGAGCACGGCACCCACTTTACCCTCACCCTTCCGCGCTCGTCGGTATCGAACGGAAACGGCCAGTCCTCCCTCCTGCCCTCGGACGGATGAGCCGCGCCCCCGTCCCTGCTCGTCCCGTCCCTCGTGTATTGACGCTCTTCTGACATGGCCCTCCCCCAAACGGCCCCCACAACGCTTCCAATTCTGAACAACAAAGGCGGCATCGGCAAGACGACGACAGCCGTCAACCTCGCAGCTGGTCTTGCTCGTGCCGGCCAGACCGTTCTGGTCGTCGACCTGGACAGCCAGGTCTCTGCCTCCCTTTCGCTCGGGCTGTCTCGCGATCAGCTTTCTCCCTCCGTCGCGGACGTGCTGTTCGGCGATGCAAACGTGGAGGATGCAATTCGCACTCTGGACGCCGATCCCGTTGACCTCCTCCCGGCCTCTCTCGACCTCGCAAACGCGGACGTCAGCCTGTTCAACGCCGACGACCGCCACCACCGGCTGGCCCGCCTGCTCGATGAGGTCGAGCCCCTTTACGACTTCATCTTTCTCGACTGCCCCCCCTCCACGTCGCTGCTCACGCTGAACGCCATGGTGGCGGGGGACGCCCTCTTGATTCCGGTCTCCCCCGCCTACCTCGCCCTGGAAGGCGTCGTCCGCTTGGGAGAAGTGATCAAACAAGCACGCGACAGTCTCAACCAAACGACGCCCGTGCTCGGCCTTCTGCTCACGATGGTGGATCGGGAAATCGAAAATACAGAAGCCGTGATCTCGCAGATTCGTACCTACTACGGCGAGAAGGTCTTTTCGACGGAGATCCGGCACGACGACTCCCTGGTGCGCGCAGCAGAACAGGGGCGGTCCATTTTTGCACAGTCGCCCGCAAGCCCAGGCGCCGACGACTACGCGGCCCTGGCAAGTGAGGTATATGAGCGAGCCCAGCAACACCGGGTATCCTCTTCCTCCCCGGCGGCCTCTTCCCAGCATGAGAGGGGCACGACCGACCTCCGATGATGGGCCTTCCGTCTTTCCACTGCCCACACCTCTTTTCTGGACGGCTCGTCGCACGAAACGGTCCATTCGTCTCACTCCAGTAACCACGCGGACGCCGCCTCCGTCATTGGGATCCACAGAGGCACTGCCCTCTGATTCACCTAACTCTCACCAACCGGATCCTGCTATGACGTACATCCGCCGTATTTCTTTTGCTGGCCTTTTCCTTTTTCTTCTCGCCTCTCCGACAACGACGCCCCAGGCCCAGGCTCAATCCACCTGGCAGCAGACGTTCGGACTGCAGATTGCCGAGCTGCTCCAGTCGCCCGACCAGTCGCTCCAAGACCACGGAATGCGCACCCTCATCGAGGTGGTCACCCAACGAGGGAACGCCGTTCGGCTTCGGGAGGCCGCGACGCCGCTTCTGAACATTTATGCCGCTTCGGCCGAGTCGTCGCGCCGCCTGACGGCCGTGGTAGCGCTGAGCAAGATCGACGATCCCGTCTCGTACACAACCCTCTTGATGATGGCCCTGGACGAGCCGGACGCTCGGGTGCGCGACACAATCCTGAAGGCTGCTGCCGAGTCCCGCTCGATTCGCCGCCCTACGGTGGCGCAGGCATACAATCGGCTGCTTCAACGAGTCGATTCCCCCACGGAACCCTCCTAATTTCCTCACGATCTGTCCCGTTGCGGTGGACCCTTCAAGTACCACAGAACGATCCACATTCTCGTCCCCTGTTTCAAAACAAAAAGCCACGCCCTCGGCGGATGGCCATGGGCGTGGCTTTTCGCATGTGACGGGGGTCGCCCAGGACGGACCGGTGTCGGTCCTAAGCAACCCCGCATCGAACCACAGTCCCGCCGTGCTGCTCAAACACTGCGGGCAGGCCGGTGCTCCCCGCTCCGATCCGAGAGGGATTCTCCCAGTGCGCCACACGTCTCCCTGCATTCTACAATCGAGACGTGTTGTCTCCTCACTGCGGAACGAATGAAGAGCATTCTCTTGGCCTGTGGTGGGGCTGGAGATCCCCGCTTTTGTTGAGTTCGGAATTGGAAGTGGGGAGTGTGTAATGAATGCCCCCACGCCTTCGCCCCCCTCATTCCAAATTCCGCATTCTAAACTCCCCATTCGGGTCAGTCCATCATCTTGCGGAGGAATGCGGGCGTGTCCGAGTCTTCCCCATCCGAGCCCGAATCGTCGGAACGGGAGCGCTCGCCTCGGTCTTGTCGCTCGTCGGAGCGATCCGACTGTAGCCGGCGAATCTTAGAGCGCTTCCCCGACGGCTGGCCCTGGGCCTCGGGCGAAGAGGAATTCTCGTCCGGCTCCTCCGAATTCTGCTGTGACGCGTTTCGGTTCGAGTGGTTCGGGCTGCTCCGGCGCTCATATGCAGGGGTGTCGAGCTGGCGCAGATTGTCCTCGCCCTTATACCGATGGGCTGGATCATTTTCGTCTAGGGGAACTGTGCGCCGTGACCCGCCCTCGTCGTTCTCTCCTTCGCCAGCAGGCGCGGCAGCGTCGCCCTCCTCCTCTTCGCGGTCGAAGCCCGTGGCAATCACCGTGACGCGGAGCTTGTCCTCCATGTCCTCTTCAATCACCGTGCCGAAGATGACCTCCACGTCATCGCCGGCCTCTTCCTGGATGACGCTCGTGGCCTGCGTGGCCTCGCGAATGCCAAGCGACGGACCACTGGTGATGTTGACGAGCACGTTGGTCGCGCCCGCAATCGAAAGGCCGTCGAGCAGCGGGCTGCTGATGGCCTGAATGGCGGCCTTCTCCGACCGGTTGTCCCCGGTGGCCGTGGCCGATCCCATCAACGCCGTGCCGCCGTCCTTCATCGTCGTCTGCACGTCGGCAAAGTCCAGGTTGATGAGGCCGTGGACCGTAATCAGGTCGCTAATGCCGCGTGTCGCATTGTAGAGCACCTCGTCGGCCTTCTCAAAGGCCTCAATAAGACTCGTGTCGTCGTCGGCGATGTCGAGCAGGCGCTCGTTGGGAATAACGATGAGCGTGTCGACGTTCTCACGCAGCAGCTCGATGCCTTCGAGCGCTGTGTCCATCCGCCGCTTGCCCTCGCACTCGAACGGCTTGGTAACAATCGCCACCGTTAGAATGTCGAGATCACGGGCAATGGAGGCCACAACGGGCGCCCCGCCGGTGCCGGTCCCGCCCCCCATACCGGCCGTCACAAACGCCATGTCGTACCCGTCGAGGGCCTGCTTGATTTCATTGCTGCTCTCCTCAATCGCCTCTGCGCCCACGTTGGGCCGTGCCCCAGCCCCCAGGCCACTGGTGAGATTGCGCCCCGCCTGAATCTTCTGCGGCGCCCGGTTCTCATTCAGCGCCTGAGAGTCGGTATTGATGGCGATAAACTCGACATTTCCGCGAATGCCCTTCTCCACCATGTTATTGATGGCATTCCCCCCCCCACCGCCAACCCCGACGACGCAGATTTTGGCCTCCTCGTTCGCCGAGTCATCGAACGAAAATTTGGAGCTAAAGTCGTTCATAAAATCCCTCCAGAAATTATGCTGTGGTTCGAAAAATTGGGATCGACTGCCCGTCTCGGCCGAGGTGAGCGGCCCCGGCCATCCCTACAGGGGCAATCGGGTTGGTTGGTTGAATGATTGAGAACCTGTTTTGCAAACGGATGAGTAGCCGAGACATGGTAGGCAACGTGCCATGGAGCGCCCAAGTGAGGCTGGCACGCTCGCTTGCCGGTAGTGAACCTACCAGGCGAAGGCAAAAGCTCCAGGCGTCCCACGAAGTCGAAGGCCGTCTCCGTCTCGCCAAACAAGTTCTGAGGAGGCTGAAGGTCCAAAGGCGAACGGAACACAAGTGAACGTTCAACGCCTCGACCTTCAACCGTTCATCGATTATAGTTCGTCAAACCATGATTTCATGCGGCTGGCTATTCGGTTCATCAGCGTACCGTCACCCGCGCGTTTTCCGTTCTGGTGCGCCTCTACATCTTCGGACAACGTGTTGCCGCCAATAATCTCGGGGCGCATGCCGTAAAGCACGAGCCCGACGCCGGTTGCGTATTTCGGATTGCTGACCTCTTCGACGAGTCCGCCACTCAGGCCCATCGGGCGCCCGATGCGGGCCTCCATGCCCAAAACGTCGGCGGCCAGCTCGTCGGTGCCCGGAATGAGCGCTCCGCCCCCAGTGAGCACGCAGCCGACCCCGAGGTGTCGGCCGTACCCGCTGCGCTTGATCTCCATGGCAGCAATCTCCAGCGTCTCCTCCAGCCGAGGCTGAATGACCTGCGCCAGCGTGTCACGCCCGATCATCTTCTCGGAGCGGCCCCCAATGCCCGGGATTTCAATCTGCTCCCCTGGATCGGCCATGTCGATGAGGGCCGTCCCAAACTGACGCTTCAACTGCTCGGCCTGATCGCGCATCACACCGAGGCCTTTTCGAATGTCGTCGGTCACCTTGTTGCCGGCCACGGCAATGACGGCGGTGTGTCGAATGGTGTGGTCCTCGAAGACGGCGATGTCGGTCGTGCCGCCGCCGATGTCGATGAGGGCCACGCCCACTTCCTTCTCGTCTTCGTGGAGCACGCTGAACGAGGACGCGAGCGGCTCCAGCACCAGATCGGCGACCGTAAAGCCCGCCTTTTCAATGCAGCGGTAGATGTTCTTGGCGGCCGACACGAGGCCCGTAATGATGTGAACGTTCGCTTCTAGGCGCACCCCGCTCATGCCCACGGGATCGGCCACGCCGTCCTGTCCGTCCACGATAAACTCCTGCGGAATGACGTGTAGAATCTCACGGTCGGCCGGCAGCGCCACGTGCATCGTGTCTTCGAGGAGGCGCTGCACGTCCTCCTGCGTAATTTCGCCGGAACGGATCGTGACGACGCCGCGCGTCTGAAAGCTCTGCACGTGATCGCCCGCGATGCCAACGATGACGTTCTGCACCTCAACCCCCGCCGCGCGCTCGGCCTCGGTAATCGCCTCCCGTACGGCATTCACGGTACGGTCGATGTTCACGACAACCCCACGATTCAGGCCGTCGGACGGGGCCATGCCCACGCCCAAAATATTCACGCGGCCGAGGTCGTCTTCCTGAGCCACGACGGCACATACCTTCGTGGTTCCGATGTCGACGCCTACGACAATTTCTTCATGCTCAGTCATAATATTTTGAGGATTGGTAGTTGGGATGGTCTGCGAACCGTCGGGCTCGACCAAAACGAGCGAGGGCCGACGGTGTCATCCCAGCAGCACGGCCGGATCCGAATGCGGGAACGGAAATTATAAAGTGATCATCCATCCAGGGGGTGCTCTCGGGTGACAATTTGTCCGTCGAAGCGAAGGTCGATTTCTCCGATGTTCTTCTTCGGCTCTCCGGCAAGCACCTGCTCGGCAAAGGCGCGAAGCCGACGAAGTTTCGACACGAGGGCATCGCTGCCCAGCTGTACGGGCAGTGTCCCGTGTTGCCCAATGGGCACCGTGAGAAGCTGCACGCTGCTGTCGGGCTGTACGGAAAGTTCCGACACCAGCGGCTCCGCCTCGGCCTGCGGAAGGGCGGAAAGTACCCGCCGGACCGACGACGGCGCCACCGGCTGCACTGGGTGGTATTCGGCCCCCAGTCCGCGCACAAGGGGCACGTCGTAGTCCGCACTGTCGGGCAACGGCATGGCATATCCCATGCGATCGAGATAGTAGGCCGGCGTTCCCCTCGCGTCTATAACGAGAGCCGCGGGCTTACGCTCAGAGACGGACACCAACAGCGTGCGCCGCGCCCGTTGTTTTGTAACCTCCGCCTGCTTCACCCAGGGATAACGCGAGACCCGATCGGCCACGAGCGCGCCGTCGATGGACTCCATGACGGTACCGCTATCTACACGGGCAAGGTGTCGTACGGTGTCCGGCGGCGTGTGGTGCACCCCGGTGACAGCAATTTCTTTCACCGTCACGCTCGACTGCCACTGCCATCCCAGCAGGCCAAGGGCGAGCACACCGCCCCCTACGGCAAAGAGCCCAAGGAGGCGTAACGCCAGCCATCCGTATGTTTTGGCGCGATCGAGATTCATCGGTACTGTCTTAATGGTCGTATGGCTTTCCCGAAATACATTTTCCTTCAACAGAGCAAAGGGAAGCGTGACTCGTGATGGATGAGGCTCTTTCCCTCACACATCACACCTCACGTTTCATAACTCGCAGTGTCGAAAAGAATCCCTCTCATTAATTTGTCCCCCCTTCGTTTTCATTGAGCAGTTCCACGAAGCTGCGACTGTACCGCCAGATGTCCCCAGCCCCGAGCATGAGCACCACATCGCCGGGCGCCGTGAGATCCATGAGCCGTTCGGGCAAATCCGTCTTCTCGGGAACGTACTGTACGGAGCGGTGGCCGAACTGCTCGGCACGGTCCACAAGGAGATGCCCATCTACGTCCTCAATGGGGTCCTCCCGCGAGCCGTAGATATCGGTGAGAACCAGCTGGTCGGTATTAAAGAAGGACCGGGCAAAGTCGTCGAGAAAATCGCGGGTGCGGGAGTACAGGTGCGGCTGAAACACCGCCACGATGCGGCGATCCGGGTAGCCCTGGCTGGCGGCGTCGAGAGTGGCGCGGATTTCCGTGGGGTGGTGCGCATAATCGTCGATCACGACCCGTCCCTGTGCCTCTCCCACCTTTTCGAACCGACGCCGCACGCCAGTAAAGCCCGCCAGTCCCTTCCGAATCCGATCAAACCCAACCTCAAGTTCAAGCCCAACGGCGACCGCAGCAAGCGCATTGCGCACGTTGTGCATGCCGGGCACCCGCAGCTTGGCCTCCCCGAGTCGGGTATCGCGCCGCATCACGTCGAAACGGGTCTGTAGCCCGTCGCGCCGGATATTTTCGGCCCGCACCTCCGCCTGGCGCGTCGTGCCGTACGTAATAATGCGCCGCTCTATATCCCCCACGATGGCCTGGACGTTCGGATCGTCGAGGCAGAGCACCGCCGCCCCGAAGAACGGAACGCTGTTCGCGTACTGCGTGAATGCCTCCTTGAGGTCGTCCAGGTCCTCGTAGATGTCGAGGTGGTCCTCTTCAATGTTCGTTATGACCGCAATCGACGGCGTGAGCCGAAGGAACGTGCGATCGTACTCGTCGGCCTCAATCACAATCACATCGCCTTCTCCCGCGACGGCGCTAGACCCAAAGGCCGTCACTTTGCCGCCCACGATGACGGTGGGATCGAAGCCGCCCTCCGTCACCACGAGCCCGGCCATCGAGGTGGTCGTCGTCTTGCCGTGGGTGCCTGCAATGCCAACGCCGTACTTCATCCGGATGAGCTCCCCCAGCATCTCGGCGCGGGGAATGAGCGAGATGCGACGCCGCTCCGCCTCCTTCGTCTCCGGGTTTTCGTCAGGATCGATGGCGCTGGAGTACACCACCACGTCGGCCTCACCTACCTGCTCCGCAGCGTGGCCCTCATACACGGTAGCCCCCTGGTCCTCCAACCGCTCCGTCACGTCACTCGTCTCCAGGTCCGAGCCGGTGACGTCGTAGCCACGGTTGAGGAGCACCTCGGCGATGGAGCTCATGCCGATGCCGCCAATGCCCACCATGTGGATCTGGCGGATGCGGCCCAGTGCCGGTTGTTTGCGTAATTCCGTCATCGATTGAAGGTGACTTAGAAGGTCGTCGAAGGCATCCCTTGAAGAGCCGCGGCGGCGCGGCTGTACGTTCAATTCGTTCGTGGTTGAGGGCATGCCAGCGGCGTGCCCTTACGTTAGCAGGATGATGATCAGTTCTGTCGGTAATGATCGGCGAGGGTGAGTACATCGCGAGCAATGGTTTCGGCCGCTTCGGGACGCGCCATGTCCAGCGCCGCCGTGGCCATCTGTTCACATGCATCGGGATCGGCCAGCAGGTCATACACCACGTCCACAAAGCGGGTCTTTAGCTCCGACTCGGGAAGGAGTCGCGCCGCTCCCATTCGCTCCATGCTGCGAGCATTCTTGGTTTGGTGGTCGGCCACCACGTTGGGCGAGGGCACGAGCACAGCAGGCGTTCCCGTTACCATGAGCTCACTGCAGGTGAGCGCCCCGGCCCTACACACGACGAGATCTGCCGCCGCGTAGACTCGATCCATGCGGTCAATATACTCGACGAGGCGAAGCTGCGGATGATCGTCTACGCGCTCGGCAATGGCGTCGTGGTACCGTGTCCCCGTCTGCCACACCACGTACACGTCCTCCTCCGCAAGGAGCGCCTCCAGATTCGTCTCCACCGCCTCGTTGAGCGCCGCACTGCCAAGTGAGCCGCCCATCACGAGAATAACACGCCCGTCGGCCGGAAGCTGAAGGGCCGAACGGGCCTCGCCCGGATCGGCCTCACGGAGGGATCGCCGTGTGGGATTGCCACTCACCTCGGCCCGATCGGCTGGCACCCATTCCCTTGCTTCAGGAAAGGCAAGATGGATGCGATCGGCCAGATGCGACAATAGTCGGTTCGTGACCCCCGCGTAGGCGTTTTGCTCCTGAATGAGAAGAGGGCGTCCGCGCAGCCACGCCGCCAGCAACACAGGCCCGGCCACGTAGCCGCCCGTTCCCACGGCGACATCCGGCTCAATGCTTCCCACCAGGCGCCAGCTCTGCAAGAGCCCCTGGAGAACCCGAACCGGTGTCATCAGATTTTTGGCCGACAAGCTGCGCTGCACGCCCTGTGCCGTAATCGGATGCAGGGCGTAGCCCGCCGCCGGCACTGCCCGCGCCTCCAGCCGATCCTCCGTCCCCGCAAAGATGACCCGTGCCTCCGGACGGAGCGTCGTCACGGCGTCGGCAATCGCAATGGCAGGATACACGTGTCCTCCCGTACCCCCACCGGCCATCAAAATGTGCGGAGGGCGTGTCGCCATGTCGTAAGCGCAGTCGAATGATGAATGATTCCAATTTTTCTCCTCCGGTGCCCCGCAAACAGTCCTCGGCGTCCTCCCGGATCAAACAAAGTCCTTATATTCCAGTCGCATCTCGTCGGGCGTCCGCTTTGCCGATTGCCGTGAGATGTTGAGCAGGACGCCCACCATAATGCCGTTGGCCACCATCGACGTGCCTCCATACGACACAAAGGGCATCGGCAGGCCCGTTACGGGCAGCAAGCCGCAGGAGACCGCAGCATGCACGAACCCGTACGCTACAATCAAAGTCGTAAAGCCAACCGCCAACACGAGCCCCAACGGGTCCGGTGCATCTCGGGCGATGCGGAGGTAGCCCCGAAACAGCAGCACACAGAATCCCAGTAGTAGCAGCAACGCCCCCACCATGCCGTACTCTTCCGCTATGATTGCGAAGATGAAGTCGTTGTAGGGCGCTGGCAGAAAATCACGCTGGATGCTTTTTCCTGGCCCCACCCCCGTGAAGCCTCCGACGGCAAACGCGATGCGGGCCTGCCGGGACTGGTACTGTTCGCCCTGCGGGTCCATCACGTACTCGGTACTCGTATCGTCGAAGAGGTTTACCCCGAGATATGCCTCCAGTCGGGCGGCCCGATGCGGCGAGGTGGCAATGAGAACCACCGCCAGGGCCGCCCCAAGGATTCCAAGTCCGCCGATCTGGATGGCACTCACCCGTCCCACGAAGCACATCAGCATCACCGCCAGAAGCAAGACGGCAGAGGTGGAAAGGTCATCAATTCCAATGAGCAAGATGGTCCCAAATACCCATACGAGGATGGGCAGAAAGGCCCGGCTGAAGCTCTTCACGTAGTCCTGCTTTTGCACCAACAGGACAGCCACATAAAACACCAGGGCCACTCGCGCCAGGTCGGACGGCTGGAACCCGAAGCCGGCAATCTCTAACCAGCGGTCAGAGCCCGCGGAAAAGAGCCCCATGATCTTTACAGAAAGCAGGAGCAGAAGAGCGCCAATGAGTCCGATCCGGCTATATCGTGCCAGCGTGCGATAATCGATGAAGCTGACCACCCCCATCACCCCGAATGCAATTCCGACCCGGATCAGGTGCCGCACCAGAAACTGCTCCGGCCCCGTTCCCGCCCGCACCTCCGCCAGGTACGTAATGGCGCTGTACACGGCCACGGTCCCCATAGCCGCAAGGGCCAACACGACCCACACGACGTACTTGTCCGCCGGGGCGCGGTCGGTGACTTTCTGTTTGAGGGTGTCAATGAAGCTCATCGAACGAGGTCGCTACGTCTGTCTGTCGGCAAATGCGTTAATCGAGTATTTCGTGTTGCTTGCGTATTTCGGTTCGTTCCTCATCGCCTCCCAAAATACGCACTATAGCAGCGTCTTCACGAGGCGGCGGAAGATGTCGCCCCGTTCTTCGTAATTTTCGTACATGTCGAAGGACGAGCAGGCTGGGCTCAACAGCACGGCGTCCCCCGATTCCGCAAAGCCCTGTGCGAGATTGAGCGCCTCCTCCATCGATCGTGCTTTGCCGCGTTCCTCGGCCTCGGCGCCCAACTCCTCGTACACCTTCTCGGCACTTTCGCCCATCGCCACAACAGCGCGCACGCCCTTGCGTACCAACGGTTTCAGATCGGTGTAGTCATTTCCCTTGTCCCGTCCGCCGGCAATCAACACCACGGGCCGATCAAAACTTTCCAGGGCGTACCAGACCGCGTTCACGTTGGTTGCCTTTGAATCATTGACGTAGAGCACGCCGTCGACCGTTCGGATCTCTTCGAGACGGTGCGGCACTCCCTCGAACCCGGCTAGGCTCTCACGAATGACGTCGCGCTCGACTTCCATGACGCGAGCCGAGACGGCAGCCGCGAGCGAGTTGTACAGATTGTGACGCCCCCGGAGGGCCAACTCGTCCCGTTGCATGAGCGGCTCCCCATCTTCAATGCGAAGAAAAATGCGATCGTCCTGTAGGTATGCCCCCGGCCCCGGCTCGTCGGTCAGCGTAAAGCCTAATGGCCGCATCCTCTGCTCCTCTGCCGCCCACGTCACATAATCGCGCACAAGATCGTCGTCGCGGTTGTACACCACCACGTCGCCCGTCCCCTGGTTGCGAAAAATGTTGAATTTGGCCTGCGCGTAGGCATTGAAGTCGTGGTCGTAGCGGTCCAGGTGGTCGGGGGTGATGTTGAGGATCACGCTGACGGCAGGATGGAACGTATCTACGTGATCGAGTTGGAAGCTGGAGACTTCTAGCACCACCACGTCCTCCGGCCCTGCATCCATCACATAGTCCGAAAACGGATACCCGATGTTGCCCGCCACGATGGCCTCGCGCCCGGAGGCCTCGGCGAGGGCCTGCCGAAATACGTGTCCGGTCAGACTCGTCGTGGTCGTCTTCCCGTTGGTGCCCGTGATCGCGACGATGGGCGCCTCGCAAAACCAGGACGCCACTTCGATCTCTGAGTAGATGCTGAGCCCCGCCCGCTGAGCCTGCTGTACAATATTCGACTGCGTAGGCACTCCCGGGCTCAGAACAAAGAAGTCGGCCTCGATGGCGCGCGTCGTATGCCCTCCGAACTCGTACTCCACCCCGGCGGCATCGAGCGTCGCCTCTAATCCTTCGGTCGGAGGTCCCTGCTCGGTCAAGAAGACCTCCGCCCCGGCCTCCGCCAACAACTGCGCCACAGCTCGCCCGCTGCGCGCCCCGCCGACGACGGTCACCTGCTTTGTGCGGACATTGTCTGGAGTCATTCATTCGGGCTGTCGAGAAGAATTCGAGCGTGGGAGTGTGTACCTAAGGAGTCTGCTGCTGTCCTTTCGTTGAAGGTCAAAACGTTGAACGTTCAACGTGCTACGTACTCTCGTCTTGGGAAGGCACGTCGGTAAAGTGCTGTCTTTCAATTCTAAAGAAGGCGTCTCATTACAGTCCGAAAACCTTCAACGCAATCGCAACGAGAGGAGGGCAGCAATCACGGTAATCGCGGTCACGATCCAAAAGCGCGTCACGATTTTCGCCTCGTGGGTCCCGAGCGCCTCAAAGTGATGGTGCAACGGTGCCATCTTGAAGATCCGCTTTCCCGTCCCGGTACGATGACGCGTGTACTTGAAATAGCCAGTTTGCAAAATGACGGACACCGCCTCCGCAAAGTATACGATGCCGAGCAGCGGCAACAGCAACTCCTTGCGCACCATGAGAATGGTCGCCCCCACAGCTCCTCCCAGCGCCAGGGAGCCGGTGTCGCCCATAAAAACGGTGGCCGGATACCCGTTGTACCAGAGAAACCCGAAGCAGGCCGCCGTCACAGACGCCACGAACACCGTGAGCTCGCCGGTGCCGGGCAAAAACATCACGTTGAGAAAGGTTGCAAGCTGCACATTGCCCGACACGTACACGAGCGCGATGAGCCCGAGCGACACGAACGCCGTGACCCCTGTCGTGAGGCCGTCGAGCCCATCAGTCAGATTGACGGCATTCGAGACGGCGGTAATGATGAAGATGACGACCGGGATGTACACGAGCCATCCGAGGTCGAGGCCCAACTCCCAAAACCGGAAGAGGTCGTAGTCGAGCAATTGATCTTTGAGAAAGGGGACGTACGTGAGGGTGTTGTAGTCGGCAAAATCGGGATGAAAGTAGAGCACGCCTCCCACAAGCCCCCCCACGCCCACTTGGCCGAAAATTTTGATCCTTGCCGGCAGTCCGTCCTTGTCCTTCTTAACGGTCTTCACGTAGTCGTCGGCAAACCCGAGCATGCCCAGTCCCGCCGTCGCGGCCATCACGAGCCACACGTAGGTGTTGGCGATGGCGCCCCACAGCAGCGTGGCCCCCAGCACGGACAGCAGGATGATGATGCCGCCCATCGTGGGTGTACCGGCCTTGTGCACGTGACTCACCGCCCCCGCTTCCTCGCCCTCGCGCACCTGTTCCCCAAGCTGCTGCTGTCGCAGCCAGCGAATGATGCTGCGTCCCGCAAACAGCGCGATCACGAGCGCCGTAATGGACGCCAGCGCCGCCCGCACGGTGATGAACCGAATCACCTGGAACCCCGGCGGGTGGTACAGCTGCTCAATGTAGTCGATGAGGTAATAGAGCATGCGTATGGGAGTAGAGAGCGTGGGCGCATGGGAGCACGAGCGCTCGTTCGCCCACGCTCCCACGCTCACTCAGCCAAAATATTTTCGAGCTATTTCGCGATCGTCGAACGGTCGTTTCTCGTTCCCAATGATTTGATAGGCCTCGTGTCCTTTGCCCGCAATCAGCACCACGTCGTTGGGCGTGGCCTGCTCGGCCGCCGCCTGAATCGCCGCCTCCCGGTCCACAATCCACTGCATATCGGCGGGACGACTGACGCCCCGTCTGATGTCGTTGAGAATGGCTTCCGGCTCCTCGGTGCGCGGGTTGTCGCTCGTCACAATGACGCGATCGGCCCCTTGCTCGGCGATACTGCCCATTGTGCGGCGCTTGGTCGTGTCCCGGTTGCCCCCACACCCGAACACGCACCAGAGCGTTGTGGCAGCGTCCATCGTCTCGCGGACGGCCCGGAGAATATTTTCCAGTGCATCGGGCGTGTGGGCATAGTCCACAACGACCGTTGGGCCTTCCTCAAAGCGCAGCGGTTCGAAGCGACCGGGCACCGGCGGTGCCTCGGCAAGCGCCTCCCGCGTGGCCTCGGCGTCGTACCCCAACGCACGGGCCGCCCCGTAGGCCGCCGCAAGGTTGTAGGCATTGAAGCGTCCGGCCAGTCGAAAGTGCTGCTCCCGCCCCCCCATCTCCAGGCGCAGGCCGTCGACCGCACTCTCCAAAATCCGAGGCCGTATATCGGCGTCCGTGTCCAGGGCGAAGGAGATGGTTCGGGCCGCCGTGTCGGCTATCATCTCGTCTCCGGCTTCATCGTCGGCATTGTACAGAGCCGTGGCCTCCGCGGAAAGCTGGTCGAAGAGCTTCTTCTTGGCCTGCCGGTACGCAACGAGAGTGCCGTGGTAGTTGAGGTGATCGACCGTGAGATTGGTAAAAATCGCAACAGCATAGTCGAGGCCGTGAACGCGGGCCTGGTCGAGGGCGTGCGACGACACCTCCATCGCACACGCCGTACAGCCCTCGTCTACCATGCGACGGAGGAGGCGATGCAGCTCCAGAGGTCCGGGCGTCGTGAGATCTGTCTTGCTCGTCCCCTCTCCCGTCCGTACCTCTACCGTGCTGAGGAGGCCGGTTGTCGTTCCCAGCGCCTCAAGCAGGTGGTGAACCAGGAAGGCAACCGTCGTCTTTCCATTCGTTCCTGTCACTCCCACCATCTGCAGTTCGTCCGCCGGGTCATCATAAAGGGCCGCCGCCATCTCCGCCAGGGCTACCCGCGTGTCCGTGACCGGGACAAAGAGCGTATCGGAAAACCGTTCACGGACCGCCTCGGGAATGTCCTCACATACCACGAGTCGGGCCCCCTTCTCCACAGCACTGTCAATGAACGAATGCCCGTCCCCCTCCGTGCCCCGAAGGGCAATGAAGGCGCCCCCCGGAACGACCTCACGACTGTCGTCCGCAAGGTGCTCAATCACACGATCGTCTGAGCCCTCTGAGGGCCAGCCCCCCTTCGCAAGCAGGTCCCGTGCTTGGAAACGCCGACGTAGCTCCCCCAGGGCCACCGAGAAGTGGCCGTGATCGGACGCAGGCGTCCGGGGAGCATGGGACTGGTTCGTCGGCATTGGATTACGAGCCACTTTCGAGGAGAACGCGAGACGGCATCGGAGCCCCGGGCTTCGGCTTCTGGCCCTCCACCCGTCCCTGGCCGTAGAGCTTTACATCTACACCGTGGCTGCGGAGCCAATGTAGCGCCCGTCGGGTACTGGTCCCCGTGAGGTTCGGGAGCGTGCGAGTCGAATCTTGCGGAAGGGAGGGGCGACGCAGAAGAGAATCAAGCGGCGACGAGACACGCGTCTTTCCGTACGACGGCTCGGCCGTCATGCGGTCCACGACCGACGGAAACGTACCCGCCCACCGCCGGGCCACGCGCCGAAAAATGGGCGCCGCCACGGCCCCTCCGTAGATGCTCGTCTCCGGCCCACCCACAATGACGAGAAGCGTAACCTTCGGGTCGTCCGCCGGGAAGAAGCCCACGAAGGACGCCCGCGCCTGCTCTTTCGTATAGTGCCCGTCGGTCACCTGAAGCGCAGTTCCGGTCTTGCCCGCCACCTCCACCCCTTCAATATTTGCCTCGGTCGCCGTGCCGCTCTCCACCGCCTGTTCGAACGCCGGGCGAAGCGTCCGGGCCGTCTCCGGTTTCATAACCCGGCGAATGGAATCGACCTCGTTTTGCCACAATGTTTTCCCGGTCACGTCCCGCCGCTCGGCCACCACGTACGGCTTCAGAAGGCGCCCCCCATTGGCAAGAGCACTGTACGCCGTCACCAGTTGCAGCGGCGTCACGGCCACCTCGTAGCCAATACTCATCGAGGTGAGGGTCGTCTGACTCCACTCATCCGGCGTCTTCAGTACCCCTTCCTGTTCTCCCGGCAGATCAATCCACGTCGGTGTACTGAACCCCATGTTGCGGGCGTACTGATAAAAGGTCCCCGCTTCCACATGACTGCGCACCGTCTTCGCCATGCCCACGTTGCTCGACTTCGAGATGACCTCGGCAAAGGAAATGGTGCCGTAGGCCGTCACGTCCTTCATCGTGTGCCCGTGAAACACGGCCCATCCCTCTCCGGTCTCCACGGAGTCGTCCATTGCCACCGTGCCTTGATCGACCGCCGCCGTGGCGCCCACGAGTTTGAACGTGGAGCCGGGTTCGAACCGATCGGTGATGGCGCGATTGCGCCGAGCTGCACTTTGAGAACTGCCGGGCTGATTGGGATTGTAGGTCGGCACGTTGGCCATGGCAAGAATAGCTCCGGTCTCCGGGTCCATCGCCACCGCCGTCCCCCAATTCGCCTTACTCTCACGCACGCCCTGTCGCAATTCGTCCTCAAGGGCCGCTTGACGAACGAGATCGATGGTGAGCACGAGGTCGTTCCCGTGGGTTGGCTTCCGCACCTGCCCCCCTACAAACGCCTTGATGCGACCGCTCCGATCGCGGGTAACCACCCGCTTTCCGGGCGTGCCCGCCAGGGCGTCATTGTACGACAGCTCCAATCCCGACAAGCCCTGCCCATCGCCCCCGACGTGCCCGAGCACATGGGCGGCCGTGGTGCCATGCATGTAGCGCCGAGCAAATCGGGGCGTGAGGATTACCCCCGGCACCTCCCAGCTCTTCACCTTTTCGTACTGGCGCTCTGTGAGGCCATCATATAAGGCCACATACTGCGGACTGTACCGCTCGTCTACGATGGTCCGGAAGTGGGCAGCCGACCGGCCGGTGATAGAGGCAAGCCCCTCATAGAACCGGTTGGCTACCGACGCAAATCCTTCCACTGTCGGGTCGAGTGCAAGATCGTAGCGAGCCGTGTTCGTCGCCAGCGTTCGTCCCGAAGCATCCAGAATACTGCCCCGCATGGCCGGAATCTTCACTGTGGAGCGGGCCTGTTCTTTCGCCCGATCGCGTAGCTCTCCCTTCTCCGTGAGGACGATCCACCCAATCTGGGCAGCCACAATCACGGGCACGATGCTGAGCAGCGTCAGCACCATGTACATCCGGGTTAGGATTTGATCCTTCGGCTTCATGGCAATGGCGAATTGGGAAAGACGAGGTGCGAACTCGGAATTCGCTATTCGTCAATCGAGATGGGTTCTCCGTACGTCACACTTTCTCGAAGGCCGAGTGCTCGGGCGCGCTCGTAGATGACCGATGGGCTCGTTTTGCGGGCAAACTCGCCCTGCAGGCGATTGCGCTTCAGGTGGAGACGCTGATTTTCGGCCCGTACCTCCTGAACGTTGCCGAGCAAGTCCTTCGTGGCGTGTACGTGCCCCACGTAGAGGGTGAAAGCCCCCGCCAGCAGTAGCACGATGGTCGCGAAGCGCACCGTCGATACCTGTTGGAGAAACGACTCCTCGGACGGGTCGGGGCGACGCCGATTGGTCGGCGGTTCGAGATCGGTCCAGTCCGGCAGGGCCGTGCTGTGCCGTGCCCAGTTCGATCCGTTGCGGGACGAGGAGGACCGCCCGCCCTTGCTCCCCCTTCGGCGACCGTGGGTTTTCGAACCGGATCGGCGTGCACCGGACGTCCGGTTTTTTCGGGATGTGGAACGCGTATTCTTCATGTCGCCTCTTTCGATTGTCGATCAGTACGAAATGGCTTCGGAGTCGGACCGCGACGGCTCGTCTCTTCGGCTGAACTGCCCACTACCGCTCCGACAAAACGTCCAGGGATTGTGTAACAGGAGCTTCCCGGCGCTCCTGCTTTTCTTCGGCCGCTTCTGCCGTTTCCGTCTCTGCCGGCTGTCGGTCTTGCTTTTCCCGGATCAGCTTCCGCCCCCTGTCCACGGCGTTGTCGGGCGCGACCACAAGATGACGTACCAGAGTACGAATCTCGTCTTTCTCGAACGGCTTCGCCACGAACGCATCGAGTCCGGCCTCGAGAAAGTGCCCCCGACCGTCAGGCAGCTCGTGGGCCGTCACGGCCACCATCGGCACCCCCCAGTAGGGCGTCCGCTCGCGCAGCGTGTCTACCACCTCCATTCCGTTCCCGTCCGGCAAATCCAGATCCAAGAGCACCCCATCGTACGGCACCGTCTCGGCCATGCGCAGGGCGTCGGCCACGGTACCGGCAGCATCAGTGCGCACTACGGTGCGCAGAGCATGGCGCAGAACCATCCGCACACTCGGATCTCCCTCAACCACGAGAACGACGGGCCGATCGTCGGGCGCAGTGCGTTCGGACTCGCGGATCTGGTTCCAGAGAATGTTAGGGTCGGGAAAAATGCTGTCGGAATCGTTCATGGCTGGTCCCGGAGACGGATTCGAAAGGACACGTGGAAACGACGGTGTGAACGCGAGGCTTCAGGGCATGGGCGTTCCCATCTCCTCGTCGTCGCGCCGCTCGGCAACGCGGAGATGAGCGCTCCGGGCCCGCGGATTGGCCTCCACCTCGGCCTCATCAGCCGCAATGGGCCCACGAGGGACCTCTCGCCAGGGCGCCACCAGATTGCCGTACAGGTCGCGGCGAGGCTCCCCGTCGAAGTTGCCGTACCGAAGGAAGCGCTTTGCCCGCCGGTCCTCCAGCGAATGGTAGCTGATGACGGCGATGCGACCGCCGGGGCGGACGACCTCCACGCTTTGTCGCAGCGCTGCCTCCAACTCCTCCAGCTCCGTATTCACGACAATGCGAAGCCCCTGGAACACACGCGCCAGCGTCTTCACCTCATCGGGCGGAGGCACGACCGAACGCACAAGATCGGCCAAGTCGCGGGTCGTCTCGAGGGGGCGCTCCTCCACAATGGCGTGAGCAATTCGACCAGCGCGCCGCTCTTCCCCATACTCTCGAAGCACTGATCGCAGGTCGCGCTCCGACCAATCGTTGACGATTCGTCGTGCAGTGAGCCCCTGTCTCGGGTCCATGCGCATGTCGAGCGGCCCCTCCTTCTGAAAGCTGAACCCGCGCTCGGGCGCGTCGATTTGCTCGGACGATACTCCCAGATCCAGCAGGAGCCCATCGATCGGAATGAATTTTTCGGCCTCCAAGAGCGCCTGGAGATCTCCGAACGTGCCCCGAATCGCCCGGAAGCGGCCGGCCTCTTGTTCAGTATCGAGGCGGTCGCGGGCTGTCGCCAGCGCGTCGGGATCTCGGTCAATGCCGAGAACGCTCCCCTCCGGCCCCAACGCGTCGAGAAGAGCGCGGGCGTGCCCTCCGCCCCCGAGCGTAGCGTCTACATAGCGACCGCTGGGGTTGGTCACAAGTCGCGTTCGCACGTCATGTGAAAGAACGGGCGCGTGAAAATCCGTTGCGTACCGCAGCGGGTCATCGCGGCCGGACGAATGATCTGGAGTGTGGGGGTCAGTCATATATTCCCGCGTCGCCGCGCATTTGCATTACATTCCCATCACGCGCTCGGCGAGCGTCTCGTAGTCGGACGGCTGCTCGTTGAGATACTCGTCGAACTGTTCAGGATCCCAAATTTCAATGTGATCGAACGCCCCCAAAATGAGCGCCGTGTCGTCAAGCCCGGCCAACTCGACCAGCGAGTTCGGAATGCTGATCCGTCCCTGCCCATCGAGCGAGACCTCATCGGCCCACATCATAATGATGCGGATAAAGTCACGAGCCTCGCGATTGTACATGTTCAACTCGCCGATCTCCTCCTCAATCGACGACCACCGATCCATCGGGTATAGGAAAATGCACTCCTCAAACCCACGTGTAATTGTGAAAGTCCCCTGTGCCTCGGGCGCCATTGCATTCCGCATCTTTGCCGGAATGGCAACCCGCCCCTTGCTGTCTACGGAATATTCAGCCTGTCCCTTGAACACCATGATCGCAGCGGCACCATACGGGGCGGGGTGCAATAAATGAACAGGACGGCAAACAGCCGCGAGTGAATGTCTGGGATAATTCCCCACAATTCCCCACGCGCATCCACAAGGTACGGCTCTTGCACTCAATGTCAAGGTTTAGCGGCGCTAAATGGCGTTTCTCAGGCCCATTCCTTCCATGTCCGAAGTATGTGCACATGCGGAATTCCCCTGCTTCCCCTCCTCCTCTCCCTCCGAAGTGAAAATATGTTCACCACCTTCTCCTGAGGGGTAAAAACATTTTCACCCTCCCTTCTGTTCTCATTTCCCCTTATCTACACATGTCCGACGGGGACAGGCTCTCCCCCTCGTCTGTGCCCGTGCCGACCGCGGGGCTTTCATACCGATTCCGTTACATATTCTCCACTATTCCCATGGCCAAGGATCGCCTCACCCAGCGCCAGAATGAGGCCTACGAGTTCATTCGTGGCTACATGGACCAGCATCGCAAACCTCCCACGCTGCAGGAAATCGGAGAGGCCCTCGGGATTGCGTCGACTAACGGTGTTTACAAGCTCCTGCAGGCGCTAGAAAAGAAGGGGTGGATCGAGAGAGAAAAACATGCAGCACGCGGAATTGAGTTGGTCGACGAGACCTCGGATCCGTTCGGAATGGGGAGCGGGCAGCCGCGCCTTCCGATTATCAGTCGTACGGCTAGCGACCAACCCGAGCGGCTGCGCGAACGTCCCAAGGGGACGATCTCGGTAGACGATCGTCTGCTGCGTCAGGCCCGCGACCCGGACGCCTGCCTGGTGGGCCAGGCAGGCGACGACGGAATGAACGGGGCTGCCATTCAGAAAGGTGACCTGCTTCTAATTGAAGAGATGGACTGGTCTGATCTGGAGAATGGAGCCCTCGTGGCTGTCCTCGTACAGGCAAAACTGCTCGCCCGAACCTTTCACTTTGCCAACGGCCGCCTTCACCTCCGCCCGGCCGATCGCCACTACACCGAAGACACCTTCCCGCCCGACCATCCGGGCTGCTACGTCATCGGTCGACTGCTCGGCCTCATCCGCACCCTGTAAGAACATTGAACGTTCAACGCATCCTTCACATGTCCGCGGAAGCGAGAGGGACGGCTTCGCGCTCGGGCGGCTGCGGGGTTTCGACGAGGTCCTTCTCGTGGGCGTAGGTCCGGCAGGCCCGCACGAACGAGCGGAAAAGTGGGTGCGGATGTCCCACCGTCGTCTTGTACTCAGGGTGGAACTGCACACCGAGAAACCATCGCTTCTCCGGCAACTCCATGATCTCAACCAGATCGGTATCAGGGTTTACCCCGGTAAAGCGCATGCCCTCCTCCAATAGCTTATAGCGAAGGAGGTTGTTGACCTCATAGCGGTGACGATGCCGCTCCTGCACCATGGTATCTGCGTAGATTTCGTGGGCCCGAGAGCCCTCCTGAATCTCGCAGTCGTACTGGCCGAGGCGCATAGTGCCCCCCTTATCCGAAATTTCTTTCTGCTCTTCCATGAGGTCGATGACGGGGTAGGCCGTCTCTTCGTCGAACTCCGTAGAGTGGGCGCCTTCCCAGCCGCACACGTTCCTCGCAAACTCAATAATAGCGCACTGCAGGCCCAGACAGATCCCAAAGAACGGGACGTCGTTCTCCCGAGCATACTTCGCCGCCAGCACCTTGCCCTGCACGCCCCGATCTCCAAATCCGGGCGCCACAAGAATGCCCGCAACGTCGCCGAGCTCCGCCTCTACATTGCCTTCCGCGAGGTCTTCCGACAGCACGTGTTTGACGTCCACCTGCACCTCGTCCGGCACCCCGGCGAGAATGAAGCTCTCGGAGATCGACTTGTAGGCGTCTTGGTGCTCGACGTACTTCCCCACCAGCGCGATCGGAATTGTCTCCTCCGGATTCTTCAGCTTCTTGAGAAACTCGATCCAGTCATCCAGCTCTGGATCGTTTCGACACGTGTCGTCCTGACCACTCTCGGGATAGAACCGATCCACGACGAACTCGCCCATGCCCTCATCTTTGAGAAGCAGCGGGACTTCGTAGATCGTTTCTGCATCGAGCATCTCAATGACGGCCTCCTCCTCCACATTGCAGAAGAGGGAAATCTTGCGCCGCACATCGGCATCAATGGGCATCTCCGAGCGGCACACGATGCTGTCCGGCTGCAATCCGTGGGCGAGCATCTCCTTGACGGAGTGCTGGGTGGGCTTGGTCTTCAGTTCGCCCGCCGCCCGGAGGTACGGGATGAGTGTGAGGTGCGAGATCATGGTGTTGTGCGGCCCCAGATCGTTGCGCAGCTGGCGGATCGCCTCCAGGTACGGCTGCGCTTCGATGTCGCCCACCGTGCCGCCGATCTCGGTGATCACCACGTCGTAGTTGCCCGTCTCTCCGAGCTTCAGCATCCAGTGCTTGATCTCATCGATGATGTGGGGCACCACCTGCACAGTCTTGCCCAGGTACGCCCCCTCCCGCTCCTTGGTGATGACCTCCATGTAGACCCGACCGGTGGTGACGTTGTTGGCCTGGCTCGTCGGCTGGTCGAGAAACCGCTCGTAGTGGCCGAGGTCGAGGTCGGTCTCGGCCCCGTCGTTTGTCACGTACACCTCCCCGTGCTCGTACGGGTTCATCGTGCCGGGATCGACGTTGATGTACGGGTCAAACTTTTGAATCGACACGTCGAGCCCCCGGGCCGCAAGCAACCGTCCGAGGGAGGCACTGAAGATGCCTTTGCCGAGGGAGGAGGTCACACCACCGGTGACGAAGAGATATTTGGTTTGCACGGCACAGGGAGAGATTGGACGAAAAGACGCGGACCGGGAGTTTTAAGATAGGCGGTCCCAGAGGGCTTTATCAATGAGACTCGGCAATTCTCGCGGGAAGATTCTTCGGAGGATCGGGGAGTTCGAGGGGTACAAGGACGTGCAAAATGGAGGAGGAGATCCTTTCTGGAGGAAGGGTCCCTTTCCCATTCTCGGAGCTCTCTTGCCCCGCCTGCACCCGAAACGGGACCTCAGCCCCCTGAGGATCCTCCGCTGTGGCTCCACCCAGATGTTCGGTTCTCGCCGCGACTTACGCCCCTGAAGAATCCAGTGGCAACCGCACCCAGAAGGTCGTTCCTTCCCCAGCCTCCGTCTCATACCCAATCGTCCCCCCGAGCTCATCGATGCTTTTTTGGGCAATGGCAAGCCCGAGTCCCGTCCCGCTCGTCTTCGTGGAAAAGTTGGGTTCGAAGATCTTGTCCTGCACCTCCGGCGGGATGCCGGTCCCGTTGTCGATCACGCGGCTCTCGGCCATGGCTTCGCCCTCCGCGTCCACTTCGGCGGACGTAACTTGCACGCGCCCGTTGTCCTCCGGCAGAGCCTGAAGGGCATTCTTCAAAAGGTTGATGTAGGTACGGCGCAGCTCTTCGCGGTCGGCCTCTACTACCAGTGGCTCCGGGTGCAGGTCAAGCTCGATACACCCAGCCCCAGCGTCTTCCTCCATGAGCCGAACGGCTTCCCGGATGACTTCGTTGAGGTCGAGTGACTCCGGTACGCGGGTTGGCAGACGCGCGAAGGTCGAAAACTCGTTGGCAATACGAACGAGCGACTCGATCTGCTCGATCAGGGTCGACGTGATGCGGTCGAACAGGGCCGGAAAGTCCGAATTGTTGTCTCCCTTTTCCCGCTCAAAGGCCCGGCGGAGATGCTGGATGGAGAGCTTCATCGGCGTGAGCGGATTTTTGATCTCATGGGCCACCTGTCGCGCCATCTCGCGCCAGGCAATCTCCCGCTCCTGCTGGGCGAGCTTGCGTCGGCTCTCGGCGAGCTGTGCCCGCATCTCGTTAAAGGTGCGCACGAGGTCTCCGATCTCGTCTCGCGTGTCGACCGGGAGTTTCTCCGCAAACCGGCCTTCCCCCACCGCCTCCAGACCCTCGCGGAGACGAGCGATGGGCTGGGCGAGTGCATTCGCAAGAATGATGGCTGTAATCATCACCGCCACGACCAGGACCAGCAGCGCGCCGAAGAGGTAGGCAAGGGTGCGCGCCTGCTCCTCGGCAACCTGCTCCTGCTGGGCGAGCGTGGGCACGCCCACCACGAGCCGGGGCGTACCGGCCTCATCCACGAGGGCCCGGTAACCCACCCGGTACCGAAACTGTCCAATGGCGGCCTCGGCGGCGGCAAACCGATAGGCGTTGTCGTAGAGCTCCTGGTACACAGCGCCCGGCAGCCGCTCGTCCACCAGTCCGTCCCGTACGAGCCGGGGACGACTCGTTCCCACCAGCTGGCCGTCCTCGTAGAGCCGGAGGTCGAGCCCCACCCGCGCGGCAAGCGAATCCACATCCATCCGCCCCGCGACCTGCCAGAGCGCCTCCTCGGGTCGTGCCTCCAGGGAGAGCGTCTCCTCCACGCGGACCAGATGGTCGCGCAGGCGCCGCTCCACGACGCGCTCGTTCTCGCTGGTCACCACCTGCACGCCCACCACGCCCACCGCCACCATCGACACGACTCCCACCACCAGAAATGCGTTCAGCACCTTGTTGCGGAATCGGATGCGCTCGGCCGGCACGAGACCGTGTCGATACCGGCCGAACAGCCCCAGTAAGTAGATGAGGATCCCCACCCCCAGCCCCGCCACAGTCAGCCGAAGCAAGTAGTAGAGGTGATCAAACGCAAGAATCGCCGGGATGCGTGCAGCCACTGTCACTCCGCCCTTCTCCGGCGGCCGGTAGTAGTACGTGAGGTACTGCTGTCCCTGTGCCGTTTCCGTCTGCCAGAGCGTCGTTCGTTTCTGCAGCGCCGTCCGGTAGGCCGGGCGCAGTTGGGTTCGCCCGAAGCTCTCCCCGTAGCTTCGCACGAGGGCTCCGTCCCGAAATTCGGCCAGCGACAACTCAGCGTACAGATCGCCAAACGATCCGTCCGGAAGTAGCACGCGGGGCACGCCCGTCCCCGCTCCCGGCAACAGCGAGCGCGGCTCGGCCCGAAACAGAACCCACGTCTCGCGGTCGGTTCCTTCGTTAATCCGATGCAGCCCGGCATATTGAAAGCGCTCCCCCGCCCGCACCACTCCTCGTTCTCCGGCCAGCCGGTCAATGACCGGTCCAGGCGAGAGCTGATGGGTATACGTGTAGTTTAACACCTGGAAGACGGAGCGGTCGACCCGTTGCGCCCCCGAACGGAAGGGCCGACGCCCCTCGGCCCCGTACCGCCGGCGCGGCGTCCCCTCGGCGTCGAGAAGCGTGAGGCGAACCTCGTACGTCGTGAGAGACGCCAGCAGCGAGCGCCGCACGAGCCGGGTGGCTACGGAGTCGACGGCCGCTTCTCCGAGACGGTCCTGCCTTGCCAGCACAGGCCCGAGCTCCTCCTCCGCCGCCCGGAGGACCTGCCGGATCGAATAGATCGCCCGCGGATCGTACCCCTCCTCGAACGACTGGGCAGCCTCAACCATCCGCTCGCGGCGCTGTGCGTCCATGCCAGCATAGAGGAGCGGATAGAAAAGCAGCGTAACGGCAAAGAGGGGCAGGAGCAGCCCTCGTACCGTTAGAATCTCGATGCCTCCTTTCCGACCCACCATGCCGTAGACTGCTCCTGCTCCCACCGTTCCCATCAAGAACAGTGGATACGGAAACGGCACAAGCACTTGGGCCTCCGTCCCCAGATACAGAACGACGACGCCGAGCGCAAACAGCATGACCACCCCCGGCAGGATGAGACTCCGCGGCCATGTCGGTCGGTACCGCAGGCCGAGCCGGAGTCCAATCCACGTGCATGCGGTTCCGAACAAGAGAACAGCAAGCACCAACAGCACCAGAGCACTGAGTACGATCAGCACCAAAGGCTCCGGGAGAAGACCGGTCCGCGAGAAGAAGTCGAGGGTGCTGTCTAGCACTGCGCGCCGCACTGCGTACGCAAGGCCCAGAATGCTCGACAGACTGATTCCGACCAGGGCAACCACGAGCCCCCAGAAACGAACAGCGGACGGTTGCCTTGGCGGGTGCGCCCGAATGGTCTCCAGTAGCGCCCTGAGCGAGTCTGCCCGGACGCGGTACCGCAGCCCCAGATGCAGCAGTCCTCCGGCCAGTAGCACAGCCCACCCGCTCGTCAAAAACAAATCGCCGACGGACTGGAGGATGCCCCCTCCAATCGTGGACGCCAGCCGACTGGGATCAAACAGCACCGCGAGGGCCCCTATGCGCTCAACCCAGCGACCGGGCACGTCGAGGGCCAACAAAAGATAACGACCAGCGACCCAAAGCGCCGTGAAAAGGGCAAACCGGCCGGCAAGCGCCGTTCGAGCCTCCGGATGTCGTCGGAGCCCCGGCCGCCGCGCAAGCTGCAAATACCACACGACGACCATCCCTATTCCCCATCCCAACAGAAGGGTGGCCCATGCCGCTAGAAGGTCGTCGTAGAAGGCTGCGGTGCGCTGAATGAGACGAGCCGTAGTCGGAGGCGTAACCTCCACATATCCGAGCACCCCGTGCGTCCCCCGCAGGGCCCGATGCGGCTGCTGAATTTCCTTCGCCGACGCCGACCACAAAAGCTGCACGGATTCCCCCGTTTCTGCCCCCCATGTCTCCTCCAGACTGAACCCCTGAATGTATCGATTTTTGACCGGAGGATTGTACCGAATCGTCTGCACCACCCGCACGGCCCCGAGGGTCTGTCCCTTCTTCTGTATGGGCCACCACACCACCAGTGCCTGGCGCACGGACCCGTCGCTAACAATGGCGGTCTGCGGCCGCTGAAGGAAGGCCTCTTCGTTGGGGGCCGTGCCGAGCGGCATGCGCCGCCCATTCCAGGCCAGCACGCGCGGCATGGGCGTGTAGACCTCCACCGTTGTCCGATCGCCGACCGGCACATCGAGCAACCGACGCACCAGTGTGGAGGGTCTCTGGCCCTGCGCATGCCAATGCTCCACGCCCTGCACGACCACGGAATCCGTCGCTAGCTGCTCGGCCCGCGCGCGCACTCGATCGTGGAGGGCGTCGAAATGCTCTTCGGCGGTCGAAAGGGCAGCATCCACCACCGCATCTCGCCGCTGTTCGGGATCGGTCTCGATCCGGTGCACTGCCCACCATCGCGCCCCGGCCGTTCCGACCAGTACGAGAACGAGAAGAGCGCCCACTCCCATCCAGGGCGCACTCCGAGCAAGCGAGAGAGGGGAGCGCATCGTAAAGAATACGGATCCGAAGAGGCTGCAGCAGCAGGCGGCGACGCGCGTCGTTGGTTCACTCGTTCAGCCCTGCCGTTTGCGTGTGCGGAACCGAGGCGTTGACGTCAGTCCTCATCCGACAGAGGAACCCCGAGCGGCCCAGTGCACCGACCGCCCGCATGGACTCCCTGATCGCTACTCGACGTCCGCGTCGATGCGCACCTCATGCAACTGCCACACGTCGCTGCGTTGCACGAGCCGAACGTATACCTGAAGGGTCCGTTCGCCGTGGGCATGGTCGAGCCGCCCTCGCACGAAACAGCTCCGGCCTGCTCCGGTGGCGTCGCTCAGCGCAAACGAGGAGGGGGTGTGCGTGTCAAAGAATTCTCTCAACACATAAAACGCCTGCGCACTACTGTAGAACGTGCGCGTCCCGAAGAGGCTGACCTCGACTCGGTCGGCCGCCGGCGACAGGAGAAGTTGAGCGTTGCCATCAATGAAGGCCGTGGTTACCCGTCGAAGTACCGTGTCCGGCACACTCTTCGGCCCGTCCGGAGACGACGTTTGTCCCGAGGCGGCAGTCGTCCCCAATCCAAACAGGAGCAGGGCGAAGGCCAATCGGACCGAAGCCATGGATACGAGAGATCAGTCGCCAGAAAGAGTAGAGAAACACAGGGTGCCTTTCAGACAACAAAAACCGGACCGCTCCGCAGAAGGACGCTTCCGGGTGTACTCCCCCCTTTCGGCTGTCCGAAATCGGAAACGGGACCGTCCATCCCGCCGGTCAGATGCAACACACGTGTGGTTTGGCTGCCGATTCTGCAGTGCCCCGTACGATTCTCAAGAACGATCACTGGCGCTTCCTGCACGCGAGAGTAGGAGCACGAGACTGCCTCCTGGTTTCGTTTGGACCACGCATCACAGATCCCCAAGCAGAATGGAGTTAGAAATGGGGATTGTGCGTGCCCCCTACACTGCCCGATGAGGAATCTCTTCTGCCCCACTCAGCCGAGCCCGGATCGATTCGACGCACATATGCACCATCTCCGTGCGGGTCTCTGTGGTAGCACTGCCCAAGTGGGGGGCCAATACGACCCGATCCTGCTCCATTAGCCCAGGATGGACGTCGGGTTCATCCTCGAAGACATCCAACGCCGCCCCCGCAATCGAGCCCGCCGACAGGGCCTCCACGAGCGCCGCCTCGTCCACGACAGCTCCCCGAGCGGTGTTCACGAGAATCGCCTCGTCCTTCATACGCCCGAGCGCCGCTGCATCGATGAGGTGCCGACTGTCCTCATTGAGGGGACAATGAAGCGACACCACGTCACTTGTGCTGAGTAGCTCCTCCAACTCGACATATTGCGCACTCGTTTGCCGCTCGACCGTTGGATTCGCACGGGTCCGGTTGTGGTACACGACGTTCATCCCGAAGCCGAGAGCCCGCCGGGCAACCGCTGCCCCAATACGCCCAAGCCCCACGATCCCCATCGTCTTGTCGGCCAACTCTGTGCCCAGCAATAGCGTCGTCTCCCAGCGTTCAAACTGTCCCTCCCGCACGTAGTCGTCGGCCGCCGGCACGCGCCGGGCCGCGGCCAACAACAGCGCCCACGCCATGTCGGCCGTCGCGTCCGTGAGCACGCCTGGCGTGTGCGTGACCACCACGTCGTGTGCCTGCGCGGCGTCCAGGTCGATGTTGTCAATCCCCACAGCGTATTGGGCGACCATTTTCAGATCCGGGCACGCCGCAAAGACGCGCTCCGTCACGGGGTCGGCCAGCACCGTAAGAAGGACGTCGGCCCCGTCCGCCAGCGCAATCAACTCCTCCTCCGAACGAGCGGCCCCTTCTGGCGGATCACAGACAGTGACGGTGTGGTCTTTTCGGAGTTCGGTAAGCCCCCCCTCCACGAGCGGGCGGGTAACGACGACGTGCGCCATGAATCGTTCGGTCAGTTGATGCAACGTGACGGGTGAAAGATAGGAACGAAATTACAAAGCGGACGGCCCCTCCTTCAAATGAGACGCGCAGGGCAATGGTAGTCGCCCCCTTCAGACCATCCTGCGAGGCCTCCAAAGTCTCCGTCAGATTGTTAAAACGGAGAAATTACATTCCATACTCGCGTTTTTGGTGCAGTTCATTCACTTTGGAAGGGCTTTCAAACTGGAACTGACCCATTCATCACCTGTACATCCGACGGATTTGCAATTTGGGTACGCAACGGGATTTCTTGTGTACCTTCTTCGGCGCTCTTTTTATTCCGCGTCGCCCCCTTGTCGGTCTGCTTTCGTGATTGGCCGACCTTCCGTCACAGTCGCCTTTTTCCCATGGCTTCGGATCCGAGCCAACTTACAATTCACTTCCAGCCCGAGCGTCGTCTCGATGTGATCGACGTGAACCAGCACGTGAAGGACGAAACGGAAGGGTTTCTGGAGGCCCACCGCAAAGCGTTGTATTGCTCCTACCACACGACGGCCGGGTACCTCGAAGAAACGATCTGCAAGCGGCTCGACCGTCACCCCGATCAAGTACAGGAGTTTATTGCCCCCTTTCGGGAGCTCTTTCCCTTCGGGGCTGATTACCAGCACGACCAGCTTCACCTTCGGAAAGAGCTAAGCCCGGAGCAGCGCCAGACCGAACCCCGTAATGCCGACTCACACCTCACCTTTATTGGCTCCGGACTCGAAAATTGCGTAACGTATCCCAGCGACCCGTCACGGCCGGTCTTCTTCGTTGACCTCGACGGCGTAAACAAAGACAACCAGAACCGGCGCGAGCGCCGCACCACTGTCATTGGATACGACGACGAGCGGACCGTTGAGGAGACGGAAATCACGGTCCCGGTGTCGAACCACCGCATTGATTCGGTGAGTTTGCGCGATCCTCGCCTTGGCATTTTCGACCAACTCCACGAGATGTTGGCCGAGCGCGGCATCAAAACGGGCCGAATCACAATCGACTTGCCGCCAGACGAAAAACACGCTGGCCTCACGGTGAACGAGTACGAAACCCTGCTCATGAAGCACGACTTGGTCGACGTGCTCCGCGACCCGCTGCGGTTTATGGCGCAAAAGGGGCGCAACATGCTCTCCAATCCCGGCGCCATTCCCAACAAGGCCAAAAACTACGCGAAGTACGACCTCGTACGTCTCGTGAACAAGGTCGTGGATACCCTGGGTTTGAGCGAGTCGCTCGTGGAGCGCGTGATCGACAAATGCTTGGCCGTGCCCGCCGAGCGGTTCCTTCGCATGAAGCGGTCGGTAAGCCTGCTGGTAACTGAAGACGAGTCGAACGGCGAGGGAACCATCGTGCAGGGCCGCTACCAGAGTCCCATCCTCGTGCAGTGGCGCAAGTCCGACCCGCAGACCCGCCGACTCCGGGTCCGGCTCACACGGTTTGAGTAAGGAAGGCCGAGAGGATCGAGACGCCACGAAGTGCTTCTCGTCCCCCCGCCCCTGCGTTCCCCTAGATCAGTGAGTGTGACTGGCCTCCGTCCACGTTGATGCAGGCCCCGGTGATCAAGCTCGCCCGTTCGGAGCAGAGGAACGTCACCGCATCGGCCACCTCCGTCGCCCGTCCGAAGCGCTCAATGGCGATGTTCTCCTGGACGAACTGCTCCATCTCGTCCGGATTCTCTTTCACCCGCCGATCCCAGCTGCCGCCCGGAAACCGAATCGAGCCCGGTGCCACACTGTTCACGCGGATCTCCGGCGCCAGCTCCTGGGCCATGACTTTGCTCACGCTGATGAGAGCGGACTTGGTCGTGTTGTAGAGCGAGAGGCCGGCGCCGCCCAGCTCGCGGCCAAAGATGGAGGAGATGTAGCAAATGGACGCGCCCTCCACCTCGCGCATGTGCGGAATGGACGCCCGGCTCACGCGAACGTGCGACATCAGATTGAGATTGATCAGATCCTCCCAGTCTTCGTCTGAGAGGTCCTCGAAGTCCCCGCGCCGGTTGCCGCCCACGTTGCCCACGTAGGTGTCGATGCGCCCAAACTTCTCAGCGGTCTCCTCCACCAGCCGCTCCGGCTCCCCGGCGTCGGTCACGTCCATCGGCAGGGCCAGCACCTCCGCGCCCTCGTCTTCGATGTCCTGCGCCGCGTCCGCCAAATCGGACTCGGTACGGGCACAGATGGCAATGTCGCAGCCCTCGCGGGCGAGCGCTTCAGCAATGTACTTGCCGATGCCTTGGCTGGCACCGGTGACAATAGCGACGCGATCCTGAAGTCCGAGGTCCATGGAGGAGAGAGAGTATGATGGTAGAGGGTGTATGACCGATATGCAGAATAGGAACCGGCCCTGACACCCTCCACCGTCACACTAGGTTCAGTCCGAAATTTAGACCATTTGGACAGGACGCCTGAACGAGGCTCTCTTGATCTCAAACGCTCGTGTCTTCTGCCCTCCCCGTCACTTCTCCGTGATCTTCCCACTCCCTTCAAAATCGTAGCGGGGCATGGGAGCCATAATGTGGACGTATGGCGTATTCCGCCACATCACCCATGGCCCCCCGTTCTTCGGGTTCGTCGGCAATCCCTCCAGCATGGACGCTTCCGGTGCCAGAATCATCAGGTGAGGGACGCCTGTGTCCATCCACTCGTTATCCGACGTTGGGCCTTCGGCGTACGGATCCGTGTTGCTCTCCGGAGTCCCCCCTTGGAGCATGTAGCCAAATCCCATCTTCGTAATTTGAGGCTCCGTCTTATTCATCCAAGCGTCGGCCCACGTCATCCAGGGAGCGTCGAGACACATAGGATCATTTCCCGGTGTATCCGGCATGTCCGGCAGACACGTCCAGTCCTCTGAGCCTTCGCGCAAGGTAACCATCTTTCCCCCGGGCTCCGACGGCCAGTCCTTTATCGTGGCCTTCTCGGCAATGGAGGGCACGGCCGCACTCATGGCACTCCGAATCTTTGCTTCCTCATCGGACGGGCTTTGAGCTTGAACCACTGTCCCTCCGGATAAAATCAAGACAACTGCGAGTATACATAAAACGATCTTCTTCATGGGAACGATGTCTCCTGCATCCCCGATTCGTCCCTCTCCGGAGCGTCACAGAACTGAAGCGGCGTCTCTGCAGAGGCCCTCAAGGAGCAAACCGACCATGCAGATCTGTTTTGAGGATACGGGTTTGCCGCACTCCTCAGTCTCCTGACGGGCACGGTCTCACCGGGTAAGTGTATCCCCTCACGAATTCATCTGACCAAGCACTTTGGAGAAGTCGTGAATACGCCAGCGGCGTGACGTTCATATGCCCACCTGCCTGCTCTTGACAATCCGCCCACGCTGTCCTACTTCGCATTGTCCCTTCATCCGAACCACCCGAACTGTCCAATGACTGAGACTGACTCCTCCTCTTCCCCCACCGATCGCTCCTTCGAGGAAACTCTCAATCGACTCGAGGACATCGTCGAGCAGCTCGAAGACGATCCCCCCTCCCTAGAAAAGGCCCTTGATACCTATGAAGAGGGCGTGGCCCTGGCCAACGATTGTCTCTCGCGGCTGGACAAAGCCGAGCAGCGGGTGAGTGAGTTGTCGATTGATGGAAAATGACGCCCGCCCCTCTTTCTGCTCCTTGCCCTGGGCTGGCTCCGTGTTTCGTCCTCCGTATTGCGCGAATTGTATTGCGTGAGATCCTACTGAGGCTGAGTACAACATCCTGTGTCCACGTTTCACGTACTCACGCGTCCCACTCTTACGCATTCACTATCTTCCAAAATGGAGACGAAGCTCTGAAGGGGACGCCCCTTCAACGACCTATTCTTCGTCGTCGGCGATCCCCGAACGCACACTATCCGCGCGCCAATTGACAATCCGTAGTCCCACGCCCTCCATGCCTTGAACGTGCTGGCGGACAACGGTGCGAAATCGGTCCTTTACGAGACTCCACGTCTCCGAATTCGGATACCGATAAAATCGAACGGGCGCGTTGTAGGGATGTCCCTCGACCCGACGCTGGTACGGCCAATGTCCCCTGTCCGGGATGTCGATAGAGGTTAACGGAAGGTCTTGAAGACGAGACCTGAATTGATCGCAAATCTCTTTCGTGTCGTCGGTCGTGCCACAGTAGTACCCGAACGAGCGTCGGGGATACCGCCAGAGCAACGTGTCGGAAGGTGCTCTCCATTCCCCCTCGCTGGGCTCAATTTCGACGCGGCGCTCCGTGACAGACACTTCGTACGTGTCTTGTACCGAGCCATTGACGAGAGTGAGCGTGTAGGTTCCAGGCTCAATCGACAACCGACGACGCGCCTTTGCGGGTCCAAGTGCCGTCAGGCATATCGAGATGGGAAGTTCGACGTCCAGCACGCGGACAACGAGCTGTGCCCCTCTTCGCTCAAAGGTGTGCTGAATGCGGAAGTTTATACACCGAAGGGTGTCCGCCGTCTCCATTTTGAGAAAGAGCGCAGGATCCACCGGCTTCCCGGAATTCTCCCAGTCCTCCACGACTTGAAAGCGAAGGTTGTGCTCAATGGACGCCCCCCCATCGCCGAACATGTCACACCCACTCCCACACGTCCCCAAGAAAAAGACAACTCCCCAAAACGGCACGGCCAGTCGGGCCGATCGAAGCATAGCGACCTCTCGTCTCTTCGAAACGCGAAAAACAGCGTACGCTTTTCTCTGGATACACCCGACGAGAGAGAAGTGACCACTGGAAGAGTCCGCGCCGATTCAGACAGGAGGCGAACAGCCGATACCCCGAGGAAATTCCGGCACTGACCGATCACATGGCTGCGTCGGTAGGGCTCGGCTCCACAGCCCGAGCGCCCGCGGTCGGAATAGTCGAAATCCACGCCTCCGTCGGCACGTCGTGGGCTGCAAAGGCCGTCGACATCGCCTCTTCGATCCGTTCAGCTTCCACCGGGCCGTCGCACCACGCAAAAACGGTGGGGCCGGCCCCCGAGAGGGAGCAACCAAGCGCTCCGTGCTCCATGGCGGCGGACTGCACGTCGGCAAAGCCGGGCACGAGGGAGGCCCGATGCGGCTCCACAATGAGGTCGCGCAGCGCCCGTCCAATGAGTTCTAAATCGTTCCGGTAGCAGCCAGCCACGAAGGCCCCGAGGTGTGCCGTTTGTTTGACCGAGTCTGTAAGCGGCAACGACTCCGGCAGACAGGCACGGGCATCCCGCGTCTCAATCATGCGATCAGGTCGGACGAGCACGCACCGAATGCGATCCGGCACTGGGATGGAAATCACGTCGGGCGGGTCGACCTCCCGCGTCAGCACGAGGCCGCCGTAAAGGCACGGCGCCACGTTGTCGGGGTGGATGGCCCCGCTCGCCACCGCCTCCCCGGCCAACGCGTGGGGCAAAAGCTCGTCGTTCGACAGCGACATGGGCAGCAACTCCGCAGCCGCAACCACGGCTCCGACGGCCGATGCGGCCGAGCCGCCCAACCCCGACCCCAGCGGAATTCCTTTTTCCAGAGACACCTCAAAGCCAAAGTCGAGGTCCCGCGTCTCCATCAGGTCGAGCAGGGCCACCGTCGCCGTGTTGTCGGCCGGCGTCGTCGGCAGGTCCGTCACGCACCCCGTGATGCCGCCCACCCGCACGACGGGCTCATCAAGCCGGCGTACCGTCACCCGGTCGCCGATGCAGTTCAGAGCACTGCCCAGCACGTCGTACCCCACGGCCACGTTGCCCATGGATGCCGGGGCAAATACGGTTACTTCTGTGTCCATGTCGTCTGGCTATTCGGTCAACCCATTTCCCATGAATTGCGTATTTCGCATTGCGTATCGTGCCTTCCCTTTCCGTCTTCACACAGTACGGAAGACGCAATTTCCAGTGCCCCTTCCGCCCACACGCGGTACCCCGAGTGCAGTCTACGTCATTAAGCGGAGCAGGTCGGCAAAAACCCCTGCCGCCGTCACCTCCGGTCCGGCCCCCGGCCCCTGCACGATGAGTGGGTTCTGCTGATACCGGTCCGTCTGAAAGCGCACAATGTTATCCGTATGACTGATGCGGGCGAAGGCATGATCTTCCGGATACCGCCGCAGCCGGACCGACGCCGTGCCATCCCGCTTCACGCTTCCCACGAATCGAAGCACCTTGCCTTCTGCCTGCGCCGTGCGCAGAATGTCCGTCATCGTTTCGTCGTGCTCCGGCAGCCGTTCCAAGAATTCCTCGACGCTCCCTTCTTTGAGAGCATCCGGCACGAGCCCCTCAACTGTCACATCGTCAAGCTCTAGTGAGAGTCCCATCTCACGGGCCAGGATGACGACTTTGCGCGCCACGTCCATACCGGAGAGATCATCACGCGGATCGGGCTCAGTGAAGCCCGCCGCCTTTGCCTGGGTTAGAATCTCAGAGAACGGCCGGTTGCCGTCAAAGGCGTTGAAGAGATACGAGAGCGTACCGGAAAGAATCCCCTCAATGTGGTGCACACGGTCTCCCGTCTCCGTAAGATTTTCGAGGGTTTGGATGATGGGCAGGCCTGCCCCCACTGTCGTTTCGTAGAGGTAGTGCGGGCGGGTGCCGCGGCTGGCCGCCTGAAGGGACTGATATGTCTCCCATGAGGCCGTATTGGCACGCTTATTCGGCGTCACCACGTGGATGCCCTGGCGCAACCATCGTTCGTAATGTTGAGCTACGTAATCGCTCGCCGTGCAGTCTACGAGAACGGTGTGGGGATGGTAATCGGTCTGCACGTGATCGACGAACGCCTCCAGATCCGCCTCTTCGCCTGCCGCCAACGCGTCGCGCCACGCATCGAGATCAACGCTCTGCTCTGCCCGAAGCATCGTGTCCGTCGTCGTCACGCCCCGCACCCGAAGGTCGATGTCCTGTTCCTCACGGAGCCGTTCGACCTGGTCGCCGATCTGGTCGAGCAGGGCTGCCCCCACGTTCCCCGCCCCAATGATTCCAATCGACAAGGTGCGCTTGGAGAGATAAAACCCCGCGTGGACGGCTCGGAGTGCCCGTTGGGCGTCGGCCCCATCCACGACTGCTGAAATATTTCGCTCCGACGAGCCTTGCGCAATGGCCCGTACGTTGACGCCCGCATCGCCCAGCGCGCCGAAAAACGTGGCGGCCACCCCCGGCGTGCCCGACATGCGATCCCCAATCACAGCCAGAATGCTACAGTTCGGGGTCACTTCCACCTGTTTAATCTCCCCTCGATCCATCTCGGCGTAGAAGGCCTGTTGGGTCGCCTCGCGCGCAGTCTCCACCTGCTCCTGCGGCACCGCAAAGCAGATGGAGTGCTCCGAGCTGCCCTGCGAAATGAGGATCACAGGCACATTTTCGTCTTCCAAGGCATCGAACAGCCGCCGCGCAATGCCGGGAACGCCAATCATGCCGGTGCCCTCCAAATTCAGCAGGGCTACGTCATCGATCGTAGAAAATCCCTTGACGACCGAATCGCCACTGCCCTCCAGATGGATTCGCGTGCCGGGCGTATCCGGCTCGAAGGTATTGCGGATGGTGATCGGGATCTCGTGCTCGATGGCGGGGGCCATGGTGCGAGGATGAATGACGCGGGCACCGAAGTAGGCCAGCTCCATGGCCTCTTCGTAGGTGAGGGTGTCGAGGGTCTGAGCATCGGGCACGTAGCGCGGATCGGCACTCATGACCCCATCCGTATCCGTCCAGATCGTGAGTGACTTCGCACCCAGGAGGGCAGCAAAGATGGCGGCCGAGTAGTCAGAACCGTTGCGTCCCAGTGTCGTGGGCACCCCCTCAGGCGTCGAGGCAATGAACCCGGTCAGGACAAGCACCTCCGCGTCCTGTTCTGCCTGCCAGTCGACAAAACGCTCGCGGGTCGTGTCCCAGTCGACCTCCGGTCCCAGCCGGCCGTGCTCTACGACGAGCACGTCGCGCGCATCGCACGAGACGGCCGATACGCCGTTGGCCTGTAGCACACCGGCCAGCACGCGAGCCGACCAGAGCTCGCCGTAGCCCGCCACCAGATCGCGCGCGGTGTCTGGCGCTGATCGCATGTGCCGGGTGGCCCGAAGTACATCGCTTATGTCGTCCACGTCCTCGTCGAGGGCAGCGAGAAGAGACGATGCCGCCTCACTTGGCAGGAGCTCGGTAATCACGTCCCGCTGCTCACTGCGGAGCGCCTGCAGCTGGTTGTGGAGCCGGTCGTCTCCCGCCGGCGCGGACTCCATCAGGTTGAGCAGTTGATCCGTCACGCCTCCCATTGCGGACACGACGACGGCCGTGGGGGGAGGCCCAACCGACGAGTTGGAACCAGCCGACGACTGCTGGACCGCTCGCTGTCCGTGCTCGGACAACAGAGACGCCACGTGCCGAATGCGATCGGGGGTGGCGAGACTCGTCCCTCCAAATTTGTGGACGCTCCAGGAAGCAGAAGAGGACTCGGTGTCCATACGCTCAGAAGTCAACGACAGATACTCAGGGATCACAGATTGCCCGCCGCTGCACGACCCGTCGGACGAGCGCAGTTAAAATGGTTGACGACGCGGAGAGGTGCAATACAACCGCGAGGGTTGCATCACGCCTTTGCGCCCGTTCCGTTCGTGCCTTCCTCGATGAGGGTCTGAAGAAGCACCTGGAGCCGCGGACGAATCGCCGATACTGAAACGTCCTTCGAGTCGGACGACGCCCCCTCCCCGACGAGACACTGCTCAGTCACCACCGACAGTGCCAGCACCTGAACCCCCATGTGTCGGGCCACAATGACCTCGGGCACCGTGCTCGTTCCCACAACGTTGGCTCCCAGGGACTGTATCATTCGGTATTCGGCCCGCGTTCCCGCATTTGGGCCCAGCATGGCAAAGTAGATGCCCTCGTGAAGCTGAAGGCCATGCCGCAATGCCGCCTCCTCGGCGGCGGCCCGCAGGGCAGGGTCGTATGGCGATGTCATGTCCGGGAACCGTGGTCCCCAATCGTCCACGTTCGGCCCTACGAGCGGATTCCCCCCTTGGAAGTTGATGTGGTCGGTCGCGAGAACCAAACTGCCCGTCTCAATGACTGGGTCTACACTCCCGGCGGTGTTCACAAACAGAATGGTCTCCACCCCTGCCTCGGCCAACACACGCACAGGAAAGGCCACCTCGTACGGCGTAAATCCTTCGTGCAGCGACAATGCCCCCTCCAGCGTGAAAAGAGGAGTTGACTCAAAGCTCCCCACCGAGAGAGTACGTTCAGGGCCCTCCGTGTCCGACGGCCCGTGCGGCAGGTCGCGCAGTTTCCACGTCCGTGCCTCGGCAAGGCCCTCATCGAGACGGCCAATCCCGGATTCCAGTACGAGGGCGATCGATGGAACGGTGGACAACTGCTCTCGAAGAGCAGTAGCCGTTTCTTCTACGTGGCGCCGGTACGTTCGAGTATCGTCGGCAGTACGCGCAGGGGATGCGTTCGATTCGGACATTGCCGGGAATGGGAAAAACGGAAGAGGGTAACACAATCGTCGCGTGAGAAGACAAGACGGAGCCTCCTACTCCATGTCCTCGAGGATGCTCCAGATCTTTTCAATCTCTTCCGTAGAGGCCTCCTCCTCGTCCGTAGAGCGCGATCGATTTTTCTTCTCTTTCTTTTCCTCCTCGTCCCGCTCCTCCTCACGCTGCTGTACGTCCTCTTTGATCGCTTCAAACTGAGAGCCCGTCGGGTGTCGACTTCCCTCCTCCTCTTCGTCCGATTGTGTCGACGTGGAGCTCGCCTCCGGTGGAGAAGACGACGATTCTGCCGACGTCTCGGCAGCAGAAGGCTCTTCCTCATCGGGGAGAACGGGAAAGAGTGATCGCATGGCCCGCTCCAGGTCATCCTCTTCTTCTTCCGACGGCAGATCGGGGCCTTCCGTCGCGTCCGCTCCCGACTCGTCCACCGACGGCGTTGACACCTCCGCCGTGGGCGCCTCCGATTCCACATCGTCTCCCCCCCCTCCGCCCTCGGGCTCTTCGAAGGCCGCCGAAAAGTCCATCTCGGCCGTCTCGTCGTCCAGATCCTCGACGGTGGAGGAGGTGTCCTCTTTCTCCGACTCCGACGTGTCAGCCTCGATCGGCTCCTCTTTTACTTCTTCTCGGATGTCCTCAAACGAACGGTAGCTGTCCGATCCTCCGTCGTCCTCCGCCTTGTCGGCATCGTCGGCACTCGTGTCCGCAGCCGACGGGTCCGGCCCTGCTTCCACAGCCGGTTCCGACGGCGCGGCGTCGGCTTCCGACTCCGTCGTTTCGTCGAGCCCCCCGATGTCGGGCAGCGTGTCGTCCTCAAAAATGTCGGACTCGTTCTCGTCTTCTTCGTCGGCGGCAGAAGCCTCCTGGAATTCCTCTTCGTCGATCACGTCGGAGAGCGAGTCCTGCAGACCGGCAAACTCCTCCGCAAAGTCTTCCTCCTCCTCAACCTCTTCGGAAGCATCGGCGGCTGCCGAGGGAGGCACGTTCTGGTCTTCCACCTCGGGCTCCGCCGACACGTCCGGCTCCGGCGCCTCCTCTTTCGTCGCTTCGTCGGCAATCTCATCCGCCGCGCTCTCGATGGCTGCAGTGTCCACCTCCGGCTCGGCGGGACTCTGTTCACCTGGAGCAGACTCGTCTACCTCCGGCTCGTCTAGTGTGCTTACGTCCGGTGCACGCTCCCCCGTGCCCGTGCGTGCCTCCGGGGCACTCTCCTCTCGCGTCTGATCATCCTGCTGGTACTCGTCCAGGATTTCAAGCTCGGAGTGCAGGAATGCCCGGAGCCGGGCCACTACCTCGTTCCGGCGGTTTTGGATGGTATGAGCCTCGGCCTCCAACTGGTCGCGCTTCGCCTGCGCCCGCTGCTTGATTTCCTGCGCCTCCGTCTTCGCCTCCTGAACAATGTTCTTTGCCTCCTGCTTCGCATTCTCCAACTGTTGCTCGGCATTCCGGCGCGTCTGGTCGAGGGCCTCCTGCAATGCCTCCTCCACCCGCTGGTAGTGCTCCATCTGATTTTCGAGCTCCTGGACCTTGTTCTCCAGGCGCCGCCGCTCATCTTCCATCTCTTCCCACTGCGAGGCCACCATGTCGAGGAAGGCCTCCACCTCGTCGGGACTGTAGCCACGGAGGCTCTTGTCGAAATCCTGTTTCCGAATGTCGAGTGGCGTAAGTTTCATGACATTAATCAATCAGTGGGACAGTACACGGAGCACTCCCCGGTCCATTGAGTGTCGGGACGGAAGCGCCGTGTCCCGAATGAGTACAGAGTAGAAAACGTGACTTCAGGGAACAACTACGGGCAAGATGTGTCGCTTGATTTACCGTATTTTCACCAGAATCGCCCTACACTGTTTCGAGTCGGCGTTAATCGTAGTCGCGCGGCCCAAAGATAGCACTTCCAATTCGTACCATTGTGCTTCCTTCCTCGACGGCAATCTCGAAATCATTGCTCATGCCAATGGAGAGTTCCGTCATCTCCACACGGGGGTTGCCGGTCGGATCGTAGGTCTCAAAAAGCGATCGAACCCGTCGAAATTCGTCTCGCACCTGTTCGGAATCGTCGACGAACGAGGCCATGGCCATAAGGCCTTTGATGGCCAAGTACTCGAACTGTGCACATTGGTCTAGGACATCGTGCACCTCTGCCGGATCAAGGCCGTACTTCTGCTCCTCGCCCGTCACGTTAACCTGTACAAGACAGGGAAGCACGCGATTGTTCTTGGCCGCCCGCTCATCGAGCTCCTCAGCCAGATGCAAACTGTCGAGGGCATCGAACCAGTCGGCATGGCGCGCCACAAACTTGGCTTTGTTCGTCTGGAGGTGGCCCACCATGTGCCAGACCACGTCCCCCGCCTTGAACCGACCGGGCCGCGTCCGTGCCTTATCCCGCAACTGCCGTGCCCGATTCTCTCCAAAATGATCAATCCCCGCTGCTTTTCCTGATTCGACGGCCTGCATGGGAAATGTCTTCGAAATGCCAACGATGGTAATCTCGTCGGGCGACCGTCCGGCACGCTCACAGGCTTTTGCTATGCGTTCCCGCACGGACTGCACCCGGTTGGCGACCGCCTCGGGGCGAATCTGTTCCTGGATCTCCGGGGTGGCCTCCGGAATCTGGTTCATGTGTGCAACGGAAGGTTGTGGGGAAGCGGATCGGATGCATCCGTCATATCCCCACGTCGGTCCACTTGATCCGGATTCTGCCGAGGGCAACCGGGCCGAATCAAACCTGGAGCGCTGTCGGCCTCTCCTCTCCTAGAACGGCCTGTGCTATCGTGCAAAGTATGTGTAGTCCCCTGTAAGGGGTGCTCCCGCTCAGGAGCGGGTTTCCGGCCGAACGATTGAGGCGACTTTCGCGACAGAGAGCTACAAATCGGCTCTGAAGACCACCGCGAAAGCCACATCACATCGCGAGAGGACCGGTCAGCCATTTCCTTATACGAACGATGCAGAATGATCATGCATTTTACGAGTAGCTCCGTATCGGACGGAGTTGCTTTTGTCTATCGGAGAAGATCCCGCATCGAGCCGGAAGCAAACGGAGGAGGCTTCGTTGTGCGAACGCGCTCGGCAGATGCACATCGATCCTTCGAAGATGGTAGTAGTTCATCGGGTCGAGTACAGAAAATCTTCGGGAGCCGGAAAATGTCTTCCGGATCGTCGACTTTCAGCATAGCGGGATGTCCTGACCGATGCGTTGCGTGGGTGTGTCATCTGAACAACAAAAGGGACCCTCCCGAAACAGGAAGCGTCCCTTTCGCCCGCCCTCGAAATAAGAAGCCTCATCCGGCTAACTCGAAGTGCGGTCCGTCGCCGTCTGGAGCGTCTCGTCGAGTGCCGGCAGATCCGCCCCTTCCGGTGCCCGCTCACGCGCCAGATAGGCCTCGATGAAGCCTCGATTCTCGCTCGGGTTCGTCGTGGCCTCGATGATGCGCTCGTGGTCGAGGCCGTTGATACGTTCTTTTGCGGCCCGCAACGCATCCATCGAGATCTTGAGCGCCACGTCCACCGGCTGGCGCTCCGGGTTGATGTCGATGCCGAAGCGGCCGTCGTAGCCGTGCATCTTGAGCGTGTAAAGCCCCGCCTCCATCTGCTCCGGCGAGATGGTGCCCACGTTAAGATCCTGGTCGTAGTTGCCGAGCGGCTGGCTATTCCAGTGCGTGTGCGCGAGGCGGCCCTCCGACAGCGGCCAGGAGAGAGCGTACGGCAGATCCTCGTAGCCCATGTGCACGTGTCCGATCTCCGGGTTCATACAGACGAGCTTGTGCCCCTCGTCCAGCAGACGCCGATTCTCATCAGCCGTCAGCATTGCCTCCACGTTGCGGCCGAGAAGGTTGCCTTCGGGGGTGAGACCATAGAGAATGTGTCCGCGCGGCTCGTACGGCTTCGGCTCAAACGCTACCCGCGTGCCCGGCACGGCGTCCAGGGCCTCGGCCAGCCCCTCCTCGAAGCGGGTCCGCATGGCCGCCAGGTCGATGCCGAACGGATTTTCGTACCCGTCGATGCCCGGCCAGATCACGGAAAAGTCGGTGTCCACCTCTTTCCCGATCCGAAAGGTCCGCTTCGTCCGCTCGATGGCATTCTGGCGAACCTCCTCGTCTGGATTCGAAAGGGAGCCAAACTCGAACTGCTGGTCGTAGAAAAGAAGGGGGATCGTCGTCACGAGCTCAATGCCCGTGTCCTCCTGAAAATCCTTCCAGAGCTCGACGTTGTCCTCGTTGATTTCGTTCGGGTAGTGTGCCTCAAGTCCGACGAGGCCGTAGTCCTTCAGCGACGCTGCAATGTCGAGGCGCTCCTCAATGGAACGGGCCTCCTTGTAGTGATCGTGGAACCGGGAATCTACCTGGGTAAAGAACCAGATCCCAGCGGTAAACTCGAGATCGAGCTCAAAGCTCTTGAGATGCTCCACTAGCTCGTCGGGCGAGCGGGCGTTGGCCTGGGCACGAAGATCCTGGAGAGACATGGGTGGGTGTCGGGTCGTGTCGAAAGAACGTCGGGAACGGGCGGACGCAGGACCATGGTCAGTCCCAAGATCCCCACACCTCGGAGACGTGAGGAGAGTCGACAACGGGTCCGCCGCCACGACTCATAAAGAGAAGACTTCCTTTCATGTGCAAGTTTGCCATGGTCACAAGGAGACGGGCCGCCCCCGTGCTCCTCTGCAATCCCCGAGTCTCGTTGGAATCCGATATGCGCAGTCGTGCCAACAATCCGCACTCGGTTGACTTTTCTAGACACTCTTTTCATCTTAGGCGGCGCTGTGGCTTAACCGATTAAGCTAGGCACGCAATCTACGTTTTGCTCCTCATTGCCAGCGGTCGTCGCATGGACTCTGCGTTGCTACCGTCGCTTCGCCGGTTTTCGGCCGTGCCCCTCGGGGGCCTTCTCCTCGGGCTTCTGCTTTTCACGGGATGCGGTTCTGAGGCAGACACGACCACCCTTCGGCTGGGACACGGCATGGCCCCGGCCCACCCCGTCAGCAAGGGAATGCGGTACTTCGCCCACACGGTGGATAGCCTTTCGGACGGGAAGATGAACGTGGAAATCTATCCAAGCGAGCAGCTGGGCACCGAGCGGCAATGCCTGGAGCTGCTGCAGATCGGCAGCCTGGACATGGCCAAGGTGTCCTCGGCCGTCCTTGAAGGGTTCAGTCGCGACTATCGGGTGTTCGGCTTGCCCTACGTCTTCCGAAATGATAAGCACCGGTTCAACGTGCTCGAAGGCGAAATCGGACGCGAGATCCTGCTGTCGGGACAGGACGTGTGGCTTCGAGGCCTCACGTACTACGACGCTGGAAGCCGGAGCTTCTACACCGCCGACACTCCGATCCGCGAGCCCGCCGATCTGAAGGGCCTTAAGATTCGCGTCCAGCAGAGCCCCGTGGCGATCCAGATGGTGCAGGAGCTTGGGGCTCAGGCCACTCCGATTTCCTTCGGCGAGCTCTACACGGCCCTGCAGCAGGGGGTTGTGGAAGGGGCCGAGAACAATCCCCCGAGCTTGCACTCGACTCGCCACTACGAGCTGGTCGACTATTACTCTCTCGACCAACACACCTCTCCCCCGGACGTGCTGCTCATCAGCACCCACACCTGGGAGGATCTCACCGAACAGCAACGCTCGTGGGTGCAGACCGCCGCCGACGCCTCCCTGCAGAAGCAGAAAGCGTACTGGGCCCAGGCCGAAAGGGAGGCAATGAAGGTGGTGAAGGAAGCAGGGGTCGAGATTGTCCGCCCGGACAAGTCGAAGTTCGTCGAGGCCGTGCAGCCTCTTTACGAACAGTACCGCAAAAATCAGCCCCGCGTCTACGAGCTCTTCCAGCGCATTCGAAATCTACACTCGTCCGATGACTCTTGAACAGGTGACGAACGTGGTCGACCAAGGACTGAGGGGCCTCCTCGTCGTGTTGATGAGCATGGCCGTCCTGAATGTTCTCTGGCAGGTCTTTACCCGCTTCGTGATTAGTGCCCCCAGTGGCTTCACCGAGGAACTGGCCCGGTATCTTTTGATCTGGGTTGGCATTCTCGGGTCTGGTTACGCTGCGGGGAAGCGCAGCCACCTTGCCCTTGAACTTCTACCCGAAAAGCTGGAGGGACGCCGGCACCATCGGCTTCAGATCGTCATTGAGGTGTGCATTTTCACCTTTGCTGTCGTCGTGATGGGGGCCGGCGGGGTTCGTCTCGTGTACCTCCTGCTTCTTTCGGGACAGACCTCCTCGTCCCTCAACATTCTGGTCGGCTACGTCTACGCGGCGGTGCCACTCTCCGGCCTCGTCATTGCGTTTTACAGTGTCGTGCACATAATCGAGGAGGCACGAGCACTGCGTGCGCTGCCTGGCGAAAATCCCGACCCAGAGGTCACTCCTCCAAACGCGTAGCCCGCCTTTGCTCCGACCTGCTCAATCGACTCGGCTGATCTCATGGAGGTTCTTCCGGTTCTCATTCTCCTTCTGGTCTTCGTGGTGACGCTGGCGATTGGGGTGCCCGTCGCGTTTTGTCTCGGCCTGAGCACCACGGCAGCGCTCCTCGTCGGGATTGATCCGCTGCCGGTTATCACCACCGTGGCTCAGCGCATGGCGGCAAGCCTCAACTCATTCCCACTGCTGGCCATTCCGTTTTTCATCCTCGCGGGGGAGCTCATGAATCAGGGCGGGATGGCGCGCCGCCTCGTGGACTTTGCGAAGGGGCTCGTGGGCATGCTTCCCGGGGGGCTCGCCTACGTAAACGTGGTGGCTGCCATGCTCTTCGGGGCCATCTCGGGCTCTGCCGCCGCGGCTGCATCGGCAGTTGGCGGCTTCATGGCGCCGCAGATGGAAGCCGAGGGCTACGACAAAAACTTCAGTGCGGCCGTCAACTCCACGGCCGCCACAACCGGCCTCCTCATCCCCCCCAGCAACATCCTCATCGTCTACTCGCTCGCGAGTGGGGGTGTCTCCATCGCTGCTCTCTTCCTCGCGGGCTACCTTCCCGGCCTCCTGGTCGGCCTGAGCCTGATGGCCGTGGCCGGATACTGGTCGTTTCGTGCCAACTACCCCACCTCCGAGCGGCTCCCGCTGTCGACGGTCTTCTGGCGATTTCTGGAGGCCGTGCCCAGCCTGCTCATGCTTGTTGTCGTCATTGGCGGAATTGTGGCCGGCATCTTTACGGCCACAGAGGCCGCCGCCGTGGCCGTGCTCTATGCCCTCGTCCTCGCCTTCGTGTACCGGGCCATCGGAATCGACGACCTGCCCGACATTCTCATCAATACGGTGAACACGACGGCGATCGTGATGCTGCTGATCGCGACCTCGATCGCCCTCTCGTGGATGATGTCCTTCGAAAATATTCCCCAACTCATCTCTGAAGGCATCCTGGGCCTCACCGAGAGCAAGATTCTGATCCTGCTCCTGATGAACCTCATCCTGCTGGTGGTGGGGACGTTCATGGACATGACGCCTGCGGTGCTCATCTTCACCCCGCTCTTCCTGCCGATCGCCACCAACCTCGGCATCGATCCCGTCCACTTCGGGATGATTCTGGTGCTCAACCTGTGCGTGGGGCTCTGCACGCCACCGGTCGGGACCGTCCTGTTCGTGGGCGCCGCCGTGGGCAATACCTCCATCTCCCGAATGATTCGGCCCATGCTTCCCCTGTATGCGGCCATGGTGGTGTCGCTACTCCTCGTGACCTACGCCCCTTGGATCAGTCTCTGGCTCCCGTCGCTCTTCGGCTTCTAACCTCCCGGCGTCCGGTCGCCACAGTCCCTCGCCCGCGGATTCGCCGCTCTCTGCTCAACCCCCTCCGCAATGGCTCGTCTCACCCTCCACGACGACCGCTTCTTCGATCCGAACCCCGCCATTCGCCGCATCGCGCGGATGCTGTACAGCGAGGTGCGCGATCTGCCCCTCGTGTGTCCGCATGGCCACGTGCCGCCGGCGCTCCTGGCCGAAAACGAGCCGTTCCCGGAACCGACCTCCCTCATCTTCACGCCGGACCACTACATTTTTCGGATGCTGTACTCGCAGGGCCTTCGGCTGGAGGATCTGGGCATTCCGACAGTGGACGGCACGCCGGTGGAAGACAACCCCCGCACCATCTGGCAGACGTTTGGCGAACACTACTACCTCTTCCGCGGCACCCCGACCCGCGCCTGGCTCGACTACGAGCTCTACACCGTCTTCGACGTGCGTCAACGGCTGGATGGCGACACGGCAATGGACATCTACGACCAGATTCAGTCCAAGCTGCAGCAACCCGAGTTTCGCCCGCGGGCGCTCTTCGACCAGTTCGACATCGACGTTCTCACGACCACGGACGCCGCGTCCGATTCCCTGGAGCACCACCAGGCGCTCCGTGCGTCGGACTGGGACGGGCGCGTGGTGCCCTGCTTCCGCCCCGACGCCGCCCTCCAGATTGCGGCGGACGGGTGGAAGAAGGAACTCCATCGCCTCGCCGACGCCGCCGACACGACCATCGACTCGTATGAGGCGTTTGTGCAGGCCCTCGAAGACCGGCGCGCCTACTTCAAAGAAATGGGGGCCACCTCCACGGACCACGGCGTCTACAACCCTCACACAGAGCGCCTGTCCGACGGGGCGGCCGAGCGCATCTTCCAGCGGGCGCTGGCGGGAGAGGCCACCGAGGACGACCAGGCCCAGTTCGAGGCCCACATGCTCATGGAAATGGCGCGCATGAGCGTGGATGACGGCCTCGTGATGCAGATCCATCCGGGCTCGTACCGCAACCACAACGAGGCCTTGTATCAGCGCTTCGGCGCCGACGTCGGGGGCGATATTCCGGTGCGCACCGAATACACACGCAACCTGAAGGCCCTGCTCAATGCGTACGGCACCAATCCAGACTTCTCCCTGGTCGTCTTTACCCTCGACGAGACGTCGTACGGACGCGAGCTGGCGCCCCTGGCCGGCCATTACCCGGCGATGCGGATCGGTCCCCCCTGGTGGTTCTTCGACAGCATCGAGGGCATGAAGCGCTATCGTCGCCAAATTACGGAAACGGCCGGCTTCTACAACACCGCCGGATTCAACGACGATACCCGTGCGTTCCTCTCCATCCCCGCCCGGCACGACCTCGCCCGCCGCCTCGACGCCAATTACGTGGCCACGCTCGTCGCCCGTCATCAAATCGAATTGGATGAGGCCCACGACATCATGGAGGACCTCGCGATCGGCCTGGTGCGTGACACCTACAACCTGGGGACAGAGTGACGTCCGGCTTCCAGGAATCCGGATGCCCTCCGATAATCGACAACGGTCCACCGGCAGCCGTCGGGGTACGCGACGCTCCTGTGCAACGAATCATCTGGCCCCACTGACCTCAACTGTACCGACCCTCCCATGACCCGACATGACCTCGTGCACACCCTCGGCAATACGGGCGCCGTGGCCATTATCCGCATGGCGGACGCGCAGAAGCTCATGCGAGTCATCGACGCCATTCGGGCGGGGGGCATTCCAGCCATCGAGATTACCATGACGACGCCGAACGCCTTGCGCGTTATCGAGGAGGCGACCTCGGCCTACGCGGCCGATGAGGACGTCCTCATCGGCGTAGGCTCCGTCCTCGACGGCCCCACGGCCCGACGAGCCATCAGCGCGGGGGCGCAGTACGTGGTGAGTCCGGTGCTCAAGGCCGAGATGATTGAGACGTGCCACCGCTACGACGTGCCCGCGATTCCCGGCGCGTTTACCCCTACCGAGGTGCAGCGTGCCCATGAGCTCGGCGCGGACGTGGTGAAGGTCTTTCCGGCAAGTTCCGTCGGGCCAGGGTTCGTCAGTGCCCTCAAAGCCCCGATGCCGCACCTCACGCTGATGCCGACCGGCGGCGTAGGCCTCACGGATGTGGATCGATGGCTAAACGCCGGCGCGTCGATGGTGGGCATCGGCAGCGCCCTGCTCGACGACGACGCGATTGCCGAGGGAGATTTCGATCAGCTCACCGAAAATGCCCGCACCCTCCGCCGCACCATTGACGAGGTCCGCGGGTAGTGGGCCGACCCTTCCCCTCCCGTTCCTTCTCCTCGCCCCTTCCCTTTGCCGATGCACCTCTCGTTCCGCTGGTACGGCCCCGACGACCCGGTGTCGCTGACGAAGATCCGCCAGATCCCTGGCATGACGAACATCGTCAGTGCGCTCTACGACGTGCCGGTGGGCACCGCGTGGCCGCTCGACCGGCTCAAACAGCTCCGCGACCAGGTGGAAGCAGCCAACCTTCAGCTGTCTGTGATCGAGAGCATCCCCGTCCACGAAGACATCAAACTGGGACGGTCGGGACGCGACCGCCACATCGATGCCTTCCGTCAGTCGCTCGAACACGTGGCCGCGGTCGGGGCCGACGTGGTCTGCTACAACTTTATGCCGGTGGTGGACTGGACGCGCACCTCAACCGACACGCCACTCCCCGACGGCTCCACCACACTCAGCTACGATCACAACACGCTCCAGCAACTCGACGACATCGACGAGCTGTCGGGCCTGCCCGGCTGGGCCACCGCCTACGACCCCGCCGACCTGCGGGCCCTCATGGACGCCTACGACGATGTGTCGGCCGAGGACTTGTGGGTGAACCTTGCCTACTTCTTGGAGCGGGTGGTGCCGGTGGCCGAGCGTGTGGGCGTCCCGCTCGCCATCCACCCGGACGATCCCCCCTGGTCCCTCTTCGGCCTGCCCCGCATCGTCACGAGCGGGGACGCCCTTCAGCGACTTACGGAGCTCGTGGACAGCCCCGCAAACGGCGTGACCCTCTGCACGGGCTCCCTCGGAGCGGATCCCTCGCAGGACCTCCCAACCATCGTCCGTCGACTGAACGACCGTATCCACTTCGTCCACGCCCGCAACGTGGCGGTCACGGGACCGAAGCAATTCCACGAAACGGCGCATCCGGAAGGCGACGTCGACTTTCATGCCGTTCTGCGTGCCCTCAAAGATATTGGCTTCGACGGGCCGCTCCGCCCCGACCACGGCCGCATGATCTGGGGAGAAACGGGACGCCCCGGCTACGGCCTCCACGACCGGGCCCTCGGGGCCAGCTATCTGCACGGACTCTGGGACGCGCTGGACTAACGCCTCTTGATCCCGTTGGGGAAAACAGGTACGTTTCAGGCCCGCCTGTTTTTCCCAAAAACATTTCCACTCATGGATCGAGACGGCCTTCAGCTCTCACGCGAGCAGATGCGGTCGCTGGGCTATCGCATCGTCGACCTCCTGGTTGATCATTTTGCGGAAACAGACGAAAACACAGGCCGCTCCCCTTCTCGGGCGGCGCTGGAGGAGGCGCTTCGGGAGGACCTTCCAGAAACAGGCGCGGATCCGCACGCCGTGCTCGATCAGGTGGAGGAGGACATCCTGCCCAACACGAGACGAATCGATCACGCACGCTTCTTCGGCTTCGTGCCGGGCCCAAACAACTTCATCGGGACAATGGCCGATGCCCTAGCATCGGGCTTCAACATCTTCTCCGGGACTTGGATCTCGGGGGCTGCGGCGGCTCAGGTGGAGCTGATAACCATCGACTGGCTCCGGTCGATGTGCGGCCTACCGGACGACGCAGGCGGGCTGTTCACCAGCGGCGGATCCATGGCAAACGTGACGGCCCTTGCCGCTGCCCGCCACGCCCAACTAGACGACGTACTGGACGATGCGGTGGCGTACTGCTCCGACCAAACGCACACGTCGGTAGACCGGGCGTTCCGCCTTCTTGGATTTCAGCCTCAGCAACTGCGCCGCCTCCCCTCCGACGACCAGTTTCGCCTCGACGTGGAGGCCCTAACGGAGGCTATTGCGACCGACCGCGCCGACGGCCGCCGCCCTTTCTGTGTGATCGCCAACGCAGGGACCACCAACACGGGCGCCGTGGATCCGCTGCCGGCCCTGGCCGAGCGGGCCGAAGCGGAGGACCTCTGGCTGCACGTGGACGGGGCGTATGGGGCGCCTACCGCCATCTGCGAGCGCGGGACGGATCGCCTCAACGGTCTCGATCGCGCGGACTCGATCACTCTTGATCCTCACAAGTGGCTCTTTCAACCCTTCGAGATTGGCGGGGTGCTGGTACGGGACACGACTCACCTGCGCCGTGCCTTTCGGCTCGAAGGCGAATACCTCGAAGATGCGATGGGCGCCGACGAGGAGGTAAACTTCTCGGCGTACGGCATCCAACTGACCCGCAGCTTTCGTGCCCTCAAGCTGTGGATGACCCTCAAAGTCTTTGGCCGTGAACACGTTGCAGCAGCGGTAGAGCAAGGATTCGAACGGGCCGAGCAGGCCGAACGACTTCTCCGCAATCAGTCCGAATGGAGGGTGGTCACGCCCGCGCAGATGGGCGTCGTGACGTTTCGGTGCGCACCGGACGGGTGGGACAAATCTCGAATTGATGCCCTCAACCGCCGGCTGGCCCCAGCGATTAATGAGGAAGACCAGATCTTCCTCACGAAAACGACACTCAACGGGCGTCCGGTGCTCCGCCTCTGTCCGATTAATCCACGCACAGCCGCCCGAGACATTCAGATGGCCCTGGACCGGCTCGACGAACTCCGGCACAGCGTCCAGGTGTAGGTCCCCTCCGCTCGTTTCCAGCACAACTGTCTCCCATCATGAAGCACCAACGTATCTCCAGTGACACCGAGTGGGAAGCCCAGGTCGGCTACTCCCGGGCCGTACGCGCCGGATCGCATGTGCATGTGGCCGGCACGACGGCAACGAACGAAGAGGGCAATATTGTGGGCGTCGGTGATCCGTACCGTCAAACCAAACAGGCCCTGAACAATATCGACGCGGCCCTTCAAGAAGCTGGGGCAGCACTTGAAAATGTAGTGCGCACCCGACTCTTCGTCGTGAATATCGATCAGTGGAACGCGATTGGGAGGGCCCACGGCGAGGTGTTTGGGGACATTCGCCCGGCAACCAGCATGGTAGAAGTCAATCGCCTGATCGAGCCGGCACTGCTGGTGGAAATCGAAGCCGTCGCGATTGTTGAAAACGACCGGCCGTACCCCTCATCCGCACGAGCCCACAGAGCCCAGTCGTAATCCTCCCTTTCATTACTGCAAGCCTCGCATCTCGGTGGCGTGACAGACCTGATCGATGGCGTTGACGAATGCAGCGGTCCGCATCGACACGTCGTACTCCGTCATCGTGTCGCGCAGAGCCGCATGTGCATCGACGAAGCGCTCCTCCAGCTGCTCGTTGATCTCCGACTCGGTCCAGCTAAAGTGCTGGATGTTCTGGGCCCACTCAAAGTAGCTCACCGTCACTCCACCTGCGTTTGCGAAGATGTCAGGAATGCAGGTAATGCCCCGATTTTCCAGAATCTGATTGGCCGCATAGGTGGTTGGGCCGTTGGCCGCCTCCAGTACGTAATCGGCCTGCACGTCGTCGGCGTTCTCTTCGGTAAGCACGCCACCAATCGCCGCCGGCATTAGCACGTCGCAGTCGAGAGTCATCAGCTCCTCATTCGTGATCGAGGGGGCGTCGTCAAAACGCTCCAGGGTTCCCTCTGCCGCCACGTGCTCCCAAACAGATGGAATGTCGAGCCCCGTCGGGTCGTGGTAGCCCCCTGTAATGTCGCTCACCGCTGTGATCTTGGCCCCCTTCTCGTGCAGTAGTCGCGCGGCCCAGCTTCCCACGTTGCCGAAGCCCTGAATGGCGATCTCTGTGCCTTCTATGCTTTTTCCTTCGTGGTTGAGCACTTCACGAAGCGCAAACATACACCCCCGCCCAGTGGCCGCCTCGCGCCCAACCGAGCCATGCACATCGACCGGTTTTCCCGTGACGACTGCCGGTTCGAACCCGTGGAAATTAGAGTACTCATCAAAGAGCCACGCCATTACCTGTCCATCCGTATTCATATCCGGCGCCGGAATGTCCGTCGTCGGCCCGATAAATTCGTGGGTCGTTTCCACAAAACACCGCGTGAGGCGTTCAGTCTCGCCAGTGCTCAGTTCCTGCGGATCGACCTGAATGCCCCCCTTCGCTCCTCCGTACGGCACCCCAATCAATGCCGTCTTCCAGGTCATAAGGCTGGCCAGGGACTGCACCTCGTTTCGGTTCACGCTGGAAGCATAACGAAGCCCCCCCTTGAACGGACCGCGCGCATTGTCGTGCTGCACCCGATAGCCAATAAAGTTTCCGACGGAGTCGTCATCCATCCTGATCACGAGCTCGACGCGAACCTCCCGAGCCGGTGTCTTCAGCATGTGCTCGGTCTTCGGATCGAGCCCGAGGGTGTCAAAGCCATCTTGGAGATACTTGTTGGTTGTCTCGTAGGCGCTTCCGGACATAGAGATCGAAGATGGGGTTTGAGAGAGTTGACGTGGTGGCACTCAATCTGTCCCGAACGAAACGCGCCTCATTGCCCCTCCGCAGCCGGTCCGTTCGGGAGACACGGTAAGGTCGTCTCATGATACTCGCTGCACTCCAGGATCGCAACGCCACTCGTGCCGGCCCGAACGCCTGCACGCCCTGAACGTGCTTACCGGACCAGCACCATTTTGCGTGTCTCGGTGAAGTCGGTCGCCTCGATCCGATAGAAATACACCCCGCTCCCGACCGGATGGCCATACCGGCTTTTCCCCTCCCACCGGATCGCGTGCCGTCCCGCCTTCTTTTTTCCATCGACCAGCGTGCGCACCCGCTGCCCCAGCACGTTGTACACCTGAACCGTCACCTCCTGCGGGTCGGCCAACACGTACTCGATGGTTGTCTCTCCCCTAAATGGATTCGGATAGTTCCCCCGCAGTTCGTTGCTGAACGCCTCCACCGATATCCCTTCGCTATTGTCCCTCGCGTAGGCCTCCGTCCCGACCACCACCTTCAAACGCCGCACCGCCCCTGGCTCCAACACTAGCTTTCGGCCAGCCACCATCCGGCGCTTCCGGTCCAGATCCAGCAGGTAGCGGCGCTGTCCCTCCGGCAAGTGGCCTTGGGCCTTCACTCGGAGCTGAACCGTCTGCGCGGCCTCCTCGTCCTGGTTGCTTACAACCAGAGGCCAGCTCCGCCCCTGGGCCGACGGGACGCCTCCCTCTACCGGCGGCTTGAAGCTCCCGGCCCACCGCCCCGCCCCACTGGCGTCCCTCTCGTCTCCCCTAACGCTCAGCCGCACCGACCGTCCGACCGGCGGGGCCTGCGCAAAATCCAGTGCATCCGCGCCTTCCCGTGCCTCCGGACGTAGCCCAAGCCATACCCGATGCGGACGGCCCCCGCCAGAACCACTGGGCCACGCCCCAATCCGGAGGGTATAGCCCGGCCGTTGAGCCGCGCGCTCGGACGCCCCCTGCCCGCTCGGCGACACGCTGCCTTCGGTCCCCCGTCCGGTAGAGGCCTCTTCGGAGGGCGACCCACTGGCCGACGCCTGTTGTCCAGTGCCGCGCTTCGACACCTCCTGTCCGGCAGTGCCTTGATGCGAAGGACGCCGCGCCGGAGCCCCGAGCCGACCGGTGCCCGCCAGCGCCTCCGGGCCCACCGACCGTCCGCGCGTCTGCTGCATGCCGCCCTCGGTCGTGGTGGCCCCCACTGGCGGCACAACCAGCGTGTCCGGTTGAGATCCCCGGTTGTGCAAAAAGTACCCCTCCCACGCCGACAGCACCGGCTCCCCATAGCGGTAGCCCTCCCCCGTCCGATACCCTACCGGCGCTCCCACCTGGGTCGAGTCGATCCCCGACGCCGCCCGCACCGCCGACCACGGCACCGCAAACCCGAAGGGATTCCCAATCTGCGTCCACCCCGGCGCCAGCACGATCGTCTGTGGCTTCGACGCATCGACCGTCCGTCCCTCGCCTACCGCAAGGCTGTCGGCGCCCGACGTAATCAACCACAGGCCCTGCCCCGGCCGCAGGGAGTCGAGCTGCGGATACTCGCGGTACCCTCCCTCCGCCCCCTCCCCACGACCACTCGGTGCCCATCGCATCAGTCGCCATTCGGCAGGGTTGTAGGCCCCGTAGGCCGCCTCTAAAGCCGACCGAATCCCCTCTGCCGGACGCGCCGGCACCGATACCATCCGGTAGGCCTGCGGCTGCATCTGAAAGGGGGCTGCCCACTCCGTGAAGGAGACGGGCATGTGAAACGGATCGTCCTGAGCGGCCGCCTCCGTTCCTCCCGGCACCACAACCGAAAAATCGCCCTCCTGGAGAACCACGTAGTAGTCCACTCCCTGCCTCGTCACGAGCGCCTCGGCAATCTGAGACGAATCCGTCTGCACTTGATACTCTTGCCCTCCCCCCTGACGGGCGTAGAGGCGACGCCTCGTGGGCTCGAACGGACCTTGCGGGGTGACGGAGATTCCGATCGGCTCTCCTCGTGGAGCTGCCTCCCGATCGGTCTGCGTCGTTACCTGGGCATCGACCCCCGTCCCGGTTAGCACCGTCGTTGCCTGAGTGCCCACCGGCGATGTCAGCGTAACCGCCGCGGTCTGTCCGGTCCCTGCCTCATCAGGATGAAAGGCGACCCGGGCCGTACGGGTGCTTCCTGGGGGGAGCGTTTCTTCCCCAGTGTCGTCAAGAATTGTGTAGTCCGCTCGATTGTCGAGGGTCAGTGTCAATCCGGTAGCCTCCCCACTTCCCGTATTCTCAAAAACGAGACGCACCTCCGATGCATTCGTCCCGACCTGCCCCCGCCCAATCGCCACGGAGTCGCGACGAGCCGATAAAACAGCCTCTCCCTTCACCCGCAGGGTAACCGGAATCTCCACACTCTCCTGGAGAGGATCATTGCTCAAAATGTGAACTGCGCCGTAAACGGTGGTGTCAGGAGGAAGCACATCCGTGGTCATGGTGGCCTCCATTTCCACGGATACGCCGGGATCCAACGACCCGGAGGTGGGAGACAGCGATAACCACTCCACACTTCCAAGCGGGGCACTCCCCTGATTGGGAAACCAGTCACTCGGATAATCGGAGGTGCCGACAGCACCGCTTACGTTCATCGGCAGCGTTCCTTCAATGAAGGACAACGGGACCGAGAAGTGTACGGCTGAGCTATCGACTGCCACCGGCAGCTCGGTGACGGTCCCGTCAGATGTGGTTTCAGAAAGGAAAATGCCCCCCGATCCAAGGTCGGCCCCCACGACCTGATACTCAACACCGGTAGAGGTATCCTGATCGACGTCAAACGACAGACTGAAGGCGTAGTTGCTCGTATCCACCGGCTGAGCGTGCTCCAACACCACATTGATCTGCTCTCCGGAGATGCCCATTCGAACCTGGTCGAGATTGACGGTTGCGGTGTCAGTCGCGACGGGGTCATCGAGAAAAAGCGGGGGCTCGTCGCTGTGCGACTTGGGTCCAGGCGGGGAGAAAGAAACGGGTTCACCGCTCGTCTCAACCGGCAGCGGCCACTCGTCTACTCTTCTCGTTGCCCGGAGCAGCTTGGACGTGCTATCCCCATCGGAGGCCGTCACGAATGCATTGAACTGTAAGGCCGCGGCCGCCGAGTCAGAAGCAATGTTCTCAATCTGAATGGACTGCGTC